>WQTS01000001.1 GCA_009786185.1 Bacteroidota bacterium
CCCTTGACACCGTGAATACAACAAGACGGTTAGGGTTGGGGTTGGCGGAACGTCAACCCCTGCCACGTGGCGAACGGCTGTCGGCAGACTGGGGGTGCGGGGGCAAAGCCACCGCATGATGGGTCAAGGGGCTAGCCCCTTGTGGGGTTTGGGGCAACGCCCCAAGGTCTTGTTATTTTGCTTCCTCGATTATTTTAATTTCTGCTTTTTTCTCTTGGATTAGGATATCTAAAACTTTGTCATTAGGAAATTTTTCTTTGAAACTTTCCAAATGTGTTATTTCTTTTTGTAAAATCAATAGCATTTCATATCTAGTTGCCAATTTTATCACCTCGTAATTTTTGATATTATTATATCACAAAAAATAAAATTTTCGATAGTTAAGTTTTTGGTGGTAATATCGGTCTTGTTTTTGAAAAATTAAAAATTTGCATTATAATGAAGAAAAATTTCAAAATATGTGAATTGCGAAAAGTCTTTTCTTATCTTGATACTATTGGGTGTAATTCCACGCAAAAATATTTGAGTTTTGCTTGATATGACAATAGTTTTTGTGATTTTTTTACCTTAAAGAAAAAAATAAAAAGCACTTGTTTTTATTTTCTCAATATGTTATAGTTATTTTGTTCGAAACAACATAACGAAAGGAGAAAATAGGTCTGTGTGCTTTTATTTAGACTTATTATAAATCAACTGTGCAGAAAAATCAAGAGGAAATTTTAAGGGATATAAAAAAAAGTGGTAAAAAATTTGATTGGCAAGGCTGGAAGTTGAAAAGTAGCCAGCTTTCTTACATATTTAGTGAATTGAATGAGTTTAATAAAAGCGTACGAGTTGCTTGTTGTGGTGAATTTTTGAAGTTTGTTAAAGCACAAAATTGTGAATGGGAGTGCTTAAAATTGGTCGAAGCTCATTTCTGTAAACATAAACTTTGCCCTTTATGTAATAAAAGACGTTCGGATAAGCATTCCATACAAGTAAAACAGATTTTGGATAAAGCGAGAATTAATAAGGCAAAAGCTAGGTACTTGCTTTTAACTTTAACTGCTAAAAATGCTATTGATGGAAATTCTTTGAATTCTGCTTTAACTGATATGTCTAGGGCTTTTAATAAATTGATTAAACGTAAGAAAATACAGAAAAATTTTATAGGTGGTATGAGAGTAACGGAAGTTACAGTTAGTAAGATAGATGGTTCGTATAATCAGCATATGCACATATTATTTATGGTTAGCTCAAATTATTTTAATGGTTCGGAGAATTATTTGTGTCAAGCTGAGTGGACTCAAATGTGGAAAGAGTCATTACAGGTTGAATATAATCCAATAGTACATATAGAAGTTGTAAAACCGCATAAAACCAAGGCTAAGAATGAAAAAGATTTGATGGGTGCAGTTTATGAGGTTTCTAAATACCCTGTTAAGGATAGTGATTATTTGACTGATGATGAAGAAGAAAACAAACGTCGTGTAAATGATTTAGATATTGGATTGTTTCGTAAACGTCAAATTGCGTACTTGGGTTTATTTAAGGATATTAAAAAACAGTTGTGTTTACAAGATGTTGAAGATGATGATGCTGATTTAGTTGGTGAAGATGTCGTAAATACTGATGAAATTAGTAATTATATAGTTTATAGATGGGACAAGCATAGACAAAATTATTATAAATTTTAATTTGTTTTGAAAAATTTAGAAACTTAAAAATATTTGAAATATTAAAGATTTAGGTTAGATTATTATGAAGTGGAAAATAAAAATGGCTCATAATGAGTCATTTTTATTTAATTGTTTGTGCGAGCGAGTTTGTCTTTGATGTTGAAAGTAGCCTCACCACTAGAACCTACGGCTTTTGCACTAATCGTATAATCTCCATCAAATGCTCCAACGTAAAAAGTAGCACTACTTCCAGCGCTTAAAGGAGTTTCACTTAACACAGTACCTTTTGCGGAAGTGGCATAAACTATAACATTTTTCACAGCGGAATCAGATTTTAATGTAACAGTTACATCTGCATTAACCCAGTTGTTTGTTGTAAAAATTTGGGTAAAGCTTGTAGTTGTTAAAGATTTTGTTACATCTTTGTCCATTCTTGAATTTTCTGAACTTTGAGAAATAATTTGATTTTTAGAATTTTCTAAAAAATTTGTTTGCGTGTTCGCTAATGCTGGCATTGATGAGGCAGTAATTACGCTTAGTGTTAGTAGACTTGTAAAAAGTTTGTGTTTCATAATATCAATCTCCTTTTAATTATAAAAAATGACGGAAATGTATGTAATATTAACGTTTATAGTTTACTACTACCATTAACGGTTGTCAAGTTAATTTTGTATGAATTTAAAGACTTTTTGCTATTGCAAAAAGCACAGGGACTTTACTAGTAAAGTCTACTGTGATCGACTTCTCTACGGAAGCCAGCGAACTTTTGGGTATAGGATTCGTATATATTCCGTGGGGGTGGCTTGGGTGAGTTACGGAATAATACGGATACAGAAATTCAAAAAA
>WQTS01000002.1 GCA_009786185.1 Bacteroidota bacterium
ACTAAAAACATGGGGTTCCATAGTTATAAGAGAATTACGGACAAACTGAAATGTTTCATTGGTAATAAGCGGGTTACGGGGATCAGGCCGGAAAAAACTAAAACCGCGCATCTCCCGGTCATTATGCGCCAGAATATTTCCGGCGCTTGTGCTTATCATGGTTTGTCCCCCATGGGGGCTTCTTCCCTCGATCATATTCTGCAAATGCATGAGGTTAATCGTAACACCAGCCAGACCTATTATGTATTCTCCGTCTACAATCGGAACCTGGACATCGACTACCCAGGTTTCCGTACCGGCAACATCCTTGAAAATGGGTTCGCTTATTATTCCGCCTAAACCCAGATGTTCAAAACTAAGACCCAAAAGAAAAACAAAATCGCCAAAAAACCTCGGTTGTACCGGGCCAAATCTCCTGGTGAATCCGGAAATATATTGGCCTGTTTCATCATGACCCGGAGTACCGGCAAACTGGGCATCAAGGCCGTCCAGCCCATAGGGCCTCCAGACTGAATAAACATTTATCAACGCTTCATTTGCCTGAAGAATTTCCAGCTTTATTGTATTAAAAATATGGCGGCGCTGGGTAACTTCAATATTCTGATAGCTTGCCATGATTTGCGCAAGAGTTCTGGCCTTGTCAAAATAGCTCATATAGAAAACCTGGGCTTCATAAGCTGTCATGCCTGTCAGATTTATAACACCCTCTTCCACCGCATTTCTTTGCAAGGCGCCTGTACGCAAAAGCAATACAATGATGGCAACCAGAAGAAGGCTGATTGTAACCGAAGTATTGATAACGGCGATCTGGTTTCTTTGAATCCACTCTTTCAGTAAAGCGAAGTTAAGCATCCTTTTTTTAATACGCATACACTTTCCCCTCGTTTCTATAGAATTTTCACGTTAATCTCCGTTTTCAATTTATTTTTGTACTTTTTTATGATATTATATATTATTTTATTATATATTTTTTCATTCGGCAATACAAATTTTAGATATACAGGTTTAAAATACCGGGCTCAAGATACCTGGTTTCATGATACCAAAGTATCATGAAACCTTGGCGCTTTGCGGAATTTCCATAGGAATACTTAAAGTAAAAGTTGTCCCTTTTCCGGAAAACGTCGAAATTTTAATGTTTCCGCGCAGGTCTTTTATACGATCCTTGACAAGACTCAATCCAATACCGCGGCCGGCATGAAGATCAGCTTCCTGGGCGGTAGAGAATCCCGGAGAAAAAAGCATTTGCAGCAAAAAGTTTTTGTTGTTTATATCGATGAGATTCTGCAATAATTTGCTTGATTTTACTTTTTGTTTTAATTTTTCCAAATCAATCCCGCTGCCATCATCGGAAACCTTGATAACAATTTGGTCATTCTTACAAACGACAGAAACACGAATTTCCCCCTCAGGGTCCTTGCCCAAAGCTGTCCGCTGCCCGGGAGCTTCGATGCCGTGATAAATAGCATTGCGGATTAACTGGGTTATCACTTCTTTTATTACCCTGCGGGGGCCATAATCCAAAGCCAATACATCAATTTCGCTCACCAGCAGCCTGGCATTCTTGTTCAGCGCCGAACTTGTTTTATTGCAAATCTGAATCAGAGTTTCTTCCAGAACTTGCCGTTTTTGATCGGCTTTTTCATCGGACACGGTTTTATAGTTTACAATTTTGGAAACTGCCGTCTCCAGATGATCCATCTCTTTCATGGTTTCATCGAGCTCCAATACCAAAGACAGGATGGCGTCAAAAGGTATCATGCCCCCGAAATATCCCTTGTTTTCCTGAAGTTTCTTTACAGAGCTTTCCATTTTGTGCAGTTTGTCGGCAAAAGTTTCGAGGTTCAAAATAAGAGCATTTGATTTGATTGAATGCAGGGACTGAAACACCTCTGTCAGCTTATCCTGATGTAATTGTTTCTCGCCTTTTAATATTTCGTTTATTCCTTCAAATTCATGTTCTGCGTCTTCAATGAAATCCATTAAAACCTGAGAATCAAGCTGCACTACCTGGAAAAGTGCACGCATTTCCTTGTCTTTTTGACTTTCTTCATCAGAAAACTCCATTTCCAGGTCACTTTTCTCGGTTATATCTTCAACTGTGCCCATTACGAAAGTATTGCCCCGCTCTGTAACCCTGGCAAAATCGGTTTTGAGAACTTTTCTTTCACCGGTTTCGGGGTTTTGATAGTTAAAAACATGGATTGGGTTAATCTCGTCAAGCATTTTTTGATCAAGAGAGCCCTCAAAAACCATTTCCAGATAATCAATAAGGCTCATCATCGATTTTTGATCGATCGAAGCAGAGAGGATATCAGATAAATTTTTCCCTTCGAGGGAGGGTACTGACAAAATTTCATGAATAGTCCTGGAATGAGTTTGCTTGAAGGTTAAATCCCTGTTTATCATAAAAAGACCTTGTTTCAATTTATCCTGCAAGGATTTTGTGAATTCAAGGTTCTCCTGAAGCAAATTGGCCCGCAATGTAAGGTTTTTGGAGCTAAG
>WQTS01000003.1 GCA_009786185.1 Bacteroidota bacterium
ATTTTCACGCTCCATTCCTGTATGGACGAGCCGGTTATGTTCCCAAATACGCCCGAAGGCAATTTCGATGCGCTTTGGCACATTATCGACACGCGCTACTGCTTTCTCGATTACAAACGTATCAATTGGGACTCGATTGGTGCGGTTTTTCGGCGCGGACTTCCGTATGTTAAGCATTGCCGGTTTGCGCTTTTCGACCATTTTGGCGCAATGCTTGCCAAGTTGCGCGACGGGCACGTCAATCTTTTTTCGAGTTTCGACATCAGCCGTTACGAAAATTGGTTTGCCGATTCGGCAACGAATTTTTATCCGGCTATCATCCGAAATTACTATATCGAAAATAATTTCCGTATTGCAGGCGGTTTGCGTTATGCGCGCTTGCGAAACCACAACATCGGCTATATTCAGTACAGCAGTTTTGCCGTCGGATTCAGCGATGCGAATATGCGGCACGTTATGACCTATTTTGCCGATGCCGACGGCTTGATTATCGACGTGCGCAATAACGGCGGCGGAATGATTACCAATGCCGAACGCCTTGCCTCGTTTTTTTTCACGGAAACTACCGTTACCGGATTTATGAAGCATAAAAACGGACCGGGACACACCGATTTTTCGCGTCCGGTTGCGGTGCGCACGCCGGCGCATCCGACTATACGCTGGAAACGACCTGTGGCGGTGCTTACAAACCGCGGTTCGTACAGTGCGGCAAACGATTTTGTTGTCCGTATGCGCCACGCGCCCAATGCTTTTACCGTAGGAAGTTGGACAGGTGGTGGCGGCGGAATGCCTCTTTCGAGCGAACTGCCCAACGGCTGGATGGTGCGTTTCTCGGCAAGTCCGATGCTCGATTCGGAAATGCGCCACACCGAATGGGGTATCGCGCCCGATTTTCACGTTATTATCAGCGATGAAGATAGAGAGAATAATGTTGATTCGGTAATGGAGAGGGCGATAGAGATTTTGATGTTAAGAGCACACTGATGACACAGATTTGACTGATTGGCACAGAAAAACACGAACTGCGTGAATTTTTTTTCACGCAGTTCGTGTTTTCAGAGACAATGAGATTTGCAAATGCTCGGGCGGGCGATGAACTTCCAAATTCCCACAAAACTATCTGCGGATATACACTCCCGTTTGCGTGAAACCGCTCGTTGTGTGCAGTGAATTCTGCCGATAAAACCATTTTTAAAAATCAATATCATCAAGTGAAATATGATATGAATACCCTTTAACTATTCTAAAATTTCTGTCTAAATTATTTGCATTTGATATTTCTATTAACTGCTTGCTTAATAGATTGTATATAAAAATGTCTTTCAGTTGGTTAAGCACATTATGGGATTGAATTCCAAATAGTAAATTTGAAAAAAATCTTACTGCTTTATTTTTAGGATATTGAATGTTTATAATGAAATTATATACATTTATTTCCGAAAAATTATCCGCTTTATTTTCACTTTTTAAATACTCTACGAATTGTTGAATTACAGGAGGCGTTATTATTAACTGCACAATCTTATTGACACAAAATTGTTTTGAAAATAAATAAATAAATCTTAACGGAATAAATACCAAGATTCCAAATAGTATATAGTTAAAAACATTGTCGGGTATTGGAGAATATTTGGTCAGTATGCTTGCTACATCTTCAATTTTCGTAAAAATTACTGCTATAAATGTAAGAATAAATACAATCCCATTGGATAGAAATCCTTTTTTGCTGGGAGTGTACTGTTCTTTTAATTCATCTTTTTTTTCGTTTAACTTCTCGCTTCTCAGCGATTTTAATTCTTTTTTCAAGTCTTTAATCTCGTATTTCTGTAAGTCAAGTGTCGTTTTTAAACTTTGAATTTCATTTTGAAGTTCTACCGTATTTTGCTTTAACTGAATATTGTCATATATTTTCTGAAACGGAACAATCTCGCTTGGCTTACTGTTTACCAACTGCAACTCAATGTCTTTTTTTAAAATTTCCAAGATATTTCCTGCTTTCTTAAAATTCTCCTCCGCAACTTTTTTCGCCTCCTCTACCTGATACTTATCTGGGTGTTGGCTTATTCTGTATTCGTACAATTTGTCGTATAGTTCATCTGTCGAAATATCATTTGTTGAAATTTCGAGTATTTCTTTTGCTTTTTCAGTTGCATTTTTATCCAATTTGTTCATATTTTAATCTTTTTAATTTGTTGTCTGTTTTCGTTGCACTGTCGCCCGTGTTGTTGCTAACTCATAAACATACGCAACTGAAACTGCTTTAAGTTGCTTAAAATAAACGTTTAAGTTGCGTATTTTGTGCTGTCAGCACATTTAACAATACAAAATACGCACCAAACCCTACCTCACAACCCTCACTACTCCCGCTCGCGTCCTGCCGTTCACTTCCGTGTCGTACATTGCTTCCACCAGAATTGCAGGCAGTACGAATGTGCCGGTGTATGATGCTTGCAGGCGGATTTGGAATGTACGGCTTTGTCCGCGCCGGTCGCGCAGGTTGAATCCTAAATTGAAATAGGTCA
>WQTS01000004.1 GCA_009786185.1 Bacteroidota bacterium
AACGGTAAATATTTTCCAGTACCTGATTATAAGTATAAATTACGAAGAAAAGAAATTAATGAAGAAAAATACGCGCCAGAAAAAGAAAAGATGTTTCTGCCAATATATTATTCGCTCGTTGAAAAATATAAAATAAAAACAAAGCAAACAAAAAACAATTCGTTTTTGGATAAATGGTACTTTCCGCAAGTCCGCGCGGAAATTGAACTTGTATATTCAGAAATAAATAAAATAGCAAATAACGATTTAAGGAATATATTCCTGATTATGTTAAGCAGAACAATGCGTAGTTGTAGAGCCACAACCCACGCAGATTTAGCAACTTTATTAGAACCCGTAACGGAAGCGTATTATTGCAGTAAACATGGGAAAATATGCAAGCCATTATTTTCTATTTTGAAATGGTGGAAAACATATACAAAAGATACAATTGAAAGATTACAATACTTTAGTAAATTAAGAACACAAACAGAACAATTATGTTTGGTGGGAGATAGTCGAACTATTAACATATTCAACGAAGTTAATATCATTAACCCGAGTTTTGGAAAAATACTTAAAAAAAATAAAATTGCAGGCATTTTTTCCTCACCGCCGTATGTTGGTTTAATTGATTATCATGAACAGCATGCTTATGCTTATGATCTATTTAAGTTTACTCGAAATGATGAACTTGAAATTGGCCCCCTGTTTAGAGGAAAGGGTATAGCCGCAAGAAACAGTTACATAGAGGGTATATCATCAGTATTATTGAATTGCAAAAAATATCTTGTGGACGATTATAATGTTTTTTTAGTTGCAAATGATAAATTTAATATGTATCCAACTATTGCAGAAAAATCCGGTATGACCATTGTACAACAATTTCACCGTCCAGTTCTTAATCGTACAGAACGAGATCAAGCTGCGTATTCAGAAACTATATTCCATATGAAGGAGAAAAATGATGGATAATATTGCAAAGTCATTTTTGGATAGTTTTATTATAAAGTTTGGATTTGATACAACACTGAAGGATTCTTTAAAATTCGAATATTTTTGCGCTTATTCATTATTATCTCAAGAAATTAACAATAATCTGCTAAAAACTGATTTAGAAGCAATCTCTACTGGTAACGCTAAAGGTGTTGACACTATAGCCTTTTGTATTAACGGAAAACTCATTTTAACAGAGGATGAAATCGACAATTTTGAAAATCAAAATTTAGTAGTGGATGCTTACTTTTTTCAGTCAAAAACATCTGATAGTTTTAATGATTCAGAACTAGGTAATTTTATGGATGTTGTAATTGATTTTTTTTCTGATAAATCTATCTATAACATAGTTGAATTTGAAGAAAAAAAAGGTATTTACAAAAAGTTAATTTCAAAAGTGGCAAATATACGGAAATTCAATCTACATTGTTTATATATCTCTTTAGGACAGAGGCAGGAAGTACAAACAACGATTGATTCAACAAAAAAAATTAAAATGAATACATTGACACAAAACGGTTTGTTTCAGAATATTAGAATTGATTTGATTGATAAATCAACTCTTTTAAACATTCATCGAAAAGCAATTAATCCATTAGAAGCTACTTTCAAGTTTGAAAATAAAACAACTTTATCAAATATAAAAAATGTAGATGAGGCATATATAGGATTTATTCCATTTGCAGAATTCAAAAACCTTATAATGGACGAAGCTCAAACAAAAGTAAAAAGCTTGTTTAACGATAATTTACGAGATTTTTTGGGCTTGGAAAATCCTATTAATCAGAGTATTAAAAACACGTTAGAATCAGGTAAATTTAATGAATTTTCACTACTTAATAATGGAGTAACTATTATTGCCGACACAAATGTTGGGAAAAGTAACACATTCATATTACAAAATTACCAAATAGTAAATGGTTGTCAAACTTCAAATGTTCTATTTGAATGTAAAAACATTGAAAATATTGATTCTGTTTTAATTCCATTAAAAATTGTAATTACAAAAGATGAAAATTTACGTGATGAGATTATTTTAACTACTAATAGTCAATCTAGATTTACCGAAGAGCAATTGTTTGCAATTACACAATTTCAAAAGACTCTTGAAGATTTTTATGTTTCTCATCAGCAGCTAGATAACTTGCATTATGAAAGACGTTCAAATCAATATGCAAATGAGGGAATCGCTCGTAACAATGTAATTGAGATTAGGGAACAACTAAAAAGTTTTATGGCAATGTTTTTTGATTTACCACACTTAGTTGCAGGTAATATTGGGAAAATTGTTAGGGATAAAAAGGACTCCTTTTTTCAAAAAGAACACAGTCCTATCCCTTATTATATTTCAGGACTTATATCTTCAAGATGGGAAAAATTATATACTAAATTTGATGATTTAAAGAGATTTAATAAGTATCGCTACCATATTTTCATGGGTGTACGGTATCTTGTTGAAAATCTGCAGTTTCAAACAAGTTTTATAGAAAATCCAAACACTTATTCTGTAAAGGTTGGTAATAAAAGAGAAAATAGTTTTGACAAATTATTAGAAATAATTAGGGATGATAAGACTCTTTTAAGTTATTTTAGAGTTGCAGTAGATGTTTTCAGCCAGATAGATTATAACA
>WQTS01000005.1 GCA_009786185.1 Bacteroidota bacterium
AATTATTAATCAAATAATGTCTTGTCATTTTTCTTTAATCGCCAACCATCTAAACCCACCCTTTCCCCTATATCTTCGAGAACATTCAAAATAGTTTGTTGTTCAGGTGTAACGCCGTTTTTTAATAATGGTAAAATTGCAAACACAATCTCATTAAAAGTAGGATTTTTACCTTCACGTTCCATGCGTCTCAAAAAACTAAGTAAGTAATAGTTTATGCGTAACTTTATATCAACTTGAGTTTGGAACCTGGTATCTTTTTTTATCGAGTACCTTTCGGTATTTGGGTCATAATCAAATTTATCTAGCAAAAGGGGGGTTAAGTCTGCATATTCTTTTTTTAACAAATCTAAAAACCCCAATTCCAATCCTCTAATAATCAGTTCGTCATTTATTTGCTCAAGGGTAGCACCATTATCTTTTGCTATTAAACCTTCAATAGTTTGTATAACTATTTCACCGATGTCCATGCCTAAATTTGCTTTTAAAACTGCTTTAGGATTACGAGTTTTCCTGAAATTAATAATTAATTGACCTGACAAGACTGTAAAAGGGTGTTGTCTTTTCTTAAAACTAGTTTGCCCATTTTTTTGTGGTACTGCACCAATATATTCTAACCCACATTTTTCGCATGTTTCTATAATTAAATGCCAAAACTCAGGGTCTTTATGGGCAAAAACAAAAGAAAGCCAGCGATCAAATTTTAACACACGATACATTTCTTGAATACTTTTTGCTATAAGAGAATTGTATTCATTTTTTGTTTTATTTTGTTTTCCACCTTCAATTGCTTCCAGTAAATAATCTTCTTCTGTAACTTCAAGGTCAAGCCATGCATTCCACATGGTTGACAAATCCAAGTAAGGTATTTTTTTACCGTATGGTGGATCTGTATAAATATAATCTACACTTTCATTATCAAGGAAAGATAAATCCGTTGCACTTCCCTTCAATATCTGAACATCATTGATCATTTGTTCAAAGGACTTTTGATGTAAGGAACAGTAGCTTTCAATTTCTTTTTTTGCCGCAAATATTTTTTTAAAACGCAAATCGAAATAAGTTAAAGTATCAACATCAACTGGGTTAGGGGCAATCCTATAACGGTAATATCTCATGGCACTTGCATCGCCTTGACCAGCTTTTGTTTTATTAGGTGTCGTATGGTAAGTCAAATTTTTTTTTGTCAGCAAGCCAGAAAACATGAGTAATAGAGTACTCCTTATGTTAATGTCACTTTCTTTTTTAATGATAGCTTTTAAAAGGGATAGCTGAGCAACTTGTTTTTTACTAAATAATTCTGGTACTGTGGCTACATCAGAGCCTTTAGGAAGTTCAAGGTTTAATGGACCAGGGTATTCTTTTAGTATTCTAGCTATCTCGTTTTTTGTTTTTGGCTCATTTTCTTTATATTCTTTTATTATCCTTTGATAACTAACTGCAAACTGAGAAAAATTAATAGGAGATAATAGTGAATTGGCAAGAAAAACAGCCATTGGATTAATATCAATGGAAATTGCTTTACGATTATTAACCATTGCTTCTATTGCAGTAACACCACTACCACTAAAAGGGTCTAAAACTATATCACCTGGTTGAGTATAATTATTAATATAGGTAGTTACTACATTCCATGTTTGCCGAGTAAAATACCCATGAACACCAAAATGCCTTCTAGCTTGTTGTTTTTTAACAGGTATTTCCTTTAATAAAGGTCTACTTGTATAATCAAATGATGTTTTTGCGCCTACCACAGTTTCATAAGTAAAAACCTTCCCTTTTTGAAAACTATTTGGGGAGAGCGTATTCAGTAAAGCAGGCCAATGCTGATCTATATTATCTACATGAAAATACAGCATAGGTTTGTCAGCCTCTGTTGTCCTGTAACAAGCAAATTCCAAACCATTGCATAAAGCAAAATAATTACTTCTAATCTCAGGATGTATAGCATAAGAAAAAACTTGTTCTACATTTTCGTCATTAACTATTTTTTGATTTGGAGCTTTCGCATCTAATACCCACGCAAATCCGTTTTCTACAATTAAAATATAATCTGGAATTAAACTAACTTGTCTTTTTTTACTACCAATTTTTATGAATGGGTTTTTGAGTATTTTCTCACGTAATATATTCTGATGGGTAAAACCTAATTCTTTCAAAATCGGATCAATAATTACTGCCCTAACATCAGCTTCTTTAAAGTCCTTATTAGAGGAAATTTGCGAAAAATCCAAATCGGCGAATAATTTCTGCTTTATACTCATTTAATATACTATACCTCTTTGTTTAGAGAAAAAATAAAACCAAGACCATATGGCTAGGCTCTTTTATCATTTTGTCATAGTCAAGATAAAGTTTCAAGGGCTCATTATTGGGAAAAATGCCCTAATATCTACTTTTTATTGGGTAAATAGACGTATGCAAGCAATCTTAAGGAAAAAAATATCTCTTTTTGCGGTTTTTTGTGTTCTGCCGCACGACTATAATCCACAAAGCAAACCTATTTCTTTAAATCTATTATTTTTCAAATATTTGCACAACTGTCGCCTAACGTTCTAGGTATACGACGTTTTTGCAGCCCGAATAAGGGCTTGCGTAGCAAGACCAGGGCTGCAAAAATGTGGGTGGAGTGAGGCGTG
>WQTS01000006.1 GCA_009786185.1 Bacteroidota bacterium
GCGACTGATAAAAATGTTTTCTTTTCCAAATGAAATAATTTTAGACCCTTTTCTAGGTAGTGGAACGACTTCTTTAGTTGCAAAAAAACTAAACAGAAATTCGGTTGGTTACGAAATAAATCCCGAATATATTCCGATTATCAAAGAAAGAATCGGTGGAAACGACACTTTTATGCAAGTTGAAACGGAATTTATAAAACAATCCGAAACGAAAATTGATTTTGAAAAATTACCCTATCAATTTGTTGATGTTCACAAGTTAGATAAGAAAATAGATGTAAAAAAGTTACAATACGGCTCAAAAATAGACACTGAAAGTTCGACAAAAAGAGAAGAATTATTTTCTGTTAAAGAAATCATTAGTCCCGAACTTCTAAAACTGAATAACGATTTAATTGTAAGGCTAATAGGCATAAAACAAAATCCGCAAATAAATGGACAAGCAACGGAATATTTAAAACGAAAATTGTACGGTAAACGAGTTTTTTTGAGATATGATGAACAAAAACACGATAATCAAAACCGCTTATTAGTTTATCTGTACCTTGAAAATAAGACTTTTATTAACGCTCATTTGCTAAAAGAAAAATTGGCAGATGTAGATAATTCATTGAATTTTAAATATAAAGAAAAATTTCAGACATTATGAGACAAGAAAAATACTCCCTCGACTTCGGCAAAAAAGAGAAAATCCTCAACTATGCCACACAAACCTATCAACTTTCAAGACCAAACAAAGTAGGTGCTGTAATGGCGTTAATTCGTGAATGTCAGCCGAAAACTATTAGTCTCAATGTAATGGTACTTATGGATTAGAACACGACCAAAAATGCCAACAATGGATAAATCAAGCACATTTAATTTGCTTATTTGGATTATCCTTTGGAGAAACAGATAAAAATTGGTGGATTGAAGTAGGTAATGTACTTCAAAAGGGATGCAAAATTATATTGTTTGAATACAATCCCGATAAGACATTTAATGGTAATCAAGGACCGGCGTTAAAAAAAGAAAAAGAAGAAGTGAAAAATCGCTTTTTATCCAAAACAGGTATTGATGAAAATTTAAAAACTGATATTAAAGAGAATATGTATGTTGCTTATAATACCGATATGCTCAAACTTGATATTGCTAAGAAAGAATAAATTAGATGAAAAAAAAATAAACTATGAAAACCTCAATAACCAAAAAAGATTCCGAATTTTTAATCTTCAAAACCGAAGATGAAAAAATCTCTGTGGATGTTCGTTTAGAAGATGAAACAGTGTGGTTAACCATAGATGCCATGGCACAACTGTTTGAGAAATCGCGTTCTACCATCAACGAGCATATTTTGAATATTTACGATGAAGGTGAATTACAGGAAAGTGATAGTGTGAGAAAAATCGGAAATTCCGATTTTTCTACCAAACCCACTAATTTTTACAATCTTGATGTCATTATTTCGGTAGGTTATCGTGTTAAATCATTGAGAGGGACACAGTTTCGTAAATGGGCAACCAAACGGCTGAACGAATATATTCGCAAAGGGTTTACTATGGACGATGAACGTTTGAAAAATCTTGGTGGAGGTAGTTACTGGAAAGAACTTTTACAACGGATTCGTGATATTCGCGCTTCCGAGAAAGTTTTTTATCGTCAAGTATTGGATATTTACGCCACAAGTATTGATTACGACCCCAAAGCAGAAATTTCAGTAGAATTTTTCAAAAAAGTACAAAACAAAATTCATTTTGCTGTTCATGGACAAACTGCCGCAGAAGTAATTTACAGTCGCGCCGATGCTGAAAAAGAGTTTATGGGATTGATGACATTTTCGGGCAACCGTCCCTATTTGAAAGATGTGGTAATTGCAAAAAATTACTTAGATGAGAAAGAGTTACGCTCTCTCGGACAAATCGTTTCTGGATATTTAGATTTTGCAGAGCGACAAGCCGAGCGAGAAGAAGCCATGACCATGAAAGATTGGGCAAAGCATTTAGACAGAATTTTGACCATGAGCGGCGAAAATTTATTGCTCGGCGCCGGAAGTATTAGCCACGAACAAGCCGTTGATAAAGCCAAAACAGAATACAAAAAATACCAACAGAAAACTTTAAGTGAAGTGGAAAAAAACTATTTGGAAAGTTTGAAAATGTTGGAAGAAAAAACGAAAGGAGAAAACGAAAAGTAGAAAAATGGACAATGTGCAACAGACTTTCGAGAAAATAATACCCGTCGCTTTGCCACGTTTTCAAAGTCGTGTTCACTCCGTTCACACCACTTTGAAAACCCCACGCAAGAAAATGTCGGCAAATCCCCGCACAAGCATATTGTACAGAAAAAGTTACAATATGCGCCGCCCCATATTTGCCTCCATTATCTTGCTTTTGCCTGCGCACGCTCAAAACAATGCAGGGGGATTTGCTCAGAAAAGTGAAACTCAATTCCTACCGAAAAGCAAGCCTCATGCCCAAAAATTGCTAACGCAATTTTTGAGGCATTTGCCCACCCACCTGAAATAGAGACATATAACATAATAATACCGAAATTGACAAAATCGGTAACTTTGAAAGATACGGCTGAAAGGAAAAAGGGGGAATGGCATGCTACAGCAGGCAACGAGCGGTTTGGCACAATGGCGGGTGTACCCCGTTGAATAGGTGTTGAGAAACAGCA
>WQTS01000007.1 GCA_009786185.1 Bacteroidota bacterium
CAGTGCAGGCGATAGGGATGTTTTGGCTTCCAGCCCATCTTTGGCAGGAGCTGATACCCTGATTGTGGAAGTTGGCAAAGAATTTCGATTAAAGGAAGCTTTGGAACCTTTGCACAATCAATATGACTACATAATACTGGACACCCCTCCGGCTTTGGGAATTTTAACCGTCAACGCCCTAGCAGCCTCCACAGGGGTCATAATTCCGTCTCAAGCAGATATTTACAGCTTGCAAGGAATTGACCAGTTAGTAGGCACCATTGACACGGTTAAGAAATACTGCAACCCGGAATTGATTATAAAGGGCATATTAATCACCCGCTACAACGGACGCACGGTGCTTACCCGGGATATAACCGAAATCATCCAACACAAGGCGCAGGAATTGGGGGCTGTGTTTTATAAAAACCCCATCCGGGAAAGTATATCAATCAAGGAAGCACAGGTAAGTCGTGTTAATATTTTCCAGTATGCGCCAAAAAGCAAAGCAGCAGAAGATTACGAAAGTTTCGTGGAAGAAGTGCTTCAAGAAAGGAGGTATAAACATGAACAAAAAAAGTTTTAAAAACGAACCCGCCTTGCAATTTATGAGCGGAAAATCGGCAGTTTCACCTCAAATGGAGTCAAGGGACAGGCAAGCTGACGAAGACGCTTCCGGCCCCATTTTAATAGAAAGAAAAAGTAAACGCTTTAACATGCTTATGCGGCCGTCTTTGTTTGAGCGTTTACGTAAAGAGTCTGAAATAAAGGGTTTAAGCGTGAATGAACTTATGAACGTAATACTGGAAGGCCACATCGAAAAACAGCAAAAATAAATGGAAAATAGTGTATTTATTTTCCATTTATTGCCTTGCCATTCTTTCGCATTTTAAGGGCATTTTTCGAGCCTCATTTTTTTCATGTACCAAGTGTCGACTTTTCATTTTCATTTGAAATCTGTATCTTTTTATACGTATAATTTAGGCTCTTCAACTTCCAAAATCATCCCAAAAAAATCTCAACTACTTTTATGCTTATTTTTTTGACAAAATATGTAAATTTTTATCCCTTTCATCAAGCAAAGCATTTTGTAAATTGTTGTGAAAAATAAAAAAGTATAACAAAAATAAAAAACCATATTTTGACAGTTGTTTCGCAACTGACTTTGTTTTCAATTTTTGCTGGAAATTTTTGGCTTCGCGCGCGTTACGTACGTACTTACCTTTTTACTTTAACCTTGCTTTAATCTTGTTTTCCGGTCTCGCAAACCCGCGTCAGGAGCGAGTGTCAAAATTTAGTTCACTAGAATCATTTGCAACTTAACTAGAATCATTTGCAACTTCACTAGAATCATTTGCAACTTCACTAGATATCTTTAAAAACCTAGTTGAAATAAAGTCAAAATGTTGATATAATGTTAATAAAATTGTGGATAAACCATGTATGCGGCATTTTTATTAGATAATATAGCATGGTATTATTTGGAAATAGAACGTTACTTCACTAGAATCATTAGCATAATAAACTAGACACTTTAAAATTACAAGGGAATTAAAAAAATACTGTGGAAAAATTGTTGATAAAAATGTGGATTGTGAAAATCATGTGGATAACATGTTAATAATGCACGAAAGGGTTGAATTTATGGGGAAAATAGACAAAGAGCATCTGGTTACTAAAAGAAACATGCTAAATGAAATTAGAGCCAACACGATGTCTCTTCAGGAGCTTAGATTTTTTAGTATTTATCTAAGCAGGATAAACCCAAATGATGTAGGGACGCGGGTTGTGAGGTTTCCTTTAGAAGATTTCAAAAGCATAATGGAGTTGGGGCGGTTAAATATCGAACACATGAAGGCTGCAACAAACAGCCTGTTGGGCAAAGTTGTCAATATACCCAATGATTCCGGGGGTTATACGGGCTTTCAGTTGTTTAAACAGTGCGTCGTGGATGTGGATGAAAACGGAGAGTGGTATGTGGAGATAGATGCCCACGACCGCGCCCTGCCTTTGATGTTCGAGTTTCGAGACAGGTACTTCACTTACAGGCTCTGGAATGCCCTGCGTCTTAAAAGTTCAAATCAGCTGCGCATGTATGAACTGATGAAGCAATATGAAAAGCTGGGTTTTAGAGTTATGCCCGTAGAAGAGCTTAAAAGCCTTTTGGGTATAGAAGAAGAAGAGTATTCAAGGTATGACAACTTTAAACGATGGGTGCTGGATGCTTGTCAAATTGCTTTGGCAGAAAACACTGATATAACATTCACTTACGAGCCTCACGGGAAAAAAGGGAAAGGAGGTAAGGTGATGTATTTACGTTTTGAAATCAAAAAAAATAATAACTTCATAGACCCCCTGTCCTTAGCAGAGTTCATAATGGAAAGTCGGCCTTGATAGCGTGTTTCACATTACATCTTTGGCAAAAAATAAGCCGGAAAAGCGGTGGGATGTAGATGGCAAGCGGGTTCGGAATATGCTTATATAAATTTGCCCGCACACACAAGCACACCTCGAAAGCCACAGGTCAAGAATTTGAATTCCCTTTACTTTTCGGTTTTTGGTATAGCTCTCATTTCTTGCTTAGAGCCTGTTCACACTACCGAAT
Organism: Bacteroidota bacterium; assembly: GCA_009786185.1. Lineage (GTDB taxonomy): Bacteria > Bacteroidota > Bacteroidia > Bacteroidales > WCHB1-69 > WRNX01. The sequence continues at coordinate 2,585 of WQTS01000007.1, forward strand.
ACTCAAATAAACCAATGCAAGCTGAACAAACCCAACAAGCATAATATCGAGCTTTTCATATCTTGTGAATATGCGC
>WQTS01000008.1 GCA_009786185.1 Bacteroidota bacterium
GTATTCTTTTTGATGCAAGCAGTCGTGAAGTGCAAGCTGCGCCTACAGGATATTTGTGGGCAAGGGAATATGAATCTTTTTTTAAGCGGGACAGGCTGGGGAATATAACAATTGAACCTCAATATTTTATGCCTGTTGTGCGTAACGTACCGGTATTTCCGGGCAGAAGTCTTAGGACTCTTGAAAGGTGGAGAGGGGAAGGTTATGCGGTTCATGACTTTCGCGATGCATTCGGCATTGCAGAGCCGTACCGGATACCATTTACTGCTAATTATCAATTTATCGGCGAGCAGCCATGGAGGGGTGTTTTTCATCCGGCATTTTCGATAAATTTCCGAATAGATACCCGCCCGCCGCCGGTGCAGGGTTATGTTTTTCCGGTGCGTATAAGAGGAAACTTTAACCAAACTGTGTTTTGGGATCGCGAGCTTGGGCAGGCTATTGCATACAACGAAACTTTCAGTCTTGCATTTGACATGTCAGACGGCAGGCATATTGAATTTCGCGGAACTGCCGAAGCTGAATTTATCGATTCCGAAGATATGAACAGGGAGCAGATTGCTTCTGACATTATCGAAGAAATTGAACGGCTTGAAATTCCTGATGTTACGGTCAGGGCTGTAGATGAAGGTGTTTTAATCAGTCTTGATGACATCAGGTTTTTCCCTGATTCTGCTGTAATGCTGCCGGGAGAGGAAGCAAAGCTTGAGGTAATTGCCGAAATCCTCAGGCAATTTCCTGACAGGGATATTAAGGTCAGCGGCCATGCGGCGCTTGCGGGGAGGGCTTCAAGAGAAGAATTAAGGCAGTTGTCTGTACTCCGGGCGGCAGCGGTAGCGCATTATTTTATAACCGAAAATGTCCGTACGGCAGATCGTATTGTGATTCGCGGATACGGTGTTGAAATGCCTGTTGCAGATAACATAACGGAAGAAGGCAGGCAAAGAAACCGCAGGGTAGAAATAATTCTGCTTGAAAACTAAGCTGCCCCACATTTTGCGTACCATGTCACCTAACGGCACTACGGAATTTAAAAGATTTATTTTGATACACCAACACAAAATATTTTCTTAAACCACTGTTCATTTTTTACTATTTGTTCTTTGAATTTATCAAACACAATCAATAAAATAAGCCCATATTCAATCGAAATAAAAAAGTTCGATAACTCATAATTAAATAAATTTGATTCCAGTAAAGATATCCTCGAAAGAATCAATGTTATTAAATAAAAAATGTAAGCGGATTCCCTAAAAAAACCTATCGCAATCGTAAAGAGTACTCTAGAAATTGTACTCATTTCTTCATGGTATAACTGACGAAATAATTCCACCTTTCTATTTATCCAGCGATGCGATGCAGTGTCTAAGAATAATATGGTTATGATAAGAGCGAGATTCAACAAATATGTTAAAAACATATTTTTACCCGCAATTAGCTTATAAATCACAAAATAAGTAAAAAAACCATAACTTACAGCATGTACAAGCGAAGATATTCTAAACAGAAATAAAATTTTAAAGCGTTCATTTTTCATAAAATGACTACATCCAATTTCTCAAAGCAAGTCTAGTTTTCATCAATTTTTCGTTTGTCATTTTTTCTCCTTAATCATTTGTATCTGTGGTTCTTTTAACAACAGGAATATATACATCAAAGAATTTTCTTGGCTCATCATACGGAAAACTTCCATCTGTGAGTACAAAATCAATTCCATTTTCCATAAATTCATATCCGGAGTTTGGAAACCATTCTGAAAAAATATATTTATACGTACCATAAACAGAAGAGCCTAAATCTCCCATATATGCAGGAGGTGGACTGAACACTGCATATATGGCCTCCGGGATGGTACAAACATAATAATTTTTTGGAATATCATATCCATCTTTTACTTCAACACCAACAACGTGTTCAATCTCACTGTATTCAGAATCTTGCGGAAAGCTTGCGCCATAATCTAAATGACTTTTAACAAAAGGTTCTCCATGCAATTTTTCACGCCTCCCTTCTGTAGTATAATACTCCTGCCACAATTTAGCATATTCTTTATTACTTTCTCCGTCTTTTGTTTTTGCCTTGACTGCGAAACCTGCTAATTTAATACCCATCTTTTTAACCATTTTAGGTTCCATAATAAGACCTCCATTAACATATTTTTTCGTTTTTTCCAGAACCGGTAATTTAGGTACATCGAAAGAGGCATGAATACGATATTTTTCTGGTGTACAACCAAAATAGCGTTTAAATGCTTTTGTAAATCCTGTATGTGTTTCAAAACCATATTCAACGGCTAAATCAATTATCCTTTTCCCAGAATTGAGTTCTGATGCTGCAAATTCAAGCCGTCTTATTCTTACATATTCCATAATGGAATACCCAATATTCCATTGAAATACTCGGCAAAAATGAAATGGAGAAAAGCCTGCTCGAGCAGCTAATTTTTCAACACTCATTTTTTCTTTGATTTTGTCATCAATATACCGTAACATTTCTTGTAGAATGTCAATGTAATTCAAATGATTCCCATCTCCTTAATGAACAATATTATAGATAAATTTTTCATTGTTCTATTCCAAGATTGCTATTCTACTATTCCAAAATTGCTGTTTAAACCGATTTTCCCAAAAAAAATGTAAATTTTTAACTATTTTCTATACATTAATTTCAAAAAACTT
>WQTS01000009.1 GCA_009786185.1 Bacteroidota bacterium
AAAATTATGATACTTATTTGGCATAATCAAATTATTTGGCGTAAATTTGAAAACTTTTTTCACGAAAAAGCAATTTTATTAACTTTCTGATTTTTAAGTGTAAAATCAGCACAAAAAACAGATTTTTACTTGCAGATTATTGCGTTTTTCAGATAAGCCTTCCAAGCCTCCAAATTTCGGAAAGTTTTTTGTTGCATTTAATCTTACATTTCCACAATTTTTTACTATCTTTGTCGCGATTTCAATAATGCGAAGCGTTGCATTTTGGAAGAACGCAATAAAAAGCGTTTAAATATTGTCCTCGAGCCGAAATTTCGACAAAATTTTTCTACTTCAAGAGGATATGGGTAACTTTCCCTCGTCTATAATTCCATAGTCGTGGGAACTGTTACTTATCTGTTGAAGTGGGTGTTTGTCGATACCTCGGTTTAAGATAAGTTTAACAGTTCCCACGCTTTTTTTATTGTCAAAACTTGAAAGGAGTTTATCGCCGAAAATCCTGCAAAGAGTAGGCAAAATTTTTAAAATTAAATAGTATGACATTTTCTGTAAAATTTAAAAGTTACGACGACCGTCAAAAAGCAAAGGATAAACTTTATGACGAGTGTGGAGGTTCTTCTGCCTATGGTGGCGAAAGTTCTTACGGAGATTATTATTATCTCAATATTTATGACGAATGTACCGATTTTTCTAAAGCAAGACGCATTTGTGAAATGTATGGCGGAGAGATTGAATAATTTCGTTGTGTCTGCCGATAATCAATTTCGGCTATCGGCAGGCATCTTGTCAAACATTAAAAACTAATTATGACACTATTAGAAGAGTTAAAGTACAAACGAAAAGGCTCGCTCATTGTGGTATGTACATTGGGATTAGCAGGTGCATTCCAAATTCAGAGCATTGGTGATATTTGGCGGTCAAATGTGTTCGAAGATACGTCTGTTTCAAAAAATGAAGGACTCAGTTTTATTTTTAAATGTGTTTCATTTGTATTGCTGACACTGCTTTTAGCAATTCCAATGTTTGTTATTCATTTTCTTAAACTGATTTACTATCAAATAGAAATTTCAAAACTGACACCGTAAATAAATAATATGCCTGCATTTACAGCACATAGACTATCGTCAGACAATACGCTGTTTCCCGACCGCTTGGAAATTGACACAGTCAATGTAACCTATTACAAAGGTAATGTTTTCGGCTATCAGTCAAGTATTATTGTCCGCAGTAATATAGCGAGCGTGTCAATTGGTGCAGGAATTTTCTTTGCCGATGTGATTATTGAAACGATTGGCGGAAAGCGAATTGTAGCAAGTGGGTTTAAGAAGGCAGACTCAAAAAAAATTATACATTTACTAACATAAAAAGATTTAATATGGAAAAGGATATTATTCCGCAACAAGACCTGACAACTTCTATTGACGGGCAACCAAGCACAGTTTCTCTCAGAAATTATCAAGAGTGGGGCACTAATCAAGCAGGAAAAGTTGATGGCGACCCTGACGCATTGTTTGCTTGTTTGGAAGCAACTCACATTAAAGCAAGAAAGACGGTGGCAGAAAATGACCAGTTACAACAAAATCGTAAAACTCAACTTCAAAATCAAATTGTTATTTTTGAGCAAAAAAAAGAAGATTTAGACAATAAAATCAACTCTGTGCAAAGCAAACTTGACCACGAAGAAAGAAAAATAGAGGCGCTGAAAAGTGAAATCAATGACTGGGCGTTAAGACCGGAAGAAATGCTGAAAAAAATAGGCAAAGAGGCTTATGATAAACTAACATTTAGGATAAGTGGTGTAATTCTTTTATTGCTAACTGCATATCTTTTTATTTTTTACATATCGGCATCTTATTCTGCTATTTTTAGAGTGTTTACACCGGAAGATACAGCTATTGTAAATTCTATTTTTGACACTCAAGCACTTTATAAGGCATATTCAGAAAGTATAACTACACTATTGTTTGTATTGCTTTTTACAGCAATATTGCTGGGATTAGCTTTTGCGGTTGGTTGGCTTATCAGAAAAAGACAAAAGTTGATACTTGCGGTTGTAGTATTTATAACACTTGCTCTTGATTTTTTAATTGCATACCAAATTGTTGATGGATTATATTATATCAAGAGAGCAGGCTCTTTTCAGGAAATGCCCGAAATGACAGTCGGAATGGCATTGTCAGAAGTCAACTTTTGGTTGATTCTTTTTTTAGGTTTTGTTGTTTCCATAATGCTGTCGCTTATTTATTATGCTTTCGCAGAAGAATACGAAAAGCGTAATGCTGTAACTTACGGCATTAAAAAAAGGCAAGAAAAAATAGAAAAACACAAAGACGAGTGTAAGAGAATAAAGGATAAATTACAAGAACTTGAAACTCAAAAAAAGTCAGTAGTGGCAAAAATAAAAAATCGTCAATACGAATTAAGCGGAATAATTATTAAAGTGTCTGACATAAAAGAACATATCGGTGATTTTTTTACAGGCTGGGTCTCTTTTTTGAAGAACGCAGGAAAAGAGAAAGATATAGAAGAATGCAAAAAAATCAAGGAAGATTTTATTGCAAATTTAGAAAACAACGCTCTTTTTTATACCAATGTTAGCAATTAAATTATAGATGAATATGAGAAAATTAATTTTTATAGGTGCATTATTTTTGTTGTTTTCTTGTGGCAACAGGAATAGAGG
>WQTS01000010.1 GCA_009786185.1 Bacteroidota bacterium
GGGTGGAGTGAGGCGTGGGAATGGAGCGTAGCGGAATGACCTAGCCGAACGTAACCCCGAGCCGCCGAACAGGCGGCGCAGCGTATACCGTTTGTTAAGTGACGTTTGCTTATTGAACTAATTTTTTCTTAGTTTTATAATCCACTAACCATCCTTAACCCCCACCGTCAAAGCCAGATTAGCTGAATTTTAAAAAATCGCCAAAAAAACGAGTTTCACTTATAACTAAGCCAAAATAACAGACAAATATTTCAACAACAAAAACACACCCAACGCAACCGCCCTCAACGCCCTTGAACAGGCCCTTGTTACACGCTATGGCACATCAAAAAAACAATATTCGATTATCCCCACGGAAAATTACCAAATATTATATTGATACCTTCTCTGACCTTGAAACATGAAGGTAGAAACCTTTTATTAAATATTAGTTTTCATGTTTTCCTGCATGTTGCCTCCAAATGCTCAACAGCACTTTTCATATATCCCACCAACTCTTTAATTCGTACTATTCGGAGACGATCTAGTTTTTCGGAGTAAAAATCAATGTTTGTTTCAATAAAAATAATTATTTGTTCCAATGCTAGTTTTTCATCATAAGAATATTGCCCAACACCAGACATTTTTAAAAATTTGTTGTCAATATAAGATTCAATTATTCTTATACCTCTATTTGGTAATTCAAAAAAGACTTTCTCGTATTTTGCCTTAACAGTATCTTGAAATAATTTGTTGTTTGTATTAAGCATATGATAATACGATTTGTCATAAGAGATTATTGACTGGTATATTTTTATGACTTCTGTTTTTTCATGCTCATTTCTTTTTTTAAACGATATTTCCTCAATTCTTTCAAGCAAGTCTTTGTAAAAACTATCATTTTGCTCAATTGGGTAGTATTCCTGTCGTAAAAAATGGTCATCAATATACTCTGGTATCATATTTGGATTTTTTTCGGCTTCTGTTAGAGAAGTACGAATTATTTGCTTTATATCATACTGCCCATCAACAATGTAGCCTTTTTTCTCAACTAGCATTAAGAGTGAATAAATATATGGTAATTTTGAAAGATAATATTCACCTTTATTCAAATATAAAACAAGTTTCTCAAAATTCTCCATAAATTCTTTTTCTTCACTGTCAACCATATATCGCACCAAGAAATCCAGCGCCTTTTCTGACTCTGGCATATATTCCTCTTGAAACAATGCTTTAATTTCCTTCTCTAATTTTTCTGCATTAAGATAGCCAGTCAAAATAAAATTAAATATTTCTTCAATGAACTTAAAATCTGCAAAAACTGGATTGGCAAGGTACTTATGGTGAAATTCGTCAAGATAGCTCTTTTCTATTTCTGTACCCCTTTCCCTTAACGCTTTATTCAAATAATATACGTTTGGGTAATCATTAAGACCTTTTTTGCTTTTAAAATCATCTATTGTTATTTTACCTTCCTTATATTCATTTGTTAAAAGCATTATGTTTCGGAAAACAAAATCTCCAAGCTTTATTTTCATATCATCTTGTAACTTGTCATATACATACAAAAAATTGTCAATGACAAACGAGATAGTCCTTAAATTAGTAATATCTGTATGAATAAAATATGTTATTATTTTATCAATATTATTTTCAAGATACTCTTTATTCTTGGAACTAGAAAATAGGTTTTTCAAAAAAGCATCTATTTGCAGCTTTCTGTCTGGGTTATATAAAATAGTTCGCCTGATTACTTTTTCTTTAATGATATGATACTTTTCATTTTCTGCTATGTTAATTTCATCCCCGATGAGTATTGTTTTATATCCTTTTTTTGTGTAGTTTTCATAAATTTGTCCAATAATATCCTCAATTTGTGCGTTAGTCGATATTCTTTCAATATCATCAAAAATGATGACTGTTTCTTCTGTATTTATCTCAGCTAAAAATTTCTGTGTTACTGGCTTATATACTATATCCTTTACTTTGCTGACACATTTGGATATTATGCTTAGTGTAGGATGCAATTGAGTTATACCAGTTCCAATGCTCATTAAACTATCAATAAGGTCATCGTCAATATTGGTATCATTTTTTTTAAACAATAATCGCCAAGTAATTTTATTAACTATTTTTGCGAAGTTATCACAACCATTTAAAGAAAGATATATATATTTTATTTTTTTGTTTTCTATAAGTTGCCTCAATTCATGTTCAACATAGTATGTTTTTCCGCAACCCCATTTACCGTTTATCATGATTGCATAGTCAGTTTTATTTTCCGTTTCTAAATAAGCCTCAATGATTGAGTTAATTTTTTCATTCATACAAAATTATCCTATCAACAAATCAATTTTTTGTTAAGAGGGGAAGCCTCCCCTCGCTCGCAAGTCTTACGGTATCCCCTCAACGAGAGGTTGCCCCGTAACGCCCTCAATCGGACAAAATTGCTGCGCAATTTTTCTTCATTTAGGTATTATTTCCAGAGTTGCTAAAATGTCTTGTTTTTCTCCTAGTCGGGAGACGGTTCCCTCCATGATCCAGTAATACCCTTGGTCTTTATGTTTCAATAATCCTTTCATTTTCCTGATATGACTATTGAAAACCATTATTTGAATAATTTTATGATCACTATGAGCTTTATACAATCAATTTATCTTCTTCATTTTTCAGAATTTGCAAATGTCACTTAACGTTCTAGGTAT
>WQTS01000011.1 GCA_009786185.1 Bacteroidota bacterium
ATAGTCCCAAAAGTCCCTAACCCCCTTAAACTCTTTAAACCTTAAACTTTAAACTTTCCCCCAAATCCCCCAAATCCCCAATATCCCCACAATGGGGATTTGGGGGATTTGGGGGAAACAGAAAATTTGACAAGGACACGATAATGTATTTTGGTAAATAACAGTAGATAAAATGTTTTGTATTCAGAAAAAAGTCGTAACTTTGCCGTTAGGTAATTTTGGCAGACAGTGACACCGAAAATGAATTGAACTAAATGTAATTGAAAATGAAAGAAATTGAAGTAAAAATTAAACTTCCTAATGGGTTTGACTCAAATCTATTTAATGAAGAATTATTTATAATCAATTCCTCTCTTGTCAAAGATGTATATTATGATAACATAGATGGTACGTTATTAAAACAAGATAAAGTTTTGCGTTTGAGAAGTTATGGCGGCACAACTTTACTAGCATATAAAAACTCGAGGAAAGAAAATTCAGAAAAGATGATTATTCGAGATGAATTTGAAACAAAAGTTGAAAATTATGATACCGCTGATAAAATCTTACTTGGATTAGATTATACATATAGAGATATTGTCGAAAAAGTCAGAACTAATTTAAAAAGCAAGTGCTTTCCTAATTTGAGCATTACAATTGATAAATACCCTTTTATAGGTACTTTTATGGAAATTGAGGGCGATAAAGACGAAATTAATCACTTTTTGAACAAATACAATATAGACAGAGATAATCAAGACATAAAAAATTGCACAGAGGCTTTTTTAGATTATTGCAGTATAAAAGGAATACAATTCGATAATCCAAGAATACATTTTACATTTTGCGACGAAGAAAAATTAAACAACAGCAAATAATATGGAACAACTGCCCTTAAAAGTCAATTGGAGAATAACTTCCAAATGTAATCAAACAGATAAATGTAAGTTTTGCTACTCACCTACTGTTCCAGATATAGGAAAAGATGAACGAATGATTATTGCAAAACGAATAATAGAAAGAGGATGTAAAGTAATAGTAATTACAGGTGGAGAGCCTTTTATGATAAAAGAGTTGCCTGAAATAATAAAACTCTTTAAACAGAATTCAGTTTTTGTGAATCTTTCAACTAATGGTAATACATTGCTAAGAGATTTCCCTGATTTTTACAAATATGTTGATATATTAGCACTTCCACTTGATAGCGCACACGAAGATGTACATAATGGCTTAAGAAATTCAAGAACTAACTATAAAAATGTAATAGCAGTATTAGAACACATAAAAGAAAATGAAATAAAAAAACAATACGGATTAAAATTAAAAATAGGAACTGTATTGTGTAAATCCAACTTGAATGACCTCAGAAATATTGCTGAAAAGGTAAAACTTTATGATGCTGACGTTTGGAAAATATTTGAATACAATCATTATCCAGACAGAAGTAATAATAATGAGTTTGTTAAAAATCAAAAAAGTATTTTTAATGAAACAAATATCAGAAAAGCAATCAAAATACCACTTGATAAAACAAAACTACATTGTGCAAATAGTGTTTCTAGAGATAATCGATATTTTATGATAAATCCAGACGGTAATGTTGTATTACCGCAAAAAAATACTAATAACACCTTTGTGGATGAGCAAATAGGCTCATTATTGCCTGAAATTGACAATACTATCAAAAAATGGCTTGAAAAAGTTGATAAAGAACGATACAACAAGCACTTAAAATCAATGTATGATGATACTTATAAGAAGTTATTATATCCTAACTCAGACAGCAAGATTGTATTAGAAAACGAGGACGATATTCTATTATGGGAGTCAATAATATCTTCAGGTTTAAATAGAGTTTATACGTCTCGAAGTGACTTTGAAAAATACAGAAAATATAAAGGGAAACGTTACGATAGTTTGACAGACTATATATCTTTGGCAAAAAAAAGTGTACTGATTATAACAAACTCATTACGTGAGGGGCAAGATGCCGAATTAGAGAGGTTTTTAGTCAATAAACTGAAAACAGACATAGGTTTTTCTTTTACATTAATCCTGCCCGACTTGAATTCAAAAATGGCAAAAGTTATAGCAGAATCAAGACATAACCCAAATTTTAAATTGTTAAAAGAGCGAGTAAAACATACTGCAGAAGCAATTTTATCAATTAAGAAAAAAGCAAATAACACAGAGCGTTTAAGATTAAAATATATTGACCGTTTAACTTATGGCTCTGTAATTATTCTTGACGAAGAAATTATGCAAATGGAAACTAAGTTTTATGGTGTTGCAGAAGAGAGCAATTTAATTTTAGAGTTTAGAAAAAAAGATGGCTCAAGAGGATATTTTGATGCGGTTTACGAAAGTGTTGATAGATTATTGAAAGGAAAGGGAATTGGAAAAACAAAAGATTGGGAGAAAATGGGGAAAAATACAGGAAAATTTGGAATGGGACTTATTAAAGGATTTTTTGGTATTGGTAACAATGTATAGAAATGTAGATTTTGTAGTTCTGAACAACAGATAGTTGCAGGATTAAATCTATACAATCTGACCTATTCCAGAAAACAAAATAAACGTAAAAGAATAATTTATTATGCCCGAACACCAAATCACAGAATACAAATCCATTTGGAAAGACGAATACCTAAAATGGATATGCGGCTTCGCCAACGCGCAAGGCGGCACACTCATTATCGGCAAAAA
>WQTS01000012.1 GCA_009786185.1 Bacteroidota bacterium
CATTCAGCGTTAGGAGGGCAAACGGCGGATCGAAATATATTAAAACATTTCATTTTTTTGGCTTCTTCCTCTGAAAACCCTGTAAGCTTGGCAATGGCCGGCGGCCAAAGCAAAATATTGTTCTCCATGTCCAAAATGTAATACGGGTCGGGCATTGCCGACTGAATCCCTTCAAGCTGGGACAGCTTGAGTTTATTGGCCTTTAATTCGAGTTTTACAGTTTCCAATTCCTTAAGGAGCGATTCTTGCTGAACGGAATTGTTTACCTGGGTCTTGCTTTTTGATGATCCAAACATACGTACCTCTCTTTAAAACTTTTTTACGCCCATTCAGGCAGGATTATTCTTTAATAAAAAACAATCAGCTTTTTTACAAAAAATTTTTTGAAGATAGGTTTAAGGATTGTATAGATGGCATTTTAAGGCTGGCGGGACCTTGGCTGCTCCTTCAACACCCATTGGAGGGAGCATACCTATGCGTGATAAAAAAAGCAGCTTTCTTGTCACTTCAATACCAATTTTGACTCTGGTTTTCATACCTTCTCCTTTGAACTCAACTTTGCATACTGCAAAATCCTGTTCGCTAAAAAAATCAAATCTCCATAGTTATAGGTATTTTATGAAATATAGTATAATTTTATAACGAAATTCTGATGCCGTCAAGTGTTCTCTTGATTCATTTTCAGTTATCACTTTTATTTAACTGTGGATTAAATTGTATTATGGAAGAATTATGGGAGAACTACGGAAAAAAAAGCAGACTGACTTTGCGGGCCAAGTTCATGTTTTTTTCATATTTTCTGCGAAAAATTGTTAAATTCGAAAACGCTTTACATCTTCCGGAGTTATGCTCAATTTTCCGTCGGCTTTACGGGTAGCAATCTTGCTGAAATATTCAAAGTACTGCTTGTCCATTAACGCAACGTGAGATAAAACCCATTCTTTCAGGAATTTTGTAAAACTATAAAGAGATATCCGCTTAGTCTCCTGGTAATCTCTTACATTACAAACAATATTATAAATAAAGCCTTCATGAGCCTTTTTGTGTTCGGAATAACCAGAAAAATTTGTTGCGCGCATTATCTTTTCTTCTGTTGCGAAGTGAACTTTTACATATTCTACCGCTTGATTAATGACTTTGTTAAAATATTCAAGTTCTTGTTTTTCGTCGCCGGTAACATGGTTGAAAAGATCATTGACCAGCTTTACCAATTCTTTGTGCTGATCATCAATCACCCGCACTCCGCATGCAAATGTGTTTGACCACGTAATAAGTTCGGTTTTTCGATAAACTCTCATTTCAATCTGCTCCTTTTCCAAAATATTTTTTTCATTCTCGCTGAATGTTATTCCAGAACAACTGGAAGTTAGTTTTTCCGCTTATTATGATAATAATACATGAACCTGAAGTTTCCCTGAAGATTTCATGAAGTTTTCATGAAGATTTTAATTTCAACCCGCTGGAAGTTCCATCCAGAATAATACACCTTCTGGTACGTTCACCAGGGCATAGGCGGCTTCCATATTATCAAGCATTTTCGCAGCGATAGTTAATCCCAAACCGATTCTTCCTCTATAACAGATTCGTGCTTTGTCCATGCGTTCAAACGGCTTAAACAACAGCATGTTTTCCAGCAGCAAATTTTCATCTATTTTAGCACCTGTATTTAAGAAGCAGAGCCTTACAAAATCCCCGGAAACCACTGTCCATATCCGCACCTTGCCGTCTGAATGCTGCAACGCATTAAGGATGATATTTGATAATGCCTTTTTTAGCATATAATCATCCGCAATACACCGCTCTTCTTCTGGTATTTGAACAACTACAGACAACCCTTTTTCATTTATAAATGTCCTGCAAACAGACAATAAATCATCAATAGTTTCGCGCAACGGCATGATTTCCAGTTTTGGTTTAATTTTGCCGTCCGCATATTTGATTATTTCCAGTAATTCTTTGACGATCCTATTCTGCTCGTCCATCATTTTAAGGCATTCCCACAGGTATTTTTCGCGGTCTTGATAATCGAATATATTATCAAACATACCTTGCAACAAGACAGTGGTTGCTGCTATTGGAGTTTTAAGCTCATGCGAAGCGGCGGCAAAAAAATACTGCTGCGCTTCTTTTTCTTCTTCAAGTGCCGTAATTGTGTCTTTCAGTTTGTTATACATTTCGTATATGATAACCGCTAATTCGTCTATCTCATCACTTCGTTTAACCGGAGCTGCAACAGGGGCAAGCAAAGACATGGCTTTGGCATCTTTTACCAGGCATTTAATGGGACGTGTTATTTGACTGGCAAAAATCATAGCCCCGGCCAGGCTTATCGAAAACATAATTACCAGGACTATAATACTTCTTTTTATCAGCGCATGACGGTTTTGTGAATGCATAAAGTGATGATGTGCGGTTATGGTGTAACCGCCGGACAAAGCGGTGTTAAAATTAAATCCCCTTTTTTTTGACTCAAAACAATGTCCGGTGGAAAAAACAATCTGTCCATCCGGGTTTTTTATCAAAAGATGAAAAGACGGGTAACACTCTAAAAATGATTGAGCTATTTGCGGGTAGCTATCCGTACCGGCTGCCGTAAGCTCATTTACCAAACGGGAAATGTTATGCCGAAAATAATTTGTCTGTATTTCCCGGTAGGATGATATAATTTCCCGGGAAAACAGAGCCGCCGCCACCCCGACAATTAAAA
>WQTS01000013.1 GCA_009786185.1 Bacteroidota bacterium
TGGAAGAAAGATTAAGATTTGTTTTAAAAGCGTTTAAATCAAAAGAGAACTTTACAGAACTTTGCCGGAGATTTGGAATCAGTACAAAAACCGGTTACAAAAGGGCGGCTAAAAAATCGTTTAACAAACGGTTAACGCTACGCCGCCTTTTCGGCGGCTCGGGGTTCGAAAAACACCAGTCGGGCTTGCGCCCTTTGTGGTGTTTTCTCTCACCCACATTGCCAGCCCCCGCAAACCTACGGTTTGCTTTTTATGGGGGCTGGCAACGTCGTCAACCTTGAACGTTAGGCGAAATGCTGCCAAATTGTCGAAAAAATGATGAAAAAACTCCAAAAAATCACCTTGATTAAGCCTTTTTTCTATGGTAAAATCTGTTTATGGAAGTAAATTCTGACATTTTTTGTGGTGATGCCACTGATGTCCTCCAGGATCTAGGGGAAAATACGGTCGACCTTATAGTAACATCACCCCCTTATGCTGACCAGAGAAAAGACACTTATGGCGGTATACCTGCGGATAAATATGTAGAATGGTTTTTGCCTATTTCTAAAGAGCTTTTACGGGTTTTAAAACCGACAGGTACCTTTATACTGAACATAAAAGAAAGAGTAACAAATGGTGAAAGAAGCACCTATGTAATGGAACTTATTCTCGAAATGCGAAAGCAGGGGTGGCTTTGGACGGAAGAATTTATTTGGCACAAAAAAAATTGCTATCCTGGTAAATGGCCAAATCGCTTTAGGGATGCATGGGAAAGACTCTTACAGTTTAATAAAACAAAACAATTTCATATGTATCAAGAGGCTGTAATGGTTCCTATGGGAGATTGGGCAAAAACACGATTAAAAAACCTTAGTGAAACAGATAGAATTAGAGATAATTCGAGAGTAGGAAGTGGCTTTGGAAAAAACATTTCGAATTGGCTAACTCGTGATATGGCTTATCCAACAAATGTTTTACATTTAGCTACAGAATGTGGTAACAAAAATCATAGTGCGGCATTCCCGTTGGAATTACCGAGTTGGTTTATTAAACTTTTTACTAAAGAATTTGATACTGTTCTTGATCCATTTGCCGGTTCAGGAACAACATTATTTGCGGCTGAAAATTTGAGAAGAAATTCTATTGGAATAGAGATTTTAGAAGAATACTATCATATGGTAAAAAATGGAATCAAAGAAAAAGAATATTATCTTTTTGAAAAGGAAGAAGGATATGCTTTCATTAATAAATGATGTTGTAAAATATGTGGAAAATAACATTCCCCAATTTCACAAACAAAGAATAGGGAAAATTAAAACACTGAAATTGACTCAAGTATTGAAAAAGAAAAACCCATATTTGTTTAAAGCAAAGTATTTAATGACTGCAGAAGAGATAATCAAACAACTTATTGAAGCATATATTTCCTCAAGTGAAGAAACAATGTTCGGCGATTGGCTTGAAGGATTGGCAATATTTATTAATGAAAAAGTATTCAATGGCAAGAAATCTGGAATTCCTGGTATTGATCTTGAATTTGATAATGATGGAGTAAGATACATTGTTTCAATAAAATCCGGTCCTAATTGGGGTAATAGTTCTCAGATTAAGAAAATGATAAATGATTTTACATCTGCTCAGAAAACACTATTAACAAGTAACTCAAAAATAAATATTCGTTGTATCAATGGTTGTTGTTATGGACAAAATAAGAATACAAATAAAGGCTCCTATTTTAAATATTGTGGACAAGTGTTCTGGGAATTTATCGGAGGTAATGAAAATATTTATTTAGATATTATTGAACCATTAGGGCATAAAGCAAAAGAACGTAATGAAGAATATATGGAACAATATACTCAAATGATCAACAAATTTACGAAAGAATTTGTAAATATGTTTTGTCACAATAATGGAATAATTGACTGGGAAAAATTGGTAAAATTTAATTCTGAAAAATTGTAAAAGAGGCAGCACATCGCCTAACAAACGGTATACGCTACGCCGCCTATTCGGCGGCTCGGAGTTACGTTCGGCTAGGTCATTTCGCTACGCTCCATTCTCTTTGTGTTTGATACGTTTAAGGAAAACTTCATAACCAAATTTTCCCGCTTTTTCGCTGAATTCCTGAAATTCCTTGTGAAACTGGGCTACTTCAACGGAATATTCGATATTATCCTGTATTTGAGGAATACTAATATTTGGTGATGTAGGATTTTTTTTCCGTTTTCTGTAGCGTTGTGGATTTGTATTTGGAAGAATATCAATAACCCAACCGTCTCTATTCCAAAGCCGCCTCAGGATTTTGTTTTGATCTACTCGCCAAAGGCGTATCCAAAAAATGTTCTTTTTCTCTCTTCCAAAAAAAACTTTCACTCTTATTAATCAGGAAAAGCCGGATGGAAAAAAGACAGGCTAAAACAAAAAAATTCTCACTTTCCAATATTGAAATCA
The DNA here is from genome assembly GCA_009786185.1 of Bacteroidota bacterium. Classification (GTDB taxonomy): domain Bacteria; phylum Bacteroidota; class Bacteroidia; order Bacteroidales; family WCHB1-69; genus WRNX01. Next base: position 2,437 of record WQTS01000013.1, read on the forward strand.
ATACAACGCCGGCGAAGCCGTTCCGGTATTTTGTTTTAATCTATTCGCCGAAGGCGTATCCAAAAAATGTTCTATCCTTTTTCTTCTGAAAATAATTTTCCCTCATACTAATCAGAGAAAACAAGAAGGAAAAAGGATAAGTTAAACCAAAAAATTTTATATTTTCCAAATTTTAAAATTAAATTAATTCGGCTAAAATTTCGTTTAACGTTCCAGGTAACTGACGTTTTTGCAGCCCGAATAAGCGAAACCGTAGGTTTTGCAGGGCTGCAAAAATGTGGCGGAGAAAAACACCACAAAGGGCGAATAGCCCGA
>WQTS01000014.1 GCA_009786185.1 Bacteroidota bacterium
TTGATCTTATTAACACTCTAACAAGCGAACTTGCCGAATTAAAATCCAGGTTAACAGGGTAGTAATAAATAGGGCGGTAGGCGTAGCTTGCCGCTGCCGGTGCAGGAGCGCTTGCTGCCTCCGGTACAGACAAGAAAAATCAGTTTAAATAGCAATTTTGGAATAGAACAATGAAAAATATATCTATAATATTTTTCATTAAGGAGACGGAATCATTTGAATTACATTGATATTCTACAGGAAATGTTACGGTATATTGATGATAAAATCAAAGAAAAAATGAGTGTTGAAAAATTGGCTGCTCGGGCAGGTTTTTCTCCATTTCATTTTTGCCGGGTATTTCAATGGAATATTGGGTATTCCATTATGGAATATGTGAGAATAAGACGGCTTGAATTTGCGGCATCAGAACTCAATTCCGGGAAAAGGATAATTGATTTAGCCGTTGAATATGGTTTTGAAACACATACAGGATTTACAAAAGCATTTAAACGCTACTTTGGTTGTACACCAGAAAAATATCGTGTTCATGCCTCTTTCGATATACCTAAATTACCGGTTCTGGAAAAAACCAAAGAATATGTTAATGGGGGTCTTATTATGGAACCAAAAATGGTTAAAAAGATGAGTATTAAATTAGCAGGATTTGCTGTCAAGGCAAAAACAAAAGACGGAGAAAGTAATAAAGCTTATGCTAAATTGTGGCAGGAATATTATACAACCGAAGGAAGGCGTGAAAAATTGCATGGAGAATCTTTTGTTAAAAGTCATTTAGATTATGGCGCAAGCTTTCCGCAAGATTCTGAATATATTGAGATTAAACACGTTGTTGGTGTTGAAGTAAAAGACGGATATGATATTCCAAAGGATTATTATGTTTGTACCATTCCTGAGGCCCTATATGCAGTTTTCAGTCCACCTCCTGCATATATGGGTGATTCAGGCTCTTCTGTTAATGGTACGTATAAATATATTTTTTCAGAATGGTTTCCAAACTCAGGATATGAATTCATGGAAAATGGAATTGATTTTGTACTCACAGATGGAAGTTTTCCGTATGATGAGCCAAGAAAATTTTTTGATGTATATATTCCTGTTGTTAAAAGAACCACAGAAACAAGTGATTGAGGAGAAAAAATGACAAACGAAAAATTGATGAAAAGTAAACTGGTATTGCGAAATTGGATGTAACCATTTTATGAAGAACGAACGCTTTAAAATTCTATTTTTGTTTAGAATATCTTCGCTTGTACATGCTGTAAGTTACGGGTTTTTTACATATTTTGTGATTTATAAGCTAATTGCGGGTAAAAATATGTTTTTAACATATTTGTTGAATATCGCTCTTATTGTAATCGTATTATTCCTGGACAATGTATCGCATCGCTGGGTTAATAGAAAAGTGGAATTATTTCGTCAATTATACCATAAAGAAATGGGTATAATTCCTAGAATACTTTTTACGATTGCGATAGGTTTTTTTAGGGAATCCGCTTACATTTTTTATTTAATAACACTGATTCTTTCCAGGGTATCTTTACTGGAATCAAATTTATTTAATTATGAGTTATCGAACTTTTTTATTTCGATTGAATATGGACTTATTTTATTGATTGTGTTTGATAAATTCAAAGAGCAGATAGTAAAAAATGAACAGTGGTTTAAGGAAATATTTTGTGTTGGTATATCAAAATAAATGAATTAAAAGGATGGTTTTAATGATTGAGGTAAAAAACCTGGAGAAAAAATTTGACGGCCAAAATGTTCTGTCTAACATAAATTTCGATGTTAAAGAGAAAGAAATTTTTGGACTATTGGGGCCGTCAGGAGCTGGAAAAACAACCGTAATAAATATCTTAACCCGCCAATTGGCACCAGACAACGGCACAGCTAATATTAACGCAAGTTCGTTTGAAACAGGATTGATGTTGGATGAAGATGGTTTGTATCCGCGGCTAAATTGTTTGGAGAATTTAAATCTCTTTGGACGTATCTACGGTATCCCCCTTGAAAAATCCCTTGAAGCATTAAAAAGTGTTGGTTTAGACTATGCCGCAAAAAAGGCTGTCAATACACTTTCAAAAGGAATGCGCCAGCGTTTGGCATTAGCCAGAGCCATTTTGCATAAACCCAAAGTATTATTTTTGGACGAGCCAACCAGCGGCCTTGACCCTGGAACAGCCCAGGGAATACAAGAGTTAATTCAAAACATAAGAGAAAAAGGTGCAACTGTTTTCCTAACCACTCATAACATGGATGAAGCTGTAAAATTATGTGATAGGGTAGCCCTGCTCAATAAGGGGGAGATAGTTGAAAACGGAGTTCCATTGGAAATTTGCAAACGACATAACGCCATGCGAACAGTACCGGATTTAGGGGCAGTATTCATAAAAATGACTGGAGGAGTGAAATTATGATGCGAAGCGCTTCAGCAATTTTTATCAAACAAGTTCAGGATATTTTGAAAAATAAAGGGGTATTACTTCAAGCAATATCTTTTCCCGTTATGGCTTTTGTATTAACAAATTTTGTGGAATTGCCTCACGATATACCCGATACAATGTTTATCAGTTTATTTGCAATAATGTTTATAGGACTGGTTATAATCAGCAACTCGGCTACAATTATAGCAGAAGATAGAGAACGTAAATGCCTGCGTTTTTTAATGATGGCTGGTGTTAAATCGCATCAATATTTAACCGGGATTGGCGGGGTACTTCTGTTATTTTCATTGGCTGTAGGGGCGATATTTGCCGCG
>WQTS01000015.1 GCA_009786185.1 Bacteroidota bacterium
CATTCGGATGCCCTCCTTCAGGCATCCTTATTTTAATTTGGGTAACATTTTCTAAATGAGGCATTTACTCTTTTCGGTAACATTTTTCATGAGGCAATGCGGGGGCTTGCCAGCCGCCAAAAATACTGATAAACTTCTATATACTTGGTTTTATTGTTGTGGGGGTATTACTTTGAAAGCCGAAACAGGGCAAAAATCATGAGAATGGCTGCTTTTGAGATGACAAAACCGTCGAAAACGGATTGTGATTTTCTTGAACACATTGAACGGTTGGATTTATTATTAAAGAATCAATATGAATCTCATATGCGTATCGATCGCACATTAAACAGAAAAATCGTAAGCTTTCAAGGTAATAAAGAAGTTCCTTTTTATAGGTGGTATAAATACAAAGAAGGGTTTTCGGCATATTTGGTGGATTATTATATTCGCAGGCATGGTATATGCGCTACAAAAAGAGTTTTAGACCCATTTGCTGGAAGTGGAGCAACGCTTTTTGGTGCAGCCGATTTAGGAATTGACGCATTCGGTATTGAATTACTGCCTATCGGGCAACATATCATAAAAACACGTAAACAATTAAATCATTTTTCAGATATTGATTTTGAACGACTTTTTTTATGGAAAAATACAAAGCCATGGATAGAGCATCAAGGACAGAAGGATTTTACGATACTCAAAATTACTGATGGGGCTTATTCTGAAGAAAATTGTAAATCCATAAAAAAATATCTTTCATGTATGCAAGGTGAAAACCAAAAAGTTCAGGCTGTATTACTTATGGCATTATTCTGTATTCTTGAAAATATAAGTTATACCCGTAAAGATGGCCAATACTTACGTTGGGATCAACGATCAGGTCGTTGTGTGGGAGCAATACCTTTTGATAAAGGCGAAATACTACAATTTGATGCTGCCATTACTAAAAAGTTATCAGAAATACTATCAGATGCTAAAGATCAAAATTCTTATTCTTTATTTGAAGTGTATAACTCAAAAATTAAAAAAGGGGATATAACCATTGTTAATGGTTCTTGCTTGAATGAATTGCCAAACATTAAAAATAATACTATAGATCTTGTAATTACATCACCACCATATTGTAACCGCTATGATTATACTAGGACATATGCACTTGAATTAGCAATGCTTGGTGTAAATGAAAAGGGGTTATTGACATTGCGACAGGAAATGCTTAGTTGTACTGTAGAAAACAGAGAAAAAGATTTATTGGCTATTAATCCATTGTGGACTAATGCCTTGTCAATTTGTCAAAATCACGAATTATTGCAGGAAATACTTAAATACCTTTACTACAAAAAAGAAAAAAAGACATTAAATAATAATGGTATTCCACGAATGGTTAAAGGGTATTTTTATGAAATGGCTTGCGTTATTTTTGAATTACATCGGGTTCTTGCTTCTGATGGCGAAGTTGTCATGGTAAATGATAATGTTAGATATGCTGGAGCAAGTATATCTGTTGACCTTATTTTGTCTGATATTGCCTCAAAAATTGGTTTCCAAATAGAAGAAATTTCTATTTTGCCAATCGGTAAAGGAAATAGCAGTCAACAAATGGGAGAACATGGAAGAGAGCCGCTAAGGAAATGTGTGTATATTTGGAGAAAAAAATAATGGACTATTTTGCTCATATTAAAAACCCGGAAGATTTGGTAACTTCTTACAGTGAAACAAGGTCAGGTTTTATTGCTATTGCTTTAGAAAAAAATAGAAGAGCAACTCCATTTATTGAGGAAGCACGAATCTTACAGCATAGAATAAAAAAAATTACTACGCCAGAAAAATTACTTGAAATTCCTAACATTAGAATAGGTTTAATAGCAGCTTCAGGTATTTCTGATAAAGCGGCTTCCCATTTAGGTGATGATGGATGTTTATCAGCAGTAAAAGAATTTATCGAAAATTTTCTAGTTCCCGCTGGCAGCAAATTTAAGGAGGAATTGATATTTCGTTTTTTACTTACAAAAGGCGATGCTTTGGGCGGTAAAATGAGAAATATTGTTGGGGCTTTAGCACAAAGAAAGTTATGTATGGCTATTATTTCTGCTTTAAGGATGTCTGACAAAGATTTTTATGTTCTTTTATACAATTCTAATCATTGGATTTTTTCACAAGAAATCGATTGTGCTACTGAGATTGAAAATTTGCGTGCTATTTCTTGGAAAATATCCAAGAATAAAAATAGAACTTTATATTTCAATATCACTGTTCCGATTGTAAGGAACAATATAGATATGATTTTGTTAAATAGGCCATTTAATGATGATATAAAAACAGTAATTTGTAATTCTGAAAATTATGTAGCATTGGGAGAGTTAAAAGGAGGCATTGATCCAGCGGGTGCCGATGAACATTGGAAAACAGCAAAAACTGCTATTGATCGAATTAAAGAATCATTTAAGAAAAGTGGTTATACACCATATTTATTTTTCGTTGGTGCAGCAATTGAAAATAAAATGGCTGCAGAATTATTTGACAATTTAAAATCAAAATATATCAATAATGCAGCAAATTTAACAAAGCCGGAACATATAACGGCATTGTCTGATTGGTTAATACATATATAACAAAATGGTTTACGTCGTCTAACAAACGGTATGCGCTGCGCCGCCTATTCGGCGGCTCGGGCTACGAAAAACACCAGTCGGGCTGTTCGCCCTTTGTGGCGTTTTTCTCCGCCACATTTTTGCAGCCCTGCAAAACCTTCGGTTTCGCTTATTCGGGCTGCAAAAACGTCAGTTACCT
>WQTS01000016.1 GCA_009786185.1 Bacteroidota bacterium
TATCAATTACTAATTTATTTAAAGCTATTAATACTCCATCTTTCTGAAATTTCATAATACTTCTGTGAGTTGTGCAACAGGCACGTTTGTTAGACGAAGTAAAAACTGCTACGAAGCCTTAGCCATGGATGGAACGGGATATTGTTTCTATATAATTATTAAAATTACAACTGTTATTTTGTTAATAAACCAACGTTTCATGCCATTCAACCATGTTTTCTGCAATTTCAATTGTGTCAATATAGCGACTAAAATCATCAAATCTTTCAATAGAGTTTTATCTGCGTTATTCTATTCTGCCTTGTTAAAATGTGAGTTTCACCGTATAGCCTGCCAAGATTTCTTCCGTAATCAGAAAAATTTCTAACATCAAAAAAAAGAACTATTTTTTCACTTCCTATTACTTCATAGAAAAAATATCCAAATACTTCATTCCCCCAGTTGTCAACACAATTAAATACATATCTGCCATTTTCAAGCCTTGCCATTGTAGCTAAATTCAATATTTGTGAAAATGGTGTCATTTCTTTTTTTATTGAGACTTCAATCATATTACTATAAACCGCAATGATATATAAGGACACTCTTATTTCGCCCCCTACTATTTCATTATTTCGATACCAATTTGTGCTATGAAAATAACTTTCCCCTGGAGACAAAGCAACAGCATTATAGAAAACACTCTGAAAAAGAATAATAAAAATTATCTTTTTTTTATTGAGCATAAATACCAGCTTTCATTTTCATTCCTCGATATCCTCTACTGCTCTATTTGGGACTTGCCTTAATAAATTTGCTTCCTGTGTTCTTCTATAAACAAAACCAGATGTTTGCCCCATATTTTGTATTGCATCTGCAGCACCAGAATAATTTCCATTATTTATCATCATCATAATATTTACTGGAATACCATTTGGACCAAAATGATACCCAATAGAAAATAATGCGGTTTGCGCTTGGTGTGGCAATTGATCAAACGCACCATTAGTAACATTATTATAACGATTTGCAACCCTAGATACCATCTGCGACATTACTGCCGCATCTGTTCTATCTGCTTGAGATTGCGTTATAGTTAAAGGGTTCTCCGCTAGAAAAGTTATTGCATCTTCCCTTATTAACCCCAAATAAGGGAAAAAAAGTTCTCTTAAATCAGCATTTTCTGGGCCACGTCCAAATATTCGATTTAGATCATATATATTATGCTGACCTATATCAAAGCCACTTGCTATTGTTACACCACTACGCCCAATAGCAACATTATTTTGTTGAGGTACATATCCAATTAGTTGTTGATGTCCTTCTAATCTTATAACAAAATCAAAGTCTACAGCTATCCCGGTAGGAATGGCAGCGGTGGCTTCGCTGGATACTCTTCTTCTGGCAGGAGCTTCATTTGTTGTTTTTCTCAAAGCCGGTCCTGTCACAGCATCAACATCGGAATTTACCCTTTCGCCTCTGGCTCCAGCAAGTACCATTTGGAAAGCTTCGGGAGTAACGTCGTTTGCTATACCATTCCCAGCACGCCAGTCAGAAATAAAATCATATTTAACAGCTCCGCTAGTGACTGTAGTTCTAATATTCGTGGTATCTAAACCTATCTCTTTCGCCGTACTTAACAATATTTCTTCTATTTCAATCAGTTCGCTATCGGACAAGCCATTAATAAACTCTTTATTGTTCCTAAGATCTTCGCACCTATGTCTCAAGCTTACAGCCATATCCACAAAATCATGGATGTCATGTTTTTTTTGTATGTCCAGACCCATTTCAAAATATTCTCTTTCTTTGGCTCTGTTATAAGCGATTATTTTTTCAAGCAGTTGCTCAACAGCCTCTTGCATTTCTACTCTAGCGCTCATTTGCTTCATCCAGCCTTTTTTACAATATCCCAAACCTCATTCTAAGCCCTTCTACAGTTTCATATAGCATTGCTTCGTAAGGGCTTTTTGTGCGGCTAAATGGGTTGTTCTTGCAAAGATTTTCTACTGAACATAAATGCTCAAGATATTTCTTTTCATCAAGTATGTATTTCTGTCTTTCTATCCATCCTTCCAGCCAGTATATGTTTCCTTGTATTAGCAGGTTTTTCTGCTTTTCTGTAAATCTGTATTTTTCGCCGCCTATTTCTATAATTTCATAAGGTTCAGTCCAAATATCCCCATTTGCATAATATTCCGCCTGCTCCACTTCGACCTTTTCAATGTCTTCGGCGTTATTTATTTTTACTTTGTCTGTTTCTGTACGGCCTTTTTTGTCCGCGTTTCGGCGTATATGCATATTATCCCTCATGGTAAGAGCTAGTAGCATGGCAGTGCTTAAAAACCATTGGGTATCGCTGTCTATGTATATCATTTCATTGGATAAATTGGTGTCAAGTTCTCTTTCAAGCTTGTTTTTAACGCTAGCTTCAAGCGGGTGTTTTATTTCCGTGTACTGATTTTTTTTCTGTTGTTTAGCAAAATGATAAAGAATCAAAGTTTCTTGACGAAAAACCATAATATAATCAGTGTTTGACATCATTAACTATTATTGAATGTTTTTCTGAATTTGTCAATACTTTTATCTTTTTTTTGTGCCGCATGGATGCGGCGCATTTTTATATATTTTCAGTTTTTATTTCGTCTAACGTTCTAGGTTGGCGACGTTTGGGGCAGGTAATAGGGCAATGCGAAGCATTAACCCCTGCCCCAAATGTGGCGGAGACAAAATTGCACAAAGGGCGTAAGCCCGACTGCAATTTTTCGTAGCCTAGCCGCCCGAACAGGGCGGCGTACGCTAACCGTTTGTGCCTGTTGCACAACTCACAGAAGTATTATGAAATTTCAGAAAGATGGAGTATTAATAGCTTTAAATAAATTAGTAATTGATATATAG
>WQTS01000017.1 GCA_009786185.1 Bacteroidota bacterium
TTCAACTCCTTAATTTTTAATTCTTCCAAGGTGTCGGCGAAAAACAGAATAATCATGTTAAACATGAATATATTCTGTTTTTGGTTTTTAATTAAATCGCTCATTTCATCGGCGGCTTCATTGGTGTCCAAGATGTTTTGGGGAGTGATATCGATGAAAACACCTTTTTTTGCTGAACTTCGCTGAATTTCCATTTGTTTCGCCTTTAAACCGGTTTTCACGCGGGATATTTTTCTGCGTACCTTGCTTATATCCATTAAACTCACATTAATGCTAATCTGCATTTCCACATCGGAAGAAAAAAGGTCGGCTATAAGCTCGTCGGTGACGGATGAGGAAATACCCCGCAGAAATAAACATTTGGCGAATCTTTCGCCTATCATGAAATGATTGGCTTTAAACTCCAATCCGTCGGCGGCTATGAAAGCTTTCTCCTTGCCTTCGGCAAAATCCCTTGCGCTGAACTTTGCTTGTTCAACATTTTCTCTGAATATACCTGCCAATACTTGAGCAAGTTCATTACCGTCTAATGGTTGCAGCTTACAGTCGGTACTTATATCCTTGAATTTCTTAGCTAAATGACTTTCAATGTCGACGAATCGGTCTTTTGCGTTTCTCATGCCGGGAGCGTCCAAAGCAATTGAAATATAACGTTGCGTCCTTTTGGTATTATCGCCTTTCTCCAAGGCGCTTTGTATTATGCCGTTAAACTCATGCTCTAATTTCAATTCTTTAGCCAAGGGGGTAATGTGAGCATTACCTTCTGCCAAAACTATGTCATGAACCTCTTTTATATCCACCCGCTTATTGGCGATAACTATTTGAGTACTTAAATCGGCGGACAGACTATTTAAAAACTTAACATATGCAGCGAATATCTTTTCCCGGTCTTCGTCTTTTGCAGAACGATAGCTGATGTCGGGGAAGCCGTAGGTTTTAGAGTACTTACCGTTTGGTAATTCGCAAATACCGTTTTTATGCAGACGTTCATAGGGTATGGATTCTATGGTAGTGTCTGCTTTACGGCGGATTATCTTGTTACGACCGAAACTTACCTTACCTTCTTTCTTTTGTTTCTTCAGTTCTTTTTTGCGTTTTTTCAAATTTTGAAGCTCTTGCTGTTTTTGCTGCTCAACTCTGTTTTGCGATAATTTCTTTTTTCTCATATTCATCTCCTGTAGTAGATTTAATTGATTTGGCTTTTGACTTAACAGTTTCAGTTTTCGGGTCAACGATAAGGTATTTTGTCCCACCCGAAAGTTTCGGCGCTACATTATGCATAATCACTCCTTTCATACTCTTCATCTTCAAAACTGATTTCTTCTCGGTACACATAAATTCTTTTCTTTTGGGAAAGAGCGAAATGTATGGCATTTACAAAAAACTCTTCACTTGAAACACCGAACAATCCGCTACGTTCAATAACTATGGGAGCGGCAACTGCTATGGATATAAACATTGTAAGAAAATACACCAATTCTTGGTGCAATACATTGTTGCCGAATAATATTAAAAGAGTTATTGAAATTAAGCCTACCGTTACATAAAACAATTCCTTACGTCGCAGATTAAAAAAACTTGTGGCTTGCAAGGTTTTTAAATCAGCGGGCGCTTTTACTTCTATCATAAAGTTTCTCCTTTAGTGTTATTTTGTGGGTTACGGGGTTCAATGGGTTATGAACCGGTTATGGTGCGTGAAAACTTTTCGGCACTTTTTATTGAAGTATGCAATATCATCAGGTTTAAAAACATTTGCATGACGAAAAAGAATACGAAGCCTAAGCCTTCCAAAGCAAAATTGTCGCCTAAATTAAAAATATCTGTTGATAAGAAGGCTTGAGCGAGCAATAAACAGAATATAACTACCGCTCCCCGTATACAAACGGAGGCGTAGTTTTTCAAAAACTGTATACCGATTTGTTTTTGACTTGTGGCAAGAGTTGCCATAGGTAAAGGCGCAAAGGCTGAATACACAAATAATTCCAAAAATATGGCAATTGGTACAAGCAGTATAGAAATCATTGCACCAAAAGCAGTGAATACAAAAAATACTATCAACAGAAATACTAAAAGAATTTCTGTAGTTCCCCGTAAACCATTTACAAACTCGCGTGATTCTTCCACAAAGATTAATATGCCTAAATTCCCTCCTATTTCACCGGGACTTGCCAAGTGATTTACTGCCGAAAGTACGAATTGCATACCCTCGAAAAGATAAATTAATATAAAAAAACTGCCTCGCACCAAGCCTACCCCTATAACCAACATGAGTAATACCTTGGCTGCTTCTTCAAAGTTTTTTATTCTTAAAAGAATGGCATTCCCTACAAAATCCATCATCCACAATAAAATAAAAAGTGATAACCCTAAGCCCGTCAGCAGATGAGCCAAGTTTTGGGTCAGAATAAAAGCTTGAGGTGCGAAGTCCATTAAACTTGTGCTTAACATTTGACTTATAATCTCTAAAACACTTATTGTTACCAACTCGAATGTATCGAGTACCCATAATGTCCAATTTCTTATCATCGGTCACTCCTTTAAAAAGGGCGGTCAACGCCGCCCCGTATATAATATAAGGTTAAAAATTAAGGAAGAATCGGCGACCGAGAGCTACAGCCACTACAATAAAACCGCCAATCATGCCCGCTATACCGGCTGTTTTTGCCGAAGCGTTATCGGCGAAGTATCCGAATCCGAATGAAAAGCCGCCTATAAGTATGGCCAAGCCTCCCGCTCTGAATCCCCAAGCGGCTATAAATTCCATTAAACCGTCGAAGGCATCGAAGCCGTGATTTAATTCCGGGGGAACATTAAAGTTACCTGCGGCATAGACTGCAATTCCCGGTATAAGCATTAATATTAATGTCGCGGCAAAGATTTTAGGTAATGCATAAGTAAGATTGTTATTGAAGCGGGTACTCTTACTCGATGTTGTTATACTCTTCGAGTTCCCGGTCTGTGTAGTCGTTGCCGAAAAATGTATCGGGTACATGGAAAATATGGGAATCATCATCAAAAAAGAGCATTTCATGCTCTGTGCCAAATGTTTCATCTGTGAAATTCTCTTG
>WQTS01000018.1 GCA_009786185.1 Bacteroidota bacterium
CACGAGATAGTTGGGTTAGGGCAACAAATGAATTTAATAACGAGACGAGAAGGTTTTTCCAAGATTGTATGGGCGAAAGTTATCATACTTACTACAACCCTATACCAAAGTCTATTACTGTTTGGTTCACAAATGTAGGGATTCCTGTTGGAAGCACAATGGCTTTGACGCAGCGAATGAAAGAACACATAATGAGTTATTACAATGATTTGTTAAGACATATAATAAGCACAATAAGTGAATGCTGTGATGAATTAAAGCCAGAATGGGATTTTGATGCATTTATTCCGAACCCCCCACCGATTGTTTTTGAACCCGAAACAGGATTACGAATGACCTTTGACCAAGAAAGATGGCAATTTACGGTGGCGAGAGCATAAAAAAACAGATATAAAAAGATATACCTGTTTGAAATTTAACTAAATATTTCATAAAAACTTAAAAACAATTTTGATAAAAATTACTTTTAATTTGATGCAAATATAATAAAAAATACGAAAAAAAATATCAACAAAAAAATAAAATCAGTTTTTTTACAAAAAAACAAAAATATTTTTTCCCAGCAAGCCCGCTGTTTATGCGGAGTTTGGGAAATGTGGAAAACTTTATTTTTAAATTCCTTGGTAAAGTCAAAAAAAAATGTTAATTTTGTAATTATGTTATTTCGGTAATAGCAAAAAGTTATAATAAAACCTGCTTTCTTAATAAATAGTTATTGCCGAATAATCATAAAAAAGCGGGTTTTATTTTTTTTATTAAATTAAAAAAAAACAGTTCTTTGTCAAAAATAAATTTTTATACTTACGCAAAATGCGGAGTTTGGGGCTTTAAAAAATAATATTTGGTAGTGTCCCAAAAATTCCGTAATTTTGTAATTATTTTTGGTGGCAAAGCAAAAAATAATAGAAAATTTACGAAACTCACTTTAAAAATGCTTTGCCCAAAGAAAAATAATTTAAGGTGAGTTTTCGTTTTTTTATAACATACCGACAAACACCTCAACTTTACATAATGTTATTTCTGGTGGCTTTGTTGGAAACAACAAAGCCACTTTGTTGTTAGATACAAGAAGAAAAAATAATTATTAACCATAAATAAATAGGAATATAAAATGGCGAAAGTAAAACAACAGGATGAAGCAACTCCTGAAATTGAAAATGCAGAAACTGTTGACACAGTAGAAGTTTCGGAAGAAATAACTGAACCAACAGATACAGTAGAAGGAACTACTGAAGCAAAAGCCGAGCAGCCAACAGTTCTTTATACTGATTTATCAGAAGATGACCGAATTGCGAAACTAAAAGAAACGGCTGATAAAATATCAATGAAATTCATTAAAGACAGCGAAGCCGCTGATGCGGATACTCCAGACGAAAATGAAGTTGAAGATTTAGATGATTTAGATTATTTAGAAAAATTAGTAGATGAAGCTAACGAGGGCGAAGGTGGGAACAACACAGACGAGTAAAAATAAATTTGAAAAACAACCTCAATATGAATATTTGATAGGTGTTGACCCTGGCATTAACACAGGAATAGCAGTTTGGGATTGTGGCAAAAACAAATTTGTAAAAATTGATTCCCAAACAATTACATATTGCTTTGAAAGTTTGCTGTTTTGTATATCTGAAGGTATAAAAATAGCAGTAATTATTGAAGATGCAAGACAGCGGACTTGGTTTGGAAACAAAGGGCGAGAGGCACTTCAAGGTGCAGGTTCAATTAAAAGGGACTGTAAGATTTGGGAAGATTTTTTAACCGAAAATAATATCCCTTTCAAGATGGAAAAGCCAAAGAAGAATATGACAAAAATAAATGCTGAAGCATTTAAGAAATTAACGGGTTATGCAGAACGCACCAACCAACACGGTAGAGATGCTGCGATGCTTGTATTTGGTAGAAATCACTTATGATTTTTGAAATTAGAATTAGTTTGAAATTTCCTGCGCCAGCGGGGGAAGCATTTTATAACATTAAATAAACATTAGATTGTTTTTAAAAAATTATACTGCTGGCATTTTTTTAGAACAAATTAGAATTAAAAATATATGATTTACGCAATTTTTCACAGAATATTATTTCCGAGAAAATGGAAATTATTAAAAATTAGAAGGAGTTAAAATGAGTTATTTCGGCGTAGATAATCAGATGGCGATAAGAGATAATTTAATGCATCATTTTAATGAGCAAAAAGACGAATTATTTGGTGGTTCAACATCATCTAAATATGCGAGGTGCAATCATTGTGTTCAGGGCGAGCAATGTATTGTAGAGATAGACGAGATGTGCGAGGGCGAAACCTGCGGTTTCCATAGTGATAAGTGGTGGTGCAGTGGTCACGCCGATGATTGTGCTATATGCGGGAATCAAGCGTATTGCTTGGACTTTAAGAAGAATTAAAAATTAAAAATAATTATGAAACACAGAAATCCTTATAAATTAAGTAGAGATTATGACAGATTGAAGCATTTATTAGACAACAGATATATTGTTGTGTGTTTTGCTGACTATAGGTTCAAACGCAGAGGTAAAAAAGAAGTTCCTAACCGTGATATTTGCAAAGTATGGAAGGATGAATTCGGTATATATGATGTATGTGCGAGAGGTATTAGTTATTGTTCTTACAATCCTGCAAGTAAAGAAATGTCTCCTACATTTAACGAAATGATGGAGTTTGCAAATATTGAATTTATAGATGTACAAGAACAATTAGAAATTACAAATTAGAAATTATGGAATATTTTCCCCCGAATTTATTCCGCCGAAAGCGCCAGAAGGCAACGGTTGCAAAGGCAAGATGTGGTTCGACTCCACACTGGCGCCGAATATGTATAACAATTAAAATAGTTGTGCATTATTCTTAAACAATAAAGCAATAATTTTTATTGCTCGGTTAAAAATATTTATTTTGTTTCCCGCTGGAAACAGCGGGTTTATTGAAAACTATAATTAAAAATATAAAATTATTCACAAAAATTTGGAGAAGAAAAAAATGGGATATTTGACAGACAGCGAGATAATCGCAAAAGCAAATAATCAAATCTTGAATCATACATTTCTATTGGTTCGGGACAAAATAGATATTTCGGA
>WQTS01000019.1 GCA_009786185.1 Bacteroidota bacterium
GCAGGCGGGGGTTCCACAAAGGTTCGGGCGGGCGACAAACTTCCAAATTCCCACAAAACTGTCTGCGGGCATACACCCCCGCTTGCGTGAAACCGCTCGTTGTAGGCAGTGCTTTTATTCATTTTTATATTGTTTTAACTGTTATCATTTTGGCTATCATCTTATTGTCGCTTTTTCTGAATAGTGTTGTTATTGTTTTGATATATTTATCATCAGAGACAAAAAAGTTTAAAGTAAAAATTATTTTGTCATCTGAATTACAATTGCCATAGTAAAATATGTCTCTGTACTCTGTATGGAACGAAAGGTACCTATTGTTATCAAAGTAATTAAGTAAACAGGTGTCTGATATAATCGGATAAGCAGCAAAATACAGAAGTCCAACGCCGTTAATTTCATAATACGGATTTAGGTTGTATTCGCAAGAATATAAAACTTCATCACTTATTGGGAAAATTCCAAATTCAGTATTAATTTCCTCTAACAACCCCTTTTTCAATAAACGATATTCATTTAATTGAAACGGCATATTGGCTATTTGAATGATTGCATTTTCTAAATTTTCTGTTTTTCCCTTGATAATTTCATTATTGTTTGAGTTGTTTCTTGTCGAAAAAGTTGTTATTAAATTGGAATGAATTGCGTTTTGTGAAGACTTTGCTAAAATAGTAGATATAAAAGTATTGTTTCCGAATCCTTCTATTTTAGATGTAAAACAAATTTGTTCGTTTTCATTAAAACATTTTAGATTGGTGGTTTTTAATGTAATTCTGATGAAAGTTGCGTAGAGTCTATTACCTTTTTCGTCTGCAAATTCAGAAGATTTTTTGTTAAAACCTTTGCTTAATAAATTCCAATGTTTGTCGCCAAGATATTTTAACAGCCAACTTTCCGATAAAGAAGAATGTGCCATTTGTGGCATAGATATTTCTATTATCTCCTCACTAAAAATGTCTGTTCTTCTTATTTCAGATTTTAGGTATTGTAAATCAGAGTTATCTATAAAATGTTGTATTGCTTCATTAAGAGTATTATAACCAAACCAAGTCGTATCAGATATTTCAAAACCAAAATGCTTTTCAAGAGCAACCCTTATTACAACCAAATCGATACTATCAATTGATGTTTCTCTTATTGGACTATATAAGTCTTGTTCCAAAACAGTTGGAATTAGTTCTTGAATTATCTGCAAATAGTGCTTCATCAGAAAGGTAAATCAAATTCAACAATATTTGCAGTTTGAGTGTTTGTAGCATTATCAAATATGATTCCTGCTATTAATTTATGGCACCATTCCTCGTGTGGGGCGGCTAAAGAAATAGTAACATATATTTTTCCCTTCCCTTGCAATAAGTTATTGTTACGTTGGTAACGGTTTAAAAAGTTAGGGTCTGTAATCGGAAGATTGTAAAGATTTCCGTTATGTCTAAACGAAAGTTTTATTTGTGGATATGGTTTGTTCTCAAACACTCGTTCATTTGTTTCAAATTCCGTTAATGATAATAACATAAGGGAATAAGTAAAACTTTCAATAAGATGCTCTGGAACTGCTGCACCACGATTCCCAAACACCAAATTAAATCTATTGTTATCAATTAAACTTTCAAGTTGAGATAATTGGAACCTGCCATTTACCTGAATTGAATTTGTATCAAAAAGTACATTTTCCGATTGATGCCTGTGTCCCGATGTATTAATTGGCTGAAATTCTACAATATCTAAAAGTGATATATGAGAAACCAATTGTGTGGGGACTTCTTCGTGTTCTGTATTGCATACAGGTCTAATCCATTTTGGTCTGCCATTTTGTATTACTGGATTGTTATTATTATCAAGTTCAACACCACCTAAACAGCGACCTCCTACCCTAAATGAGTTTGCCAAACATACTATTTTCATAAGTCTTATTTTATTAAATGTATTATTTCTATCTCTTTATTTGATTTTTTGAGATATTCTGCAAGTAACCTCCTATGGCACATTTCTGGTTTGTGTTCGCTACATAAAAAGCAACTATTGTTGAGTTTCTCAAAATCAATTTTAATAATTATGTTTCTTTTTTCAAGAATACTGACATATTCTTTTTCGTATTGTGCCCAAGAGATTTTTTTATCTCTATAATTGTTAAGCAATTCTTTGGTTGGTGCCAAATTGATGTTATGCTCGTAGTTAGCATCAACTATTGATTTCGCAAAAAACTCTAAATCTTTGCCTTTTGCAAATCCTGCTAATTGTGAAACATTATTAAGTCTCACATCAATGATTTTTTTTACTCCTGCTCGTTTTAGAAGTGTAAAAAATTCTTCTGCGGATTTTTCTGTAAATCCAATTGTGAATAATTTAATCATAACTTTCTTCTTTTTGATTATTTGAATATGGTGAATAACCGATTTCTTTATTTTTTAGTCGATATGCTGCTTTCAGTTGGTCGTCAATCGTTATATCTGGTTCAAAGATATTTATTTGAGGTATTTTTTTCTCAAATTGCTTTAATAGGTCTTTTTCCAATTCCGAATTTGATTTTAAGGATTTGTCCTTTAAGATATGTTTTACTTCAAACCCGTCGTTCACTAAACCCAATGAAACCATTGAAAAACGGTGGCAATCCAACGGCTCGCCTTCGGAACACATTATTGCAATTTTATACTTTTCTACACCTATCCAAATTCTTTCAAGTCCATTTTTAAAAGACCAAGTTTTTCTAACTTTTTCAAAATCCAACTTCCCACTATTATCTAGTAAGTCAGGGTCTGTTTGCCTTGCCCCAAATTCTTCAGCGAAGGGCAAATATGTGATTTTGTTTCGCTTTAGAAAATTTTTGAAAGGCTCTTGATTAAATTGCGGGTTGTATGCACTTGCTGGAACACTTCTAATATCAACTATGCAATCAATTCCGTATTCTCTCAACAATTCAAGAAAATACTCAAGACTGTGAGTTGAATGTCCTATTGTATAAATTATCGGTTTGTCCATTTGTTATCTTATTTTTTTATTTATTTTTTGTTTTTCGTACTGCTCTGTCCCCGCATTGCCTACAACGTGGTGGCGGCTTGGCGTAGTGGCGGGCTACCTGCACTTGCCACGAGCCACTTAACTTGCTGTTCTGTAGC
>WQTS01000020.1 GCA_009786185.1 Bacteroidota bacterium
TTCATAAAATGTTGAAGGTATCATTTCTACTGATTTTTAAGAAAAGGTATCATTTCTACTGAACGCAAGAGGTATCATAATCGCTGATTTTCAACAGCAAAATCCAAAATTGAAAATGGAATAGAATATTTTAATTACACTACAATTAAAATGTTAAAACAATTTTCTTTTGATAATTTTTAGAATTAATAGAACAAGGTAATGTATTAGTAGATTTTGATGCAAGGACAGGTCATAATCATGCAGCAATTCGGAATTTAGAAAAAGTATGATATAATGCCTGTATGGGCAGGGGAATATTCGAGAAACTATTAAGAGTTTTAGAGAAGGGGAAACGCTCCCCGATAAACGACAAACCGGGCGTAATTTCCGGTATGAATTAAGCGATATACTGAAGAGTGCCTTTGGAGTCTTCTTTTTTCAACATCCGTCGCTTTTGGACTTTCAGCGAAAGATGCAAGAAAAGCGCCGGCGAAACAACCTTACAAGTATCTTCGGTGTCCATGAGATTCCTGGAGACACCCAGATACGAAACGTTCTTGACCAGATAGAACCAGAGCAGTTCGGCAGCGTATTTAATGAAAGCCTTAATGTAGCAGAAGAACACGGTATCTTGGAAAAGTTTCGCGTGCTTGACGATGGGGTTTTGATAGCCCTAGACGGAGTTTGGTATCATTCATCTGAGAATATTTTTTGTAAACATTGCCTTCATAAGACGGTCGTTGACAAAAAAACAAAAGAGGAAACAACGACATATTACCACACGATACTTGCCGGAACGATAGTTCGTCCTGGGAAAACCGAAGTATTGCCTGTGATGGGCGAGTTAATCAGGAACGAAGACGGAAAGGAGAAGCAAGACTGCGAGCAAAAAGCAGCGAACCGCTGGGTTATAAAGCATGCTGACGAGTACCGATGGCTGAAACCTGCACTTTTAGGGGATGATTTATTCTCGAATCAGCCGTTTTGCGAGGCAGTATTGGAGCAAAGCTTGAGTTTTTTATTTACCTGCAAGCCTTTATCACATCCGTGGCTGACCGAAACGGTAGAAAACTCGTATTTAGATGAGAAAATCGTAAAGAAATGGACAGGAGATATAATCAAATCAGCACTTACCGATGGATAAACGGAGTGCCATTACGTGACAGCAAGAATGCATTGATAGTTAACTACCTGTATTTGCAGATACGGAACGAAAAAACCGGTAGGGTTATGTATACCGGTAGTTGGATAACAGACAAAACAGTAACAGCTGAAAATGTTGAACACCTTGCTCTGTGTGCACGCGCTCGCTGGAAGATAGAGAATGAGCATAATAATGTTTTGAAGAATCACGGCTATAACCTTGAACATAATTTCGGTCATGGACAGGAACATGCCAGCGAGATGTATTGCATGTTGAATCTGCTTGCTTTTTTGTTTCATGGGATATTGTCGTATACTGATGAACTGTACGGCAGGGCTCGCGACCGTCATGGACGCCGGACAGAGTTTTTCATTCATCTACGTGGTGGGCTGTGGTATGTCCTTCACGATAGCTGGGATTCTTTCCTCATATGTGTAGCCGGCGAGGAGCCTGGGTAGCTGTAGCCATACATGATATCTGTTTTTACCAGACTCGTTTTGCATAAGGCTTGAAAGGGGTACCTATGTTTTTACGTTTTTTTGCATGGGTTTTTGTTGCACAGAAATTCGCAATTCTCAGTTTTGACATTGCATTGATGGTGTGGGCTGATTAATTTTCTCCTGAATAGTTTGCCAACGGGGCTCTGTAAAAGTTATAAAAACATACTTCTTCTAAATTCCGAATTGCTGCATTAAAAGAAGCGTACCTACAAAATATAGGCTTTTTTTAATTTTTTGTTTCAAAAATACCTCTCTTTATATTAGCAAATGAAAAATTGCCTTTGCAGTTTCACGCCTTGACTTCATTTACAAAATTAGCATTACAGCATACATAAAATAAATTTAATTGCAAACTATATTAATGTCAAGCTGTAACATTATAAACCTTTTATTCAATAATTTCAATCACAGTTTTTGCCAACCTAAAACGTTATGCGAAATAAAACCAGATTTTTTGAATTAATATTGACAAAAATAATACTCTGGTATTTAATGAGTATAGGGGTAATATTGAAGCTAATGATTTCAGGCTTTTTACTAATTGTAATAGCATTATTTTGGGGTTGTTCAGAAAGAAGTGAAAATATACCTGTTATTGAAAAAACCGAAGTAAAAAATAATCATGTAATGGAAATTGTTAATAATTTTGATAAAATAAGCGATGTGGGCTATGATTTGTTGAAAAATATTATTATTGAAAGCTGGATTAGTGAAACATTAGAGAAATGGGAAAGCCATAATTTATTTACAAGTCAAAGGGAAAAAGCTTTAATTAAAGTAGAATATAAAATATTTGTTGCGGAAGAATCGATCAATGTTTATGATTTTAATAACGGGAAGACAATGGTCGGAATTATTGAAAAAGGTGCAATGTATCTTGGATTTGGAGTAACACGATTTGTTTTAGAACCTACAGATAGATATTTTACATGGTTTTTGGCCGTAAAATTTCAAAAAGGTGCTGGATTTTGGGATGGCCTAATAAAAATAAATAATACTGAGTTCTTTCAATTTCTACACTATGACAATATGTTATTTTTGAATGTACATTATAGTCCATTGTTGAGAAGTAACAAATTAACTGGAACATTTGCTGTTGTTTACAGCACTGATTTAAGAATTTCTTTAATTTATCATATCGATAATTTGAATGGAAATATTAAATTTTTTAACAGTGAATTGTTAGAGAAAGCATTGCCAAGTGATTTATGGGATAATGAATATTATCACGTTACATTTGTTTTTGCTGAAATAGTAGGTCCATACGAATTTAAGTTTAGAATTATTTCAGATATAATATTTTTTGGTTATTTGATATGGAATATACAGATAAATGAAAGTAATATATATTTGACATCACCTATAAATGTAATTACAGGGAGGGAATGGGAATTTTGATGTGATTGAGAAAATTATTGACATTGTGGTTTTACTTCGCCTAACAAACGGTATACGCTGCGCCGCCTGTTCGGCGGCTCGGGGTTACGTTCGGCTAGGTCATTCCGCTTCGCTCCATTCCCACGCCTCACTCCACC
>WQTS01000021.1 GCA_009786185.1 Bacteroidota bacterium
AATTTTTCAAAAAAAAGAGTGGATGAATTAGGAAGGATTAAATTGCCATTTGAAGTAAGGCATATTATGGATATACAAGTTGGTGATTTGATAGAAATATACTTGCGTGAAAATGAAGTTATAATAAAAAAATCAATGTTAAGTTGTATTTTTTGCAGGGAAATAGAAAACCTTGTAACTATTGATAATTATTCTTTTTGTAACTCTTGTATAGACCGTCTAAACAGTATTAGAGATAAATAAAAATTAGCCACTTTTGGGTGGTTTTTTTATTTTGACAATTGGATTTTGCCTAGGGGGGTACTACGACACCCCCCTAGGTGGTCATTGGTCATTGGTCAGAAATAAAAAACCCGTGTATTGCTTATAAATAAAGGGTTTTTCGGCTTTTTTTTAAATAAAAAAAACGAAAATTTTGACGTTAAACAATTTCATATAACATTTTAATACTTGTTGACATATAAAGTTAAATAATGTTATAATAATTCATATAATTTCAATGGAGGTTTTTTATGAAAAAAATAGTTGGAAAACCAATAACTGCAAGGCTATCCCCTTATACCTATGCTCAATTAGAAAAACTTGCAGAAAAAAAAGGTCTTAAAAAGTCAGCAATTATTACTTTGGCACTTGAAAAGTACGAAAGAGAGGAGGAACGTAATGAGTATTGGCAAAAATAAAAATGACTGTTTTCCCCGCCAAGAGATATACAGTCATTTTCTTATTTGTACAAAGTATTTTTTGTGCGACTTGCTATAATCATTACTAAATATTATAAACTATGAACGAAAGAAAATCAAATGTCAAAAAAAATAGCGATGAAAGAGTTAGGAATTGGACGTTCATTATTTATCCTGATAGTGCTCCACAAAACTGGCGAGATATTATCAGTAATGAACATATACAGTGGATAGAAAGTCCGTTGCATGATGCAGACGAAAATGCTGATGGTGAACAAAAAAAACCTCATTGGCATGTCTTATTACTTTATGCAGGTAAAAAAAGTTTTGAACAAATTAAAGATATAACAGATAGTTTAAATTCTCCGCATCCTCAAAAAGTGGCTTCGACAAAAGGGCTTGTTCGATATATGGTTCATATGGATAATCCAGAAAAAAAACAGTATGATAAATCTTTAATTATTGGTTATGGCGGTGCTGATGTAGCCGAGTATCTAAAGCCAACAAGTTCTTCAAGGTATCAGCTGATTAGAGAGATGATGGACTTTGTAAAAGAGAATAACATTTTTGAATTAAGAGTTTTGCTTGATTATTCAATGAAAGAGAGATTTGATGATTGGTTTCCGCTTCTATGTGACAATAGTGCATATATAATGGGCGAATATATAAAATCATTTAGACACTCATCACAAATAAATAAGATATCAAAAATTGATTCTGAAACTGGTGAGGTAATGACATGAAAACAATTAAACAAACAGCCGAAAAAATTGGTGTCAGTAAACAATCTATAAGAAATCAAATTAACAAACTAGGTTTGCAAAATAGTTTACATAAAAAAGGCAATCAATTTTTGATTAATGACGAACAAGAAGCATTAATATTAAAGGGTTTTGAAAAAAATTCAAAAGGCGAAATAGAAAAAACTTTGCAAAGTGAAGTGATAACAGGTTTGCGAAATGCTTTGCGAATATTGGAACAAGATATTGACTTTTTAAAGAAACAAATAGAAAAAAAAGATGAACAAATAATATCATCAAATGAGGCATTAAAAGCTGAACAATTATTACATGCTAATTCTAAAAATATTCCTTTGATTTCTGATAATGTATTAAGTTCAAAGGATATAACTAAACCAATTGGCATTAGGGAACGTATAAGAGTTTTATTTAGTGGAAAGTTGAAGTAATAGATTTTTAAAGAAAAATGCATCAAGTAAAGGAAAGCTCCCGAAAGACCCTGTATTTATAAGGTTTTTGGGGCTTTTTATTTTTTCACATTTTTTTATTGATTTTTCATCCTAAAATGGATATAATGTTATTACTATGTAATTACATTTTTTGGAGGTATTTTCATGACAAAAACAAAAAATATGAATATCCGAATTGCAGAAAACGAATATGAAGCCATAAAACAATTTGCAGAATTCAATGGCAAAAGTATATCAGCTTTAATGCTTGATGCTATTTGGGAGCAAATAGAGTATTGGGAAGATATGAAAGCTATTGCAGAATACGAGAGAGAAAAAGATAATGGAACTCTAATAACTTACTCGCACAAAGAGGTAATGGATGAATTGGGGCTAAACGAGTGAAGTACACAGTAGAATTAAGCAGCAAAGCAAAAAAGGTGTTAAAACAAATTGACAAATACCAAGCAAAACTAATAGCTCACTGGCTTTTTGCAAATATTGACCAATGCACAAACCCACGAGAATATGGCAAGCCTTTATCAGAAAATTTAAAGGGGTATTGGTGTTATAGAGTGGGAAATTACAGAATCGTTTGCGAAATAAAAGATAAAGAGTTAATTGTTATTGCTGTTAATATTGGACACAGGCGAGATATTTATAGATAAACTTGATATATTATTTAGGGAGTTAAGAATGCAACCGTCATCGAAGAAGATACAAGTTAGTATGGACATGTTTTTGGACATCTATAAGCTCATTTTTGCGTTGCAAGAGCATGACATAGACATTTACTAAAGAGATTGTAAAACGCTTAGAACGGCAAATAAGTGCAAAATTAGACGCTATGCAAAAAAGGGAAGTATATACAGCATACAAATACGCAAACAAAATTAAGTAAAATATACTCAAGAGGTGATTTTTGTGATTAAAACATCAAAAAACAATAAATTTGCAAATATAAATGTTCGGTTGTACCCTGAAATCAAAGAAGAAGCGGAACGGATTTTTGAATATCATGGACTATCTATTGCTGAAGTTGTAACTGTTTTTTTAAATCATCCTTGCCATGTTGGTGGTTTTCCTTTTGACTTGAAAGCAGCACCATATACTGATGATGTATCAGTAGCAGCTTTTGCAGAAGCTGAAAGCATTAAAAATAATTCTAATTCTAAGGGTTTTAGAAGTGTAGCAGAACTTGTGGCAGATTTGGATAATGATAATGATTGATGGTACTAAAAGAGAAATTAAAAGAACCAGTCAATTGGCAATAAGCTTGCCGGCAAAGCCAACAACAAGAGATTTAATTTTTTATGGGACTGTTTTTTGACATTCC
>WQTS01000022.1 GCA_009786185.1 Bacteroidota bacterium
AAATCGGCTGAAACCGGCGAAAGTTTGATTTCGATTTTGATACCGATATTCATACTCGCGATACTTATACAGGCTTTGCAGGAAATTGTGCTCACGCCCAAAATTATGGGAAGAGCCACCGGACTCAATCCGGCTGTGATTCTGCTTTCGCTGTCTGTTTGGGGCTCGTTGCTCGGCATACTCGGAATGATTATCGCCCTGCCCACAACTGCGCTGATGTTTGCGTACTACAAGCGGTTTGTGTTGCGAGAAGTGCCTGTTATTGACCCTGAATTTGAGTCTGACCTTCCAAAAACCCCGAAAAAACGCTATCGAAAAAAGAAAGTAAGCGAAAAAGCGGATTCGTCATTGCAGGATGAAAATATGAATCGGTAGATACGAAGTTGAGCGAAGCTAAAAATGTATCAATCCACACAAGCATTCCGTAAGAATGCGACCATAAATAATGTTCGACGCCTTGTAAAAGGCTGAAAGCCTTTAATAACCCAGCGTAGGGCAACC
This sequence comes from Bacteroidota bacterium, assembly GCA_009786185.1. Lineage (GTDB taxonomy): Bacteria > Bacteroidota > Bacteroidia > Bacteroidales > WCHB1-69 > WRNX01. Next base: position 502 of record WQTS01000022.1, read on the forward strand.
GCCCTACGTCAAAAACGATTCCATAGTCTGCGCCCTGAAAGGGCAAAATCCATTTTTGTTTTTTCGATGTTGCCCTGAAAGGGCGTTATTCGGTATGTTTGCGAATTTTACCCAAGGCGTTGCCATTGGGCTGGATTATTAAAGCCTTTCAGGCTTTTGCAACTGCAAAATTTCGTGCATTTTCCTAAAAAAACACCAGAAAATTAGATTTTTTCAAACAAAAACCCTATTTTTGCACCTGATAAAATAAAAAATTGCTTATGGCATAAAAATCCGGCGTAAAACACGCTGAAAAAGACATTTTGGGAAAAGCATTTTGCTTTTGCTCTTTGCTATTATAAAATTTCGCAGTTTTAGTAAAAAAAAGAGTGTACAAAGAAAAAGTTAAATGTTCGCGCTGTACGGCGTGGACTTGACTTGGTTTCTTGTACACAAGGTTCGCGAAATACCATTAATAGCGGGGAACGGTTAAGTTTCGCGCTTTTTTTATGTGTCAAAAAAATAAGGCAAGACCTGCAAAGCCGTAAGAGCAGGAAAAAATAAACAACCAAAAAAAATTATGATTAAAAAACTATTTTTATTTACCGCGCTCTGCTTATTTGCAATAATGCAAATGCAGGCGCAAACGTGGAATATCGGCCATCCTAATGCCGAAGATGTAACTGCCACGTTTAATTCCGCGACCGGTACGCTTACTGTCAGCGGTATAGGAAATATGCAGAACTTTCCGCCGTGGTACGAACAGCGAGAAAATATACGAAATGTTATAATAGAACAAGGCGTAACCAGTATTGGAAATTGGGCTTTTTGGGGTACAATTATAACGGAAATTATTATTCCTGAAAGTGTTACAAGGATTGGATTTTTGGCTTTTGCGAATACCGGATTAACAGAGGTTACTATTCCCGAAAGCATTACAAGTATTGGAGATGCGACTTTTAACAATACACCATTAACAGTCGTAAATTTTAATGCTATGAATTTTGCTCCCAACTACAGTTGGAGCGGACAATCAATTTTCCCTTATTCAGTTAAAACAGTAAATATAGGCGATAAAGTTGTGGTTATTCCAAATGGTATTTTTTCGGGTACAAGTATAATGGAAATTACTATTCCCGAAAATGTTAGATATATTGGACTTTATGCTTTTGGGCATACTTTGACTATTGTAAATTTTAATGCTATAAATGCTATTTGTTTTAATATAAATAATCTAGGCAGGTTTTTCCCTGCCTCTGTTGAGACAATAAATATTGGAGATAAGGTTGAAACTATTGCGGATTATGCTTTTTGGCACACAAGTATAACGGAAATTGCTATTCCTAATAGCGTAACAAGTATTGGAAATAGTGCTTTTGCGAATACTGCTTTAACAAGCGTAAGCATTCCTGAAAGTATTACAAGTATTAGAAATTCTACTTTTGCTAATACCAGTCTAACAGAAATTACTATTCCCGAAACCGTTACGACTATTGGAGGAGGTGCTTTTGCAAACGCACCTTTAACAACTGTAATTTCTAAAAACACTTTTCCACCAAATTTGGGTAACAACGTTTTTTCGGGAATAAATCCGAATGTTGCAAGATTGTATGTTCCGGCAGGCACAAGAGATTTATACTTAATGAGATGGCACGATTTTAGAAATATTATCGAAATGGGTTATATTGTTTCGGTAACACAAAACGCAGGCGGAACGGTACTGATTGATAATGAGGCTGTAGCAAGCAAAACCGTAATGAGTGGCGGAAATGTTACCATCACAATTACAGCAGACAGCGGATATGCAATAAACCAAGTGTTGGTTAATGGCGTAAATAACGAAACCGCCGTATCGACAGGAAGTTTTACATTAGAGAATATCACAGCAAACCACACTATATCGGTAGCTTTCAGGTCGCTTTTAGTAGATGAATTAGAAAAACAGCTTGCTGAAGCAAAGGCTCTTATAGAAGAATTACAAAGGCAGTTGGCAGAATGTTTGAATGATACTTCCGCCGGAACACAGCACATTAATTCTGTACAACTTCATCCCAATCCGGCACAAAACTTCGTGTACATACAAGCCGAATTTTGGATAGAGCGAATCGAAATTTTCAATACATCGGGCGTTCGTGTTTTCGCAGAAAAAAATCCGACAAACAGAATTGATTTGCGCGGTTTTGTCGAAAGTGTTTATTTTGTCCGCATTTACGGCACCGGCGGTATGGCAGTTACGAAGAAATTGATAGTGAGGTAATTGTCCGTAGATTTTTAACCGTAACACGATTTTGAATCGTGTTACGGTTTTTTTGTTTATAAGAAGTGGAATAAATCTACAAATACGGATTATGCACTTTTTCATATCCAATTGTAGTGCTGTCGCCGTGTCCGGGATAAACTACGGTAGATTCGGGCAGTGTGAGCAGGCGTTCGGTAATGTTTTTTATAAGCGTTGCATAGTCGCCACCAACCAAATCGGTTCTGCCGATGGATTCTAAAAACAATACATCGCCGGTAAAAAGCACGCCGTCTTCCGCATTGTAATACACCAAACTGCCGGGCGAATGTCCCGGAACGTGGATGGCGGTCAGTTCCGAATTTCCAAAACGGATTTTCTCATTATCAGCAATATAAGATTTCAGCGGTTGCGCTTCGCCCATATTGTCGAATCCGAATGCGCGTGTCTGCTTGGCAAAATTATCGTTCAAAAACTCGTCGGCTTGGTGCGCTTCGGGCG
>WQTS01000023.1 GCA_009786185.1 Bacteroidota bacterium
CATCAACAAAGTATCAAATTAATACATTTATGTCAAGTGTTTTCTCTTTTTTTTTATTTTTTAAGAATTTCAAAAAAATGGCATATAACGTTCTAGGTATATGACGTTTTTTTTGTGCCCGATGAGGAAAATGCGCAGCATTTTACGGGCACAAAAAAATGTGGCGGAGATAAAACTGCACAAAGGGCGTTAGCCCGACTGCAATTTTTCGTAGCCCGAGCCGCCGAACAGGCGGCGTAGCATATACCGTTTGTTAAATGACGTACGCCATTGTCAGTAATTTTTTAATTTTTTTAGCAATAATTAATTACAAAATAAATTTAAAATCAGATAACTACAACCTAATCTTGCAACAAACATAACCCAAACCCAACCACATAAACATCACCTTTTTCAGATACAAAAACAGAAGCAGCTTCTTCTGAAATAATTCCTGGCGATCTTATTCTTCTATTGCGCCATTCATCACTTAAACGTTGATCATTACCGTTTCTCCATATTGTCGCAACCTGATCTCCTCCCCAATTTGCTTCCATGCCTGCAACAAATACGTTGCCTCCAGATACAAAAACAGAATTAGCCATTGCATGACTATTACCACCAGTTAGGTGTTGTGCGTTACCATTTTTCCAAAGCATAGCAACATTCCTCCTTCGTTCGTTTTGTTCAATCCCAGCCACGAAAACATTGCCTTCGGATACAAAAACAGACCCAGCCGATGCTAATGGATCATGCCTTCCATTGCTCAAATGTTGGACAACACCATTTCTCCAAAGTGTGGCTACTTGATTTCTCTGTTCGTCTTGTTCAAATCCTGCCGCGTATACATTTCCTTCGAACACAAAGACGGAAATGGCACCCGTATTGTGCCTTCCATCACTCAAGCGTTGGGCAACACCATTTTTCCAAAGTGTGGCTACATGATTGCCTTGTGCATTTGCTTCCCTACCCACAACAAAGACATTTTCTTCGGATACGAAAACAGAAATAGCACCTGCACTGTGCCTTCCATCGCTCAAGCGTTGGGCAACACCATTTCTCCAAAGCGTAGCTACTTGATTTCCCTGTTCGTTTTCTTCAATCCCTGCTACAAAAATATCGTCGATATATACAAAAACTGAAAGTGCCGTTGCATTATGCCTTCCATTACTCAAACGCTGAGCTATACCGTTTTTCCAGAGTGTGGCTACTTGATTCCCTTGTTCGTTTTGTTCAAATCCTGCCACAAATACATTGCTTTCGACTACGAAAACGGAATTAGCGCGTGCATCATGCCTTCTATCACTCAAACGTTGGACTGTGCCATTCATCCAGAGCGTAGCGACTTCTACCGTTGGTTCGTACCCAAAATGGGCGATACACCCTTCACAGGCGTAAGCATTTATAGTCAATCCAATGAATATTAACGAAGCAATAATGGAAAAATTCTTCATCGTTGATAATATTGTCTTACTAAATATTTTTGTTACTGTTTCAATATTGTTCATATCTCATGATTATACCTAAAGACGTATAAAATGACAAGATAAGGACAAATAAAAACATCTTGGGTTATGTCATTTAACGTTCTAGGTATACGACGTTTTTGCAGCCCGAATAAGGGCTTGCGAAGCAAGTCCAGGGCTGCAAAAATGTGGGTGGAGTGAGGCGTGGGAATGTAGCGAAGCGGAATGACCTAGCCGAGCGTAACCCCGAGCCGCCGAACAGGCGGCGCAGCGTATACCGTTTGTTAAATGCTGGTTTCGCATTTTACGCATGTATTCTTTCAATATTAATTTTGTATCCCAATGAATACAATACATTAGATAAAGTTCTTAAACTTATTTTTTCAGCATCCTGTCATCGCATTTTTTGAATAACTGTTGGAGAAACCCCTGCTTTTTCTGCCAGTGATCTTACAGAAATATTCTCCTCCTCCATTTTTTCTAAAATAAATTCTGACAAAAGAAATTCATTATATTCTTTGTCGAACTTTTCCTTTCTTTTGGGGTTACTATTAATAATTGTAACAAATGTTGTTTTCATTGCTTTTTTCCTCCAGAATTTATATTCAAGTAATCTTACCTTAATTTTAAAGCCAATTTTTTCTCATTTTCAGGTATTTTGTCAGATTTTTTTGTAAATCCATTTGTAACAATAATCTTGCCGACTGGTATAACTCTTTGTGAGCAATTATTTCAATCGAAACGATGTCGAAATCATTATTTTAGGTCTCTGCCAACCGTAATAATTAAAATCGTCATCAAAGCAGACATCCAGATCCATGCGTAAAAAAAACTATTGTCGTTTTTCTCATTTTTACTATAATCTTTGCTGAACCTAGCACCCAGACGTTCTACAAAAGGACTCGATACAAGCACTAACACCACCGCAATTACAATGTTTGCAGTATCAGTTATATATAACCCGAAATTTACTACTATGATTCTTAGAAGTATTCCAAATGGGATTGCTATGAAGAATGCAAAAAATGCCCCACCAGAAGTCCATGGGTGAATAGGTCTCATTTCACGCCCCACAAATCTTTTGAAGACTTGTCTTACAAGCCGTTCCATGAAATCTACAAGTCGTTCCATCCATCTCTCCCTATACTTCCCACCTCTCTTAAGTTATGTGGATAATTTATGGCTTACTTCCATGTGTAAAGAATGATAAATATCTATCAGGTTGCGGTTTAAATACATAAATGCCATCTCCTTCATTCCGAAATTTATTTATATCATAAATTTTTCCAAATTCAGCCATTTTTTTTCACCAAAAGAAGAAATTTGTCTTGTTATTCATCAGACGATTCCATAAAAAAATCATTTGCAACACTTTTCCCACTTTTGTCATAATACCATTCTATTGTGAATTTTGCTCCAGAATAAATAGTGCAGTCTTGAAAACCCATAACGAATAGTACCATATTTATGATACGATGTCAAGTAAGTATCAATGATTATTTCAATTTTTTGCTTGATAATATTTTCAATTAATTTGCGAAACTTGCATTTAACGTTCTAGGTATACGACGTTTTGACCGCCCGAATAAGGGCTTGCGTAGCAAGACCAGGGCGGGCAAAATGTGGGTGAAGTGAGGCGTGGGAATGGAGCGTAGCGGAATGACCTAGCCGAACGAAACCCCGAGCCGCCGAACAGGCGGCGCAGCGTATACCGTTTGTGCCTGTTGCACAACTCACAGAAGTATTATGAAATTTCAGAAAGATGGAGTATTAATAG
>WQTS01000024.1 GCA_009786185.1 Bacteroidota bacterium
TGCCAACATAAGCAATTTTCACAGTATGCTTTGTTTCAACAATAGTAAGAAGTGTTGTTCCAAATAAACTGTCCGTCCCTTTTTTTTCCTCGTCAGTTTTTGTTTTATCTGACAGTTTTATTAGTTCATCTTTGGCTGTTTTAAAAAGTTTTTCAAAATCTAAACGAGAGTTGTCTTTAATACTTCCCAACGTTTTCAATAAACTTCCAACGACAGAATCAGAGGCTTGTCGAGCATATTTATAACTACCCAAACCGTCTGCTACCAGAACAGCATTGAGCAAATTTGTTGAGATTTGCCCTTTGCTGTCTTGGTTTTCAGACTTGTTGGTTATGGTTGCGGTTGCGAAAATAGATTTGCTATTCATTTTTAAATCTCCTTTTTGCTGATATTGAGCAGTTGAAAAATAACTTTCGATAAACCATTTTTTCATACGAGTTATCATAATGCTTTATTTTTTCTTTCCTGCTGACATTGAAGAAATAAAAAACTTTCGTAAATCTTCCTCACCATAAACCGTTTTATAAAAGTTTACACCACTTGCAATTTCTTGCAAAACGGTTTTTGCTTGGCTTGTTTCATCATCTCCGACATTTGCTCTTGCAGTAAATAAAGAGGTACAAATTGTTATTTTGTCATTTTGTTTCAACCTATCGGAAATACTTTTAGTCGCAGTAGGGTTACCACACATTCCATCAGACATTACGATAATTCGCACATCGTGTGGGATAACATTTGCATCAGGGCTATTCAAAAACTGTATTGCCAACTTTTCTGCTTTTTCCAAAGCACCGCCGGTGTATGTGCCGCCACCGTGCCCATTCATTGGATTATAGTCGGCAAAGTCGTCAATATTTGCCAATTCTGTGGTTGGCGTATGAACACTTGCGCTGGTATCAAAAGTTACTACTGCGATTGAAAAATTGTTTACATAAGCACTGTTTTTAAAGAATCCTAAAAATTCTCTAACAGCACGGTTTACACTTTCGGCAAGAGTAATGCCACCATTCCCTGTAACAGACATTGAGCCACTACCATCTAAACACAAAATACCTAACTGATGAAAAGTCCGACTTGGAGCCACATCATCGATTTCTTCGTAATTATTCATATTGTTTAAATTTTTATTTTGCTCCCAATCCCCAAACAGAGCGTTAAACTTATTTTTTGTTTCCAAAACACGAGGATTTGAAGTGTTTTGTTTTATTGTTCCTTCAATGCCAAATAAAAAACTACCTGCAACCAAACTACCGCCAAAATTTTGCGTAAGCTTAAAGTACAACATCGAGTGTCCGTTTCCTTGTTTTTCGTATTTTTCGCAACCACAACCTAAATATTCAAAATCGGGATTCAAAATATTTGCTCTGTGTCCGGGTGAGTTCATCCAGCCATCTACTATAATTTTGGCAAAGTCATAATACGAATATGGCAAAATTTCAGTTCCAAGCATTGAGAAAAGCCGTCCGCTTTGCACCGTAAAAGTTTTATTCGCTTCTATAATCGGATAATCGGCAATATTTTCGCCCCAAGACATAAAGCCTTGAAATGTGTTATCTTTAACCGAATTTATGCGGTCTGTCAGCGTTTTATATCTTGTGTCAAAATCATTATCGTGGTCGAAAAAATTATGGCGTTTCATTTGTTCGGAATGTAAAGTCGCCGCTTGCCTTAATTTGTCGTGAAATTGAAACTGTTTCAGATTATGTTTTCTGCGTTCTACATTTGTAAACCAAAATACAGCCGCATCGAGCAAATCAGTATCAACAAATCTCTTTGTGATTCTTTGCTGCAAGTTTGCAATGCCGAAAAATGTATCAACATTGTAGTTGGAGTAATAATCTGTTATATTAGTATTCAATCTCATATTGATTGCTCTTTTAAGTCAGTAATTTCACTATTGCTTTTGCATCTCTCTTCCAAAATGCGCCAACAACAAGCCTTTCGCCGTAACTTTCAATCACAACATTTGCAAAAAAAACACCGGTTCTTATGTGTACTTTTGTAATATTTGGTCTTTCGACAACCGTTGATTCATAGCCGACTCCAACATTGTTTTTATAATAAACAACGTTGTTGGCGTTTATTTCCAACCTGTCCGGAAACGCAATATCGAGCCATCGGCTTGCTGTAAAAGTATGCATAATTTTATGGCGTTAATCTGTTGATTTCTATTTGATAATATATCAGTTTAAACAAATGTATAATAAACATTATCGCAGCAGTGAGCAAGCCGAGAAATATGTATGAGAACATTTTCATAACAAAACTCAACGCACCGGTATTAAGCGAAGTGCCTTCAAATATGTTTGTCATCCACACAGGTCGTGTTCTGGAATCGAATATCGCTGCCAAACCTAATGTGCAAACTACTATTATCGAGTTCTGCCGTTTGAACTTTAATTCTTCTAATGGTGTCATAATTTTAATGTAAAAATATCTGCCGACATCCGAAATTCGATAATCGGCAGACATTTAAGAACTTAATAACGAATACCACCATTGGCTTCACAAATTTTGGCTGCTAAACTTGCATTTGTACATTCGTCTGTAATATACAACCCATACGGATAATCAGAATTGCCACTTGTGTCATAATAAGCACTGCTTCCTCCACATTGGTCGTAAATTTTGTCTTTTGCTCTTACTCTGTCATCGTAATCTCTAAAACGATATTCTGCAATATTTGCCATAACTTTTTTGCTTTACTTCCGTCCTTTTTCGGAAGGCTTTTAATTTATAATTTGTTTGTTTTGTTTGTTTTGAATTTCAGGCAATAAAAATAGCGTGGAAACAACCTGTCTGATACTCAGGTTTCCACGCCTCTTCTTCCGGCAAGTTGTTCCACGCCGCACACGCGGCGTTTCACCAACTTATTCTTGAAGAAGTCCTCTTGTGAGGTCAAATTGTGGAAAAATGAGTATCAAGAATAGCAGTAAATCGCTATTTTTATCAATATGTCTTTATTTTGTGCCTGTTAGCACTGCCTTTTTCTGTATTATATCATACGCAAAAATTGTGTTTAATATCAATTTGCAAAGTTATTAAAATATTTTTGATTTATTGAAGTTTGTGTTTTGAAAATCAAAAAAATATTTGTATATGCGCGAAATTATCCATCAAATTTACAGTAAATTTGAGGGATATTTTTATGTGTTTGATTTTCTCACGCTGATTTTTTTCTTCTAAATTTTTGTATGTTTTGATAAGTTTTTATATCTTTGCCACGTCA
>WQTS01000025.1 GCA_009786185.1 Bacteroidota bacterium
GCAGCCAACACGCACTTTGTCGAATCTAAGTGGACGTTGTAGTCGTCTCCGTACACCATGCCTGCGCCGAAGTCAGGATCGGCAAGCACCTTGATATTGTAGGTTTCCTCTTCAAAAACAGCTACCAGGTTGCGATCTCCATGAACAGTAAAGGTATAGGAGGGTTCGCCATAGGTTCCGGGGATAGCGTTGCTGTTTTGTGCCCAGTGGGAAAATTGCCAAAAGGGGTTGGGAATGGCGAGGGCGGTTTTTTCTAAGCCATAGGCAATATCCTCGCCGCCACCGATTACGGTTGCGCTGCCGCCCTCTTCAGGGCTGGGGGTCGCTGTTATGGTGTAAGTTTTTGGGAGGAAGACGGCGGTTAAAGTGCGATCGCCTCTCACGGTAATCGTATGAATAGGATCGGTAGAAATAACCGTATTGGTTTCGTCTTCCCAATGTAAGAAGGTGTAATAAAAACTTGGGCTGGCAAAAATGGGGATCGTGGTGCCGTGTACAACGGCGGGATTTGCTCCCGAAACGTTACCCACATCCGGATTATCAGGATATTTCAGCAGTGTTACCGAATATTCTTTCAATTTAAAATTGGCAACCAATTCCACAGTTTCAGTTACATCAAATGTATAAGAAGGTCCTGCGCCGAGAATGGGCACGCCACCTTTCGTCCAGTTCACAAAGGTGCAACTGTCTGCGGGAGTGGCTACTACCGTGTGTGTGTCGAAGTGCTCAATGTCGTAGATTGCGCAACAAGCAGTGCCATAACCGGATGGATTGACAGAAACGGTAATGTCGTAAGTATTTATCGCAAAGTGTGCTACAAATGTACTATCTTTATTTACAGTAATGACTAAGGGGTTATCAAAAATATCTAAGCCGGTTTCCGTATTTACCCATTTTTCAAAGTGATAACCTGTAGCAGGAACAGGGGTTAACGTAACGACATTTCCACAATCGTGTTCGTGTGTTCCTGTTCCGTTTCCGGTTATTGTACCGGTACCGGAAGTAGCAACAGAAGTAGTAATATTGTATTGATATTTAGTAAAATCGGCTTGTAAAATTTGCGCACCGGTTACCTCAAACTCATATTCAAGATCAGTGGAAACCTGCCCAATTTCTTTATCCGTCCAGCTGACAAAGTAGTAGCAGGGATTGGTTTCCTCGGCGGTAACGGTAATCGTTTCGCCAATATTGAAAGTGCCGCCGCCACTGGCAGATCCGCCTTCTGTGGCAGATACTTGAATTTCAACGGTATTCAACCGAAAGTGTGCTTTCAGATCACGGTCGTCGGTAACCGTAAAAGTGTAGGTTGTGCCGGGTGGTGGGGTAATGGGTACGTCGTTTTCGCTCCAGTAGTCAAAAATATAAGAAGGGTCTGTAGTAGTAGCTGTTAAAGTAATAGGATCTCCCACTTTTATGCAAGTATCTGTCAGTGATACCATGCCTCCTTCTGTGGCAGTGACGATAATTTGCGCGCCAATGTTTACAATGCCTATAATATCATCTTTTATGGTTCCATCTTCAAAAAGTACCCATATTTTAATAGTATATTCGCCGGCAGGGAAAGATTGTGACCATTCTGTTTCATCATCCCATGAAGGTTGATGTGTATCATTAATATACCACTTTATATTGTTTACATTTTCCAATACTGCAACGAAATCAATATCATTAGTACAAATCAATTCTTCTTGTAAATCCTGATAGTGAATGCCGTTTACCTCAAAGTAGGCATCCAAATTGCGCATGGAAGAATAGCCAAGGTAGTAATAAGATTCGGCAGAGCCATATCCATATCCCATTACAATAATTCCTTCCGAATTACTAAAGCGGTATGATTCATTCACATTGGTCATTGGGTAATTGTAAAACGACATATTGGATGCTACATTGTCTCTCCATTCACCGCCGGATAAGTTTTCCAGCGCTCCGGTTCCAATAGCAACCTTTGTATCATTCTTTGTTTCGGTAGGCGAAATTATCAATGCCTTGTGGGTAGTTAATGCGGTTGTACCGGGAGGAGGATTAAAAGGCGCAATGAGCGCATTTTTAGCGGTTTGTTCCATAGAGGGAAGCCAAGCTTGAGAAGGATCAGAAGGGTGGCTTGTACTTGATGGAGTAATTAGATAAGCACAAACTCCTACTGGGTTGTTGGCTTCAATAAAGCATCCATTATTATTATAATTAACCTCAAGTTCAATAAATTGTCCTGCAATCAGATTATACACAGGTCCATTTCCAATACCGGGGGAAGAACCGCCGTATTCACCAAACCCTTGTGATATGTGTATTCCTCCGGTTCGCGTAACTGTAGTAGGTTGTGAGGCCACAATGCGCACTCTATTTACATTCGGAGTACTACCACTTGGGTAAATATCTGCAACAGGTATAAGGAAATTTTTACCCCAAGTATTTATGGGCGCCAACTGCTGAAACAAGTTATCCCGACTTGAGTTATATTTAATATATGTACCTTGATTAAGGGCAAAAAAAGCCACAGGTTTATTGGTAGTAATGTGAGCGCCGGTCATATCGCTGTCGGAAGTTCGATGGTAAACCTGGCCAATATTTAGTGGTATTAGTGTAACCAACGTCCCATTGTGATAAACATTGGTTCCATTTTCTGTAGCTATAACTGCGTATGCATCTTTGTTGGTCTGAGTTGGCCATCCCACGTCGGAACCCTGGGGTTGATATGATATTTGGTAATAATCCGTACCTAATGCCGTTACAGGCAACAGGTTAGTAGCATCCGCAGATTTAATACATTGATTCAGCGCATAAGCCGTAACAGGATGATCTGTGGTAATTTTAATAGTTAATGAAGAAGTTCCTTGCGCTGTTAAATATGCCGCAGCTCTTTGAATATCATTGAGTTCTATTTTTCTAACAGTTTGCGGAGGAATGTCAAGTGGAATAATTTTGTGAGGATTTCCATCCGGCAAATTAGTAAAAACAATCGTGCCGGTGGTGTGCAAGTCTTTGCTCACAACGTGTATTCGCGGGATAACGTAACTCTCCGATCCGTCGCGCCAATTTTTCCCAAAGGTCAACCAAAAATCTGTTCCATCGGTATTTTGCGCATGTATCGAAGAGGCGCCTATTAAAGTTATGGCTAAAAAAGCGAATAATATTTTTTTCATATTTTATTATAATAATGATTATAAGGGCACAAAAGTAACAGAAATATTTTAATACACTACAATTTTTGCAGTTTTGTTATCTGATCGTATTAAATATACTCCTGCTGGCAGGTCGAGTACGAGTGTAGTTATGGAGTTTCCGGGCGCATTTTTGTATCC
>WQTS01000026.1 GCA_009786185.1 Bacteroidota bacterium
TGTGGGTGGAGTGAGGCGTGGGAATGAAGCGAAGCGGAATGACCTAGCCGAACGTAACCCCGAGCCGCCGAACAGGCGGCGTAGCGTATACCGTTTGTTATCTGCTGTTGTTTTTGCTTAATATTTCCTTTGCCTATTTGATGATTTTTTTAATTCATGTTATTTTTTCATGAATTTATAAATATAACTTTATGGCAAGCCTGATTTTGGTCGCCCAACCCTAATAAGACTCCCATTATTGTCAAAAGACATGGTAACAAAAAGGTTGGAAATGGGATTAATCCCACGACGTCTTGATCGCTGCAAATATATCACTTGAAAATAATGTGAATCAGGTGTCCAAATATTGTATAAAAAAGATGCAGGTTTACCAACTCTTTCAACTACTTCTTGATAACTTAGTCCTACTGGTAAATTTCTAACTTTGTTAAAATTTATAAAAGGAGAAAAATAAAAATCTAATACGACACCATTAAATGTAACAAATATGATAGCGATATTTCTATTATATTTTCTAGCATATGCAGTTCGTACATCACCATTAATAGTAGTAAGAAAACTTCCTCCTCCTGTGCCATAAGGTACATCTACTAATCTTTGACCAATTATATTATTTGGATTAACTCTTGGTTCATTACCACATGAAATTATTAAAAAAGTAATAACAAATAACAGTGTATATTTCATAAAATATCCATGGGATAAATTGTGGACCTCATGGTTGCATTTATTGCTGTAATGGGAATAAACCAACGCAATCCATTTTGATATAATACTGGATGTTGTATACCATACCTTGTGTTATTCTGATCCATAGGGGCAATAATAGTAGCGCCTGGTATTTTTTCGGATAATTGCAAAGAAAAATTTCTAGGTTTTCCTAATCCTTTATTTTTTTCTATCCATCTGGCAAGGAGTTTCTTTTCTAAATCAGAAACATTCCTAACAGGGCAATCGCATTCTTGTTTTCTTTGTGCTTCTTCTATTCTAGCAGCTAAAAGGCAAGAAGTAAATAACATAGTAACATTTGGAGCAATTTTGCCATTATTTACCAAACAAACTAAATCTTCTATGAAAGCGGCATCTTCTCCATAAACCCAAGGGTCTTCATCAAATAAATAATTCATTTCATTTCGAGTAGTATATAAATTATTTAAACTATTATGAAAATCAACTGCATAAACTGTTCCATGAGTAGAAAAAAATATTTCTGTAATAGGCGGCTTTCCTACTGCGTGGTTACGTAATTCTCTGATAGCACCTTTTCCAGAATCAATTATGTCTGAAAAATGGCGGTTTCTAAGAGTTCTAAGCACAGTATAATTACGCCCATCTCTAAAGGCATGAGCAGCATCTCTTAATGCTCTTTGAGATGGATCTCGTATAAAAATATGACCGGCAAATGTCCGAAACCCTTTTTCTCCTAAGGATGAAAAAGGAGGCAGATCTCTTCTGGTGTTGCAATTACCTATGAGTGCGACTCTGTTTGCTCTGCTTTGATCTGTAGCAACTTTTATGTTAGTTTCAACATAATTAACATGATAAAATTCTTTCAATAACGCTTCCCATGTTGGGATTGTTATTTTTAAAGTGAATCTATTAAATGGCCACCCACCATTTGGATGTCTCCCTGCAGGTGAGTAACCAAAGCTAATTTCCTCATCAGTTAATTTTAAGTACTGTGGTCTATTTGGATCAATTCTATCTCTGTTTAATGATCTTAGTTTCGAATGAAAAAGAAACCTAAGTCCATTAACCCTTGCGAAGCGACGTTGCTGTTCTGTGTTGAGCGAATAGCTATTTTCTAATGCAAATAGAAAAATATCGTCAAAAAAATAACCCAGTTCGTTTCTTACACCAAAATATATTATATTATTTTCTGACGTAAACGAACGGTTGCCTGCCAGTTCAATTTCTTTAGGCATTATATACTCTTATTTTGCACCAAAACTTTGCATTTACCAAGATATAAGTCATCCTGCCTGACAAAGCCTTTAGGATCGGTTTTGCCATATAATTCATGACCATCCGGGGTTATCAGTATATAATCGGTATTTGGTACTGGATTGCCATTCTGATCAACAACACGCTCTACATAATTACATTTCAACGTTGCGACAGGGCTTGCCTCACTTTTGAAGCCATAATATCGGACAAAGAAACGATACTCCGGTAGAGCATAACCCTTCTCGGCAATTTCTTTATTGCTTTTCGTATTTTCTTCTTCTAGAAAATCAACCTTCCACTGAAGGTTTAACTTGCCTTTCTCAATCTTGCCTGCCACATTAAAAATGTGCAAATCATTACCATTTTCATCAGGCTCGTATATTTCGACCTTAACCTTCTGATAATCAGGGATATTTTTAGTATCGCAGGAAATTGTAATATATTCATGCAGAAAAATTACATCCGTTTTCTGGTTCTCTTTTGACCAACACAAATTAGAGAACTCCGGTGGCTTCATCTCAATGATACTACTTGTTATGTAGGGACTATTTCTTGTTTGAGCCGTAAAGAAAAATTTATTTGATCCTTCTGGCGGCTCATGCCAGCTTTTCACCCCCCAGCAGAGTTCTTCTGATTGAGCTACACCGTTTATGTTTTTACCAGGCAGTGTTGCTTGAGCTTCGGTGGTTTTTATATCTTCGCCTGCACAATACATTCTAAATACTATGACGGCATCTGGTTCAACATCTTCATTGCATTTCACTGACATTTTTATTCTTTCGCCAGCCTGAGATATAGTAACGGCCTTACCGTCTACATCAACCCATGATGGTTCGAAAAGCTCTCGGCGCTTAAGTCTCACTTCAAACAGCTTGCTACGTATAGGTGGACACCAAGCACTATGGGCAGTAGCGAAAAATTTGGGGTTATCTGGGTGTTTATAATCTATTTCATCCATGATAATATATATAATAACGCAAAAGATGAAAAGTTACAACTAAATTTTTTAATAATTTGAATGAAATTTAGATAAAAAATGAATAAAGGTTGGCAGAATATATCATATATAAACACAAATAATAGCCTATCCTATTTGTAATATATTCATGTAGTTTTTTCAAACAATCAAAAACAATGGCACATAACGTTAGAGGTATACGCTGGTTTGCTTTTTGTTTTAATTTTTTTTTCTACCCTTTCCCCGTTTTTTTTCCTCAACGAACAATTCACCTGTTAATTTCTGATATAACTCAAACAAAAATGTCATCCTCTGTTCATCATTGTCAAATGTTCTTCCAAAAGCAGTTTCTACAACTTTATCAAGTTTTTGGTGAGCTTTAACGAGTTCCGGGGGCATAATATTATTATCATATAAAGTTGC
>WQTS01000027.1 GCA_009786185.1 Bacteroidota bacterium
CTTCGCTCGCCTGCGGTTATGAAGATTAAGCCCATTCGGGCTAAAATTACGATTTTTGTTAGTTGTGCAGCAAGCACGAAACGCTATGCCGAACAAAGGCGCAGAATTTGAAATCAAATAATCAAACCCCTGCTTGGACAAGGCTGCGCCTTGTTCATACTATCAAAACAGGTTTTACCTGAAAAAATAATTACAAAACAATTTTAAAATTCAAAAATATGAAAACAAAAACATTAAAACTCACAGCATTTTTGCTGATTATTGCAGGCGCATTTACTGCCTGCAATGGAAAGGAATATCCTTTTCTAAACATTGATACAACCACCATTTACGCATCTGCCGAAGGCGGAATATTTCAAATTGCCGTAAGCAGCAATGGCGGATGGACTGTCGTAGTGCAAGGTGCGGAAAACAATTTATGGCTTACGTTGGCTAAGGCCTCAGGAATAAATGATGGTGTAATTACTGTAAATATTACAGAAAATGCATATTTTACAGCACGAAGTGCAACAGTGAAAATTTCTATGGGAAGTTTAAATGAGTATGTGCTTGTAAGTCAAAAAGCGACAGAATGTGATTTTGACACTGCATGCCCAACCAAACTCATTATCGGAAAATGGGAGTTTGTGAGAGTTATAGGTACTTTACATATAGAGTCAGAAGAACATACACCAAATGGTTACATAGAATTTCTGTCTAATAGACGTTGGGGCTGGTTCGATTATGCAACCAACGAATTCACTTTGTTTGAAACAAGGTATTGGCTACATCACATATATGGAGATTCTTGGGATTTTGAATTTGAAACCTATGAACGTGAACTTGTAAATTGGAAAGGAGAAGTGATTATATATCGTGATTGTCCTCGTTTTCCTGACAGACGATTCTCTTGTGTCCAACGCATAAGATTTTTAGATTGTAGTACATTTACAATAACGATACATGGCACTACGGGAAATGCCACATTTGTTTACGCACGTAAAAAATAAAAACATGAAAACAAAAATTTTATTCATAATCATTTTGATATTTATATCGTTTTTCGGTATGGCACAGCATGCAGAGTGGCGAACAGAGATTCGGAAGAACGAAAGAGGAGTTATACGGTCGGTAGAGTTTTCTAATGAAGACAGAACTGTTCAGGTACCGAAATCGGCAGATGAATTTTTTAGGCAAGTGTTAAATACACAGATTGCGGACAAGTTTGAACAAATTCCAATTCAGTCGAGAAGAGAAGGTTTTGTTCACGAGCACTTTCAACAATATCATCATGGTATAAGAGTGGTAGGCGGTGGTTACAACTTCCATTTTCGAAATGGCGAAATGTTTTTTGCACATGGCAATTATATCCGAATTGATAATTTGAACATCCGACCTGCCATTACTAGTACCGAAGCGAAAATTTCTTTTGCACAATACATAGGTGTTTCTCTTGAGTTGATTGTCAATTATTACTCAGAGCTGATTATTAGAGAAATAACTATTGATGGCAACCTGTTTCCAATGTTGGTATATAGAGTGGTGTTATTTGCTAACCATCCGAACAATGTAAGAATAGGATTTGTAGATGCTCAAAGTGGAATGGTCATATTGACGGAACTGAGCTTTTTGAGTTTTTCAGCACATAATGCAAGATTTGAAACTCGTTTTTCTGGTGTGCAGTATAATGTTACAACCTACAACTATAATGGTGTATACCGTTTGACAGACGCAACACCAGGCCGTGCGGTAATTCATACGTGGAATGCAAACAACCACCCGATGAATTGGGCTAACGATGTAGCACCATTTAGAAATCCATTGAGAAACAATAACAACAATTGGACACAAGAAACACATCGTCCCAACAACAACGATATGGGTTTAGATGTACATTGGGCTTTGCAACAGATACGCGATAGGCTATTTGATGTACACGGAATTAACAGTTTTGACAATAACGGAGCCACAATAGAAGCATTTATTCGACACGGCAGAGGTGAATGGGGAGATAATGCTTTTTGGCTACCTAATCTCAGAGTAATGGTTTTTGGTGCAGGTTATTTCTTGTTTTACCCATTAGCCAGTGTGGATGTAGTAGCTCATGAATTCGGACATGGAATAGTACAATCTCAGATATGGCTCGGAGGTACTGCTTGGGATGTTGGTTGTGGTTTTAATGAGGGCATGAGCGATATTTGGGCAATTATTATGAATTACAGGATTGTGCCGGAGCAGTACCCATGGCTCAGAGGAAGTACGTATGTGAGACATAATAGCTCAATGAGAAATATAGTAAATCCGTTTGATGACTATGCATTTCATCACATAGCTTGTACATTTAATACAGATTTCTATAATTGCAATTACGTCTGCTGTCATAATAGGAGTGGTGTGTTTTCTCGCTGGTTTTATTTTTTAGTAAATGGCGGTAATGATGTAAATGGTATTGGAAATAACTTTGCTGTAAATGGAGTTGGATGGGATATTGCCGAAGAGCTAATTGTAAATGCGGTATTCACCAGAAAACTGCAATTTACTTCTACTTGGTATGAAATACGAGAAAATTTTCTTGTTGTAGCAAGAGCTCTGCATGGACATAATTCTGCAGAAGAAATTGCTGTGGCTAATGCGTGGCATGCAGTTGGTGTAGGAAATCAACATGTTTGTCCTTTAGTTGTTGATTTTATTAATCAGCCTCCGGTAACATCTGATAAGACCATTATAAGCTGTGGTAATATTTATGCTCAAAATGTAACTATTACAAACGGCGCAGCATTAACACTTCGTGCGCCGGGCAATATTGATATTGAAAATCTAACAGTTACAAATAATTCAAAACTAATCCTTTATGCAGGCGGTAATGTTAATCTTGGTGTCGGGTTTAGTGTAGAATTAGGTTCATCGTTTTCAATCAGATAAATAACATAACAATCAAAAAACTCAAAAAAATGAAAAAACTACACTTATCCCTCGTAATTTTTCTATTCGCTGTCTTTTGCCTCTATTCGCAAAAGATTAGGCTTGGCATCGGAAATGCTGATTTTCCTTACATTGAATACCAAATAGATACAATCGCCGGTTTTCAAGTAGGACCGGGTACATATTATCTTGCTCTTCGGCTCACTTCGGTGGTTGAGACAGACCCGCCGATACATCAAAATGTGTTTTTCCTGAAAGCCGATTTAAGAAATCCGCATCTTGAACTGCGCCAAGTGCTCGGTCGTGATTCGCTCTATGGTCTTGAACGTCCGACGCTTAAAGCAAGAAGAAAATCCACGCCGGGTAATTTTTTCTTCGCAGGCATCAACGGCGACTTTTTTGATAGAAACGGACGTCCGATAAGCGGCAATAT
>WQTS01000028.1 GCA_009786185.1 Bacteroidota bacterium
CGCAATGAAAGGCGTTTTGAACGGCTTTGAATTACGGCAGGGATATTTGCCGAGTGATTTAGGCGAGCCGATTCGCCCAGGTGTTCAAACTTCGTTCAAAGATTTGGTTGATAATTTCAACGCGATTGACAATATCGGTTATGGAAGCGAGAAAGGAAACGACGGCAGAAACTATGTGCGTGTGGAGCGTTGGCAGTGGTTTTACAATGATGAGGTGCTTGTAGAAATAAACGCCCCTGCGGTAGATGACCACGTTTTGAAGGGCAACTTTTGGAGCCGATTGAAAACAGGCTATTCAAGATACATTGACGAATCGGAATTTAATGCCGTTGACGCGTTCCACACCGAGCGCGAATATACCACAGGCGTTCCGTTGGAAAGTGAAAAAGATGTTGTTTGCGATTTAATTGCCTGTCCGTATCTGATAGAACTTACGCGCCGACAGCAGTTTGACGAAAATCAAAACAATGAACAACATACAAGAAATTGGCGGTTTGACAATAGCACTTTTGTGTTGGCACTTCAGCGCGCAACAACTACCGGAGCAATTATAGAGGTAGAACAGGGCGTTGAAGATACCGACGGAACAATTATCAGCCCCGAAACAATGACAAATGTCCGAATCAGTCCGGGACGAAACGCGATACGCTGGGCGGAGCGTTTTTTTGAAATAAATTCACGGCGCGACAGATTAGAATTTGCTTCGGGAGCCGGAAACACATACGCAAAAGGAAGGATGAACAACAGTCCGGGATTTGTGTTTTTGGAAGATTCGGCAAACGGCGGTGAAGTTGTTGAAAACGGCTATGTGCCGAGAAAACCACCGTTGTTAATGGATGAAATTATGGCTTTTGACTATCCGATAAAACGCGACGAGTATAAGGCTATACGAAGAAATCCGCACGGAATTATCAGAGTAAACGGCGTAGATTATTATTTGAAAGAATTTGAAATTTGCCCCGTAATAACACAAACCGGACTTGGATTAGGACGATTTCAAGTGATAAGAAAAGCGTAAAAAAAGAAAGCACCTTAATTGGTGCTTTCTTGTGTTCTGTATATATGTTAGATATTTGTACCCCAAATAAATACAAATTCACTATTGAAATAAAGAAGTATGTTTGCAAAATAACAATTTGAAAGATTTACCGAATATACTTTTGGTGTGAATCGTTCTTTAATGTTATTAAAAGCATCAACGGGAAATAATTTTACAGTTTCATAAAATCGCCAATTTTCAAAGCTCGTTCTAACGATTCTAAAGTCAGATAATTGAAAATACTCACATTCAGACCACGGAACATCGCAAAAACAGTTGGTATCCCAATTCTCTATCACCTGCCTTATCCTTTCTTTTTCATACTCTGTTACAGTTGTACGTTGTTCTATGTGGTTATCACAGGCGATTAGTACCGGCAGGGCAATTAGTATTAAAATCAGCTTTTTCATAAATTGAGTTTTAAAATTTAGGGCAAAGGTAGTGATTTTTTTTGGTAGTTTGAAAAAAAGTTGTAATTTTGCCATCGCTTACACATATTTGACACAATTTGCACCGCCGTTATTTTTAAAAAATAGCGGTTGTTTTGTGTCTTCAAATCTCACCTCACATACTTACACCGCTGTTTTTAAAATGAAAATTATAAATTTTAAAAACAAAAAACAATGAAAGAATTAGTTTATGAAAACGGAAACGGTCAGCCTGTAACAGATAGTTTACGGGTTGCAATGAAATTCAAGAAACGACACGACCACGTTCTTGATGCAATTAGAGAGATAATCGCGAAAGCCCAAAAATCGGGGTTCGTTAAAAAACAGGCAGTTAGCGAAATGTTTGTGCTGACAGAGCAAGAAATCGAAATGCCTGTTGGTGGCGGATATAAAAAATCCCCTGTTTTTATTATGAGCGAAAGTGGATTTTCGTTGTTAGCAATGGGATTTAGTGGACAAAAAGCATTTGAGTTTAAAACCGATTTTCTTTTTGAGTTTCAAAAGCGAGGTAAAATAATCAATGAACTTTTGAATAATCAAATTTACAGAGCGCAAGAAAGCGCAAGAATCAGATTTTTGAAATCAAGCAGAAAACGCGAAATAGATGCCTCTATAAAATCTCTTATGAAAGAGCGCGATATGCTTGTAAAAGAGATAAATCAGATTGACAGGTCGGATTTTATGCAATTAAATATCTATTTTTCAAATGATAACCTAAACATATCATTGGGATTTCCACATAAAAGGATTGCATAACAAACACCTTTTTGCTTGATAAAATTATCAAGCAAAGCATAATCTTGATTTATTTTGCTTGTATATGAAAAACTTTTTTTACCTTTGTCGCACCTTTCATTGTTGTTGGCGGACATTTCCGCAACATTTCCGTTAGCGGTTTTTTTACGCCCTGACGGAAAATATATCGGTTTCGTACCCCCGTGTGATGCGTTAATGCGCTCACTGCCGACAACAGGTGAAAGGTAACGGGAAAGGCGGAGCCGTTTTTGTTACTTTCGCCCTGAATCCATTAAAACCTTTCAACAATGGAAACAAAAAATCAATCTTTTTCTTTCGACCACGATACGAGTGTCGAAGTAGTAATTATTAACGGTGCGCCTCACTTTGTGGCGGTCGATGTGTGCAATGCGTTGGATTTACAAAATCCAACCGAAAGAGTGAAAATCACTCTTGATACAGACGAATACCTACCCTATGTAATACATAGGTCAGGTCAGCAACGTACTGTAAATGTGGTAACTGAAAGCGGACTTTACGCACTTATTTTAAAAAGTCGTAAACCAAACGCTAAAAAATTCCGCAGGTGGATAACTTCCGAAGTTTTGCCGGCTATCCGAAAAACCGGAATGTACGTCAATGAACAGGTAGTAGAAAAATTATCAGGTCAGAACATTAAGATTACCGGAGCGGATAATAATTTCTACCTGCTTTCCATTCTCAAAGCGTTTCGCGATTTTATCGGCGAAGAGGGAAAGGGTTATCTCAACTCTATTCCTACTTTTGTAAAAAAGATTGAGGCGGCGCAGACATTATTTCCGGAAGATAAAATGAGTTTGAGAAATAAAAATGTGAAAGTGCAATGAAAACTCGAATCATTACCTACCTTCTCAATCAGAAGCGCGAAAAGCGTGTAAAACTATCCGACGGCACTTTGAGTATCGAAGAAAAGTGGATTATTTTGCACGACATTAAAGAATTGGAACGGCACATTGCAGTAATAAAACTGCTGTAAAATTTAGAAGAAAAGCCATTGATTGGCTTTTTTTCGACAAAAAATAAACTCTAAATGATTTTATTTTACTCAAAATGCGTATATTTGCATAAAATTTAAAGCAATGGATAAAAAACACCCTTTTATATGGTTTACTGATTCGATTGAAGACGGTTGCGACTGCTCGGACGCGGTGCTTCCGGTTGTGCTTGGAAGTGATTTG
>WQTS01000029.1 GCA_009786185.1 Bacteroidota bacterium
TAAGATATGTGGTTGGCTATAGAAAAGCGTTGTAGCCGTAAAATCTTAAACGTCTAAGATTTTAAACTTGGCATTGGTTCTTCCAATGTGGCTGTGTGTCAATCAGCCAAACGTGGTGCAGTAGCAACTATAACTACAAGCCCCCGCCTTTAGGCGTGGGGTGATTGACTGAGATTAAGCATCCATTGCTAGTGAACATGGACTTAAAAACCAGTCTATCTGAAAGCAGCCACAGCCCTGCACATTACATGAATGTATGGTACACGCATGATTGTTACAAGAAAAAGTACCACATAATGGTTCTAATAATTCAGAGTTAATCTCTCCCAAATATAAATAATCCATAAAGCACACCTCCTTTTTTTTAAAAATTATTGCATATATAAAAATTTTCACTCATAGCATATAACTCATAAAAGAATAGAGAGAGCATAAAGTGAAAAATTTTTAACATGTTACGAACATATATCTTGATTTTTATCTTTGTTCTTAAAGAATGAAACAGCGTTATTTAAACATTTCTGTAATATATATTTATGATTTGTACAATTGTCAGAACTTCCAACTACACGCTTATAAGGACATCCGCCCATACATATAGGCAAAACATTGCAATCACCACATGTTTCGCTAGTAGTTGGGTCAAACAACATGTATTTTAGTAACAAATCGCTTGCAGGCACAATTTCCTTTAAAACATTTCCTATAGCACGATTTTCTTGACCAATGTCACACCAACACTTATATATCATACCTTCAGAATCGATTACAAAACTGCTAACCGAATCAGCACCACATGTTGCTGATTTAAGAGTTGGATAAAGAATAGGGCTTTGGTCGTTAGAATTAGATGTCTGAACAGTAAAGTCATACATAATTTCAGAAAAATCACACATACTAAGACATTGAGAATTGTTATAAGTACCTGCTTCGCTCATGATTTTTCCAAAATATGGTCTTATTTTGCCTAACATATCATGGTGCTGCAAAAATTTATAAATATTCTCTCCAGCCAAGATATTATCCTTGTCAATATTTATACGTAAAGCAACTGAAGGTAAAATATCATAGTTGTTTTTCAAGTTGCTCATAATAGTTTCAAATGTTGGATTCCCAGATTTCAACGGACGCATCTTATCATGAACCTCTGGCAATCCATCGACAGTTACTTGTATCATCGAAATCTTTAATTTCTTCATGCGACTCAAAACATTTACATTTAGCATATATCCATTTGAAACCATCACTGCATTATAGTGTATACCACTATTCTCACATATTTCGATAAATCTACTTGAAAGAGATTCAACAACATCAAATGCCATCAATGGTTCTCCACCATACCATACAACAGAAAAACTAGAAATTAGCCCCTTACGAGCATCAAGCATTTTTACAAGTCTATCTTGAACTTCTATTGTCATATATTTGCTTGATATGGCGTCCTTTTCGTAGCAATAAACACAAGCAAATTGGCAATCATTTGTTGGTGCTATTGTCATTGATAGACTATCTGTATTATACCTTGCACGCTGCATTCTATATCTCAAAACATCTAATTCATTAATAGAGCTATTTACTAAAAACGCACCCTTTTTCAAATCAGAAACCAATTCATCGGAAATATAAGACCCTTGATTATAAAAATTCATAAACTCACTAAGTTTACTCTTATCTATAAGTGCTAAAGAATTGGATAATGCATTATAAGCGATATTCTGTTCGCTTGAATAAGGGAAAAAATGATTATATCTTGATGGTTTCAAACTACATACCTCCTTATACTCCTTATAAAAATTCTCTCCAATTTGATATCCTAATCCCCAAATATTTTTAATTATGTTTCTGCTTCCAAACTTCTTTCGAATCCTTTTAATTGTGGATTTTATGGCATCTTCTGGGAATATATACGATTCACATAAACTTTTACAGAACGCATATTCATAAATTTGTTCATAAGAAAAAACCACATCTTTTTTACTTGCTAATAAACATAAAATAAGAGTTTCTGATTTTGATAATGAAATCTCTAAATCTTCTAATAGGACTTTACGAATTTTGGGGAAAATTTTGATATTTTTATATAAAATTATATCTTCACAATACTCTCTTAGATATGTTTGTCTGTTTAATTTTTTAATAATAGTATTAATAATTTCAGTATTTTCTTCTAAATTTTCACTGATAACCCCAAAAGAATCTGCACCAAAATTAAGTGCGGTCGTATAATCCTTTATTGAAAAATTAGATGTTGCGATCAAGATAGCAGACTTTGTTATTTTCCTCAAATAAGGCAGTTTTGGCAAATAATCAACATTATCTGCATTGATAACAATGAACATAAAATTCTCACATTTCGCACAACTTATTCCTTCACTCATTGAGTCAACTCTCAAATAATCAACACCTTTTTCCAGCCAAGCAACACTTTGTTTATTGTGAAATTCTACATCGCTATCAATAGCCATATATCTCATTTTCATACAATTACAATTCCAATCATGCAAACAATAATCGAATTATATCAAAATAAAACGTACAAAAAAAGGTCAAAATAGTGTCATATTCAGCAAAAATACATTTTTAAAGCATAACAAACGAATCGAACAGCACAAAAAGCACGCTACAAAAAAGACAAACAAATACAAGCAAAAATATCTGAACTCGAAAAACGAATAACTAATATTGAAAATAAAACAAATAATTAAACATTTGACATAAAATCGGGGGGTAACGTACAGGCAAAAAATTTTTCAGCCCAGTAAAATCAAGGGCTGAAAGGGTGCGAAATTCCTTAATTGTTTTTAATCATATTAAGTAGCACAAACTCCCCCCCTTTTTTTTAAGAGGGGGATTGCTAAAATAAAGCCTATAAAGAAAAAGTTTTCCGCAACTTTTTTCGTGACAATCAAACAGTCACCCCGAAAAAAAGAAAGACAAAAACAGCCTATAAAAAAAAGATTTTTCTTTATAGGCAATGGTTTTTCTTTTACAGGCAAAAACAAATTACATTGCAAATTTTTTAATTTTACCAAAAGTGCCGTAAAGCCCCTAGCTTTAGCTATGGGGATATAAGGCGCAGTTTTATATTTTTTCTTTTTAAAATTATAGTAATATGTTATACTTTTAAAAATGCACCCACGGGCAGTGGGGAAGTGGATGTAAAAAAACCAAGTAGTTAATTGGTGGAACGTCAAGAACCCCCCGCATTCAGGCGTGGGAAGTGTCAGAGTAAAGTAAAAAGACAAAAAATAAGCAGGGTTGAATTAGCGTTCAAACCTGCTAGACTTGAGAAGGCTTCCAACAGCCTACCCACAATTATAATCATTGTTGTTGATATTAGTATATATAGTACACATGATAGTGTCAATAATTTTTCAAAAAAATTGACATTATACATCGTGTTTTTAATATTATACCATATTTGTGGATAATTGAAAAGCGTTGAGCCTTCTAAAAACTATATTTAGGAGGTTTTTTAATGGAATTATTAAAAACTCAAAAAATTTGGGTATGCTGGAATCGCAAGGAATTTGAGAAAACCAAAGACGGCAAACACAAAAT
>WQTS01000030.1 GCA_009786185.1 Bacteroidota bacterium
TTGCCCAGCAGTTATGGGTGCTCGTCAAGGATAATTGTTTTTTTAAAGACTTCTTTGCTTTTCGGTACCGTTTGGCATATTCTTTTCTGATTTTGTTTTATATGCCATGGTAAATCCTATTTCTTCCTTCAAAAAATTACTGCTTCTGGAAGTCTTTTTTTTTCGGACCATGGTTTGATTTTAATGTGAGATTTTTTGCCCCTCTTGGCCAGTTCTAACATGAGCCAACTCGCCATATAGCCAGACCTGCTATACTATGATAATATATCTATATGATATGGTGTTTTGGAGGGAATCAGAAAAGGTGAAAGCGTAGTGCTAACAAACTTGGGTGAAAATATGGAAAAAAGGCAAAAAATGAGGATAATTTCCGAAATAGACTCAATATATGACAATAAAGATTGGCGGTCAAAAAAGCAACGTGTTTGTGCCTATGCGCGTGTCTCCACAGATAAAAACGATCAAGTTAATAGCCTTAAAAATCAAATAGAGCATTATGAAAATTACATCCCGAAATTCCCTAATTGGGAATACGTGAAAATATTTACGGACGAAGGAATAAGCGGGACAAGCATAAAAAATCGTAAAGGATTTCAAGCTATGGTCGAATCCTGTAAGGCAGGCGAAATTGATCTAATCGTAGTGAAAGAGGTTTCACGTTTTGCTAGGAATGTCAAAGACTGCTTAACAATTACAGGTGAGCTGCTTAAACTTGATCCGCCGGTTGGGATTTATTTTGAAAATAACAACTTGAACACATTAGAAGTTGGCAGTAAAATATTTCTTACAATTTTGGCAATGTTCGCTGAGATGGACAGTGAACTAAAATCAAGGTCAGTTGAATTTGGATTAAACACAAATTACAACAGAGGTAATTATTCTGTCCCGGCAAACAATCTTCTCGGTTATGTGAAAGATGGAAAGTATAACATGAAAATTGAACCGGAAGGGGCAAAAACGGTACGCTTGATTTACGACCTGTTTTTATCCGGATATTCACAGAAAAAAATTGCCAATATTTTGATGGAAAGTTCGTTGCCCACTGTGAAAGGAAACTTACACTGGACTCCTGCCGCAATATACAGGATTTTGAAAAACGAGAAATTTTGCGGGGATTTTATTATGCGAAAAAGTTATACACCCAGCTTCTTAACCCAGCAGCCAAAGAAGAACACTGGTCAGCGGCGCATGTATTATGAAACGGGTCACCACGATGCAATAGTTTCAAGAGAAGAACACAAGCGGGTGTTGCTTCTCCTTAATTCAGACCATACATCCCCATATTTTAATCACGAATATGAAGCAAAAGTCATAAAATACGGTTTGCTCTCGGGGTTCATTCCCATGAACCTAGCATTTGGAGGTTACGATGCCGGGCATTATCTCGGCGCTTTCATAATGGCAAATGTACCAGAAATTGATATAAAAACGGAAGTTGCCCATATTGCCGGTGTAAAACGGGTAAAATGCGAATTGTTAAACGATAGAAAT
Source organism: Bacteroidota bacterium (assembly GCA_009786185.1). GTDB lineage: Bacteria > Bacteroidota > Bacteroidia > Bacteroidales > WCHB1-69 > WRNX01. The sequence continues at coordinate 1,492 of WQTS01000030.1, forward strand.
GCAGCCACCCTTACAATATCAAGACTGGGAATTACATTTAACGCAGGATGTATAACGCTTATGCAGAAAGGTTCACACATTGAAATATTACTGCATCCAAATGAGCGGTTATTAGCAATAAGAAAAACCGGAGCGGAAAACAAAAACGCCGTGCCCTGGAAAACCTGCTCCATGCCTGCCAAAGAATTGAGCAGCGTTCTATACGAGCTTATGGGATGGAAAAAGGATTGGCGATACAAAATCACAGCGAATTGCTTTACTAAAAATGATGAGCAGGTTATTTTCTTTGATTTGAACTGTTTCAGGTTTCACTTTAGGGACAAGGAAGAGGTAAGCGGCAGAGATAGGATAATATCAACCGAATGGTTTTCCGGCTTCGGAGAAAAAATACCAGAATCCATGATGCTTTGCAGACGCGCACTTGCACAATACTTGAGTAAATGGGATATAGACTCTCCTCCAACTGTCGTAAAAGGCTTTAATAGTAATTCAATCTTGCCTTCTCTTGCGGAAGTAAAACAAAAAATCGCTGTGATGAGGTGTAAAGATGACAAATGAACCTTTGGAATTATTCACTATAGAAGGCAAAAAGAGCCGTGGCGGCCTAAAAAGCTATGAAGAAATACGAAAAAATAGCGTTCAACGTGTGCGTGGAGATTTTCTAGCATCAACATTCAAACCAAAAATCACATTTGCGATAGATAACATCACGTTTAATACATCTTGTGTAAATCTGTTTCCGAATAATCAATATGTCACTATTAGTATAGACGAAAAAAACCTACGCATCGTTATTGAACCTTGTAAATTGCATGACAGAGATTCATTGAAATTTGCTAATTTTAAAGGCGAAAAAAACAATCCACGTAAATGCGTAACAAGAACTTTTTGTGCAATGCTTTATGACTTTATGAAATGGAACGAAGCCGCAAAATACAAGATAATGGCGATTTATCAGGAATTTGGCAATAAGCAAATCATTCTCTTTAATTTGGATGAGTCTTTACAGGTTATTTCAGAGGTAGTCGAATCAGATGATGGTATCCAAAAACGAAAAAAAATTATTAACTTTCCGGAGGATTGGAAAGGACGATTCGGGCATACGCTTGAGGAGCTTGAAAGAAAAAATAAAATTGACACCACAAGTACGCTCATAACCATTGATAATAAGACAGGTGAACGTCATGCCAGTCAAGTATTTGCGAAATTACCAACACCTGAAGAGTTGATACACAGGCCATACGGAGGGATGAGACCGCGGCAAAAAGAAGACGGGGATGTGGATACCTAAAATGATGAAAGGATGGTTTTGATGGCAACAGTACAAATAGAAATGCGTATTTGTCTTATCCGTAAAAGGATTTCTTTATCTCGGGGCGCGGTAAGATGTCTTGGCAATCCTACACACCTTGGATTTTTGTATGATGAGCTCAATCGAACCCTTACCTTTTTGCCGGCAGCAAAAGATGACATGGACGCTTTTGAGATACCAGCACATTTTTGGAATGGAACAAGACAATCTTGCGAAATTGCACGTATAGCGTTTTTAAAAGCGCTTCAGTACCGTATAGGCTGGGATGAAGGGAGCCGGTACGTTTATAATGGTGTTCTTGAAAATGCGAACGGCATCCCGATGGTCGTTTTTAATTTAGCCGGTGGAACGAGATTAAAATAGGAAAGGGGAAAATGACAATGCCGTTATCATGGAATGAAATCAGACTTAGAGCCTCCAAATTTGCCGAAGAATGGCACGAAAAAGCTTCAAAAGCAAAAGAAGAAGCAGATGCACAGGATTTCCAAACCGATTTTCTTGGTATATTTGGGGTTACAAGGCGACAAGTTGCTACTTTTGAACACAGGGTAGACATGAGTGGGCAAACGAATGTGTATGGCGATAAGGTTCAAGGTCGGCGGGGATATATTGACCTATTTTGGAAAGGCCGGATTATAATCGAAATGAAAACTCCCGGCAAAGATAAAATAAAAGCATACGAACAGGCAAGAGAATATGCCAAGCATTTATCCAAAAATGATCTCCCTTATGGTATTTTAATTTCAGATTTTTTTACTTTTGATTACTATGATCTTGATAAAGACAGCGCCCCGATTACTTTCACA
>WQTS01000031.1 GCA_009786185.1 Bacteroidota bacterium
GAGTGAGGCGTGGGAATGGAGCGTAGCGGAATGACCTAGCCGAACGTAACCCCGAGCCGCCGAACAGGCGGCGCAGCGTATACCGTTTGTTATATGCCGTTGTACCTTACAACAATTTTTTTAATCATACCCATTAAATATTATTTCTCCATAAGTTTTAGAACCCCAATATTTTATTTGCTCTTTTTCTTCTCTTTTTAATACTTCAATTTCATTTGTCGGAACGCAGGTATTTAATATTGATTTATTCAGAAAAATAATTTCATCATTTTTTGTTTGTTTAATAAAATCTTCAGGTAAATCTATAAAAATTAATTCCATCCATTTACTTTTTGTTGTAACGCCTGCCATAATAAAATAAATACCATTTATTAATAGCTTAAAATCAATTCCTGTTTTTTTGTTAATTATGTCAATGGAAAAATAGTTTGTATCCATTTTGGGTTCTAATATATTTGAGTAAATATATGGAAAATTTATGTTTTTCAAAACATTTGTTATTTCCATTAATGTTAACAGGCGGTTTTTTCCAAATCCTGTTACTCCAGCTTTTAATATCACAAATATACCCCTTTAACATTATTTTATGATTTATACCATTCAGTAATATTTTCATTTATTCATCTTCATCACAATTATCCCATTCTATTTCATGTGGTTCATTTGCCCACTTTTCATATTGTTCTCCGATTATTGTCGAATTTATTTTTTTTACACATTCAATTGTGTTTTCAGGAAATATAAAATCATCAATAATACAAAATAACAATATTATATCTTTTTCACCACCAAATACTTGTTCATTTTTTATTTCCTCTAATATTTCCAAAAATATTTGAAACATATTTTTCTTATGTTCATCTAATTTTTTATCACCAATTTTAAAACGCATTGTATATAATTTTGCGCTTATTTCACTCAATTCATATGCTCCTATACTTTTTTTGAACCTACTAGATGTTTCATAATAATCCCAATGCTCTTCAATAAATCTAAAATCATTTTCTTTTTCTGGATTTTCTTCTATTTTTTTATATAAATTCTGCTTTGTATTAAAAGATACAGAAACTGACATTGCATTTCTATCACTGCAAATAGCGAAACCACAAACTTTACCTGCTTTATATTTTTTTAATGCATTTATAATAATATTTTTAATGGATACCTTTATTTCCGTTTTTAATTCACAGTAATTGATATTCATTTTTTGTCCCCTTTTTATAATAATATATGTTTTTTGATTTGTCAATATTTTTGCAATTTTTGGTACAATGGCATATAACGTACTCAGGTATACGACGGTTTTTTAGCCCGAATAAGCGAAACCGCAGGTTTTGCAGGGCTAAAAAACTGTGGGTGGAGTGAGGCGTGGGAATGGAGCGTAGCGGAATGATCTAGCCGAACGTAACCCCGAGCCGCCGAACAGGCGGCGCAGCGTATACCGTTTGTTAGGCGACGTATTTTATCTCCCATATATTATTTTGAAGTTAACTATTCCTATTGATGATTCTTCAAAGTAGTTGATTATTGTGATATCGTCATTTTGTTCAATAATGCTAAAATCCCCATCCTGCGTAGATCGTGGAAAATTATCGACTATTACTCCATTCTTTATAACATAATTTTTTTCGTTTACATTTATTAATATTGAATCTGTTAATCGTTCAATAATATTTCCAACACTGCTATGACCAAAATCAACTCTTTTCTCAATAACTTTGATAAAATTTTGTTGTAATGACACCAGTCTTTCACCAATACTTGGATAAATTATATCCTGCATCTGCCATCTGTGAAGATCAGGAAAAAGATTTATCCGACTCATTCTCCCTATCAAATCGTTTTCCATAGATAGCTTTTTATTTGAAAAATGTGCATATATTTCGCCATCTTCATATACTATTTCTCCAACATTAATGTTTTGCACAATAAATTTTTCATCAACTTCAATTGCTACTATTTCCATTATTGGATATCTTGGATTTATTACATAAATTGTATTTCTGTAATAATGTGCCCCCCGTCGCCATAAAGAAATTCTTTGCATTCGCCTAAATTTACTTTCCTGATAAGTTATATCCTCTCTGCGAAATTCATTATATGTGTTAAGCTCATCACTATCTCCAGTCCACCTGCCAAATCTTAATTGCATTATGGTTGGAAAAAATTCATATAAATATAGGCCGGTATCTCGCTTATCTAATACTAACCTTGTCCAACTTGGTGGGTTTGGGTTACCTGGATTTGGAGTGCCAAATAGTGTTAATATCAACATTCCATTTTCAATCGCTTTTTCTTTTACTTGAAAAATACGATTAGTATTTCTTGCATGGGCTGCCAAGTGTATTGCATGGGTAATATTTTGATATGTATAAATTTTCCAAATCTCAAAACGGCGGTTAATAAAATATCCATCAATATTATAGTCAGCAGTAAATTGTTCCAAAGTGTTATCAAGGTTTTTGTTAGCAGATTCAATGATTTTTGTGTCTTCTTTAAAAGTCTTTTCGCAAACACCAGCAAGTTCGTTGTTTCTTCTTACATTACAGCCCAACAAAAAAAGGAAAGCGCAAAAAACCAAAAAGGATATTCCTAAAAATGTTTTTTTCACAGCACAACACCCCAAAAACAAGTATTTTATGACGATAATCCAATTTTACAATAATTTAGAACATTTTCAATATGTAAATTCAAGTTTCTTTTTATTCGAATATTTCCCAATTCAGTTGTATGAATATTGTCAATATTTTTGATTAAATCATTTTCATTATTCATACAATGCGTTTAATTTTTGCAACCAATATTGGAACAATTCCAGTAAAAAGAACAACTACTATCCATGAGTTTCCCGCTTTTATGTTATATGCCTGAATAATTTCATTAATTGATATTCCCATCAATAAACCGAGAATTGTTTCAAAGATTATTGTTGAAAAAAGCCATAATACTCCAATTATTGTATATGTTTTTATTGTCCCATTTCCTAATTTTGGAATAAAAATAAATGATACAATAAAAATTAAAAAACACAATATTGCTACACTTAAATGTCCCGCGTATTTTTCACCGATCAAAGGTTCGATAAAACCATCCCGCAATGCACCATTAATAAATGCAAGTGGAATAATACAAAGCCATACCAACATTGATTTTTTTACCATACCATTTTTCCTTTATCTAAAAATATATTCTTTTCAGTATTTTGTCAATATATATTTATAAATATTCTCAACTATTTCAATATTTATTTCGCCTAACGTTCTAGGTATACGACGTTTTTGCAGCCCGGATAAGGGCTTGCGTAGCAAGACCAGGGCTGCAAAAATGTGGCGGAGAAAAAAGCCACAAAGGGCGAATAGCCCGACTGGTGTTTTTCGTAGCCCGAGCCGCCGAACAGGCGGCGCAGCAGTTACCGTTTGTTAGACGATGTGTGCGCTTCTGTCAGTTTTTTCTCTTTATACAATATAGACTTTTCTGCTGTTTTATTTACATATTCTATATATTCTTGTAAATTTTTTGCACCACTTTTTATTAACGTTTTTTCCTGCAATTCATATTTAAACTTAATACAATCAAAAGTTTTTTCCTTATTCATTATCAACTACCTCCCTTGGTGTTCTTATTTCCAAAAAATTATAACC
>WQTS01000032.1 GCA_009786185.1 Bacteroidota bacterium
TCTCATCAAGAACATTTTGGATTGTTGCCGGTTTGTGTATGTTTTACTACATATCCATTTTTACATTTCAACGATATGCAGTATGGATGTTAGACAGCAGATTACTTGATGCACCTATGCCCGGAAATCAAATTTTTATGTTTCTACCGCTCGGCGCAGCAATATTGACACCGCTGCTGGGCTTTTTCTTGGATTTTAGAGGACGCGGCGCAACGATGCTTATTTTGGGCTCGCTGTTGATGGTGGCTTGCCACTCGATTTTTGCGCTTGCGCCCGATGCTATGTTTACGTTTACCGTAGCAGTGGCTGCGATTGTGGTGTTAGGCGTTTCGTTTTCGCTGGTGCCGGCTGCACTTTGGCCTGCTATTCCGAAATTTATCGAGCCGAGAATGTTGGGAACTGCATTCGCGCTCATTTTTTGGATTCAAAATATCGGTTTGACTGTTGCACCGTTTTTAATTGGATATATATTGGAGGTAACGAATCCTTATGTAGATGTTATTGCAGGCGATGTTCACAACTTCAAAGTTCCGATGCTGATTTTTGCAAGTTTCGGCGTGTTTGCACTGATTTTGTCTTTCTTGCTTAAACGTCAGGATAAGATACACGGTTATGGGCTGGAGTTGCCGAATAAGCAGAAGTAAATTTTAGATTTACGATTTGGCAGCTCGAAAAGTGTCCTAAAACAAACAAAGTGTGATTTTTTCGCAAAAAAAATCGCACTTTGTTTGTTTTTTTTATAAACTTTCGCTATTTTTGCAACGGCTAATAAAAAAATGACAATTGTAAATTTAAATACAATAAAGCAATGAAAAAGAAAATAATCAATACCTTTTTAATATCTGTGATATTAAATATAGCAGTCGTTTATTCTCAAAATACAAGTAATGATTGGATACTTTTGAATCCTTTACCTTCTGCTTCTACAGCAAGGGCGGTTTATTTCCTAAATGACCAAGTAGGTTTTATATTAAATGACAGACAAATTCTATCGACTGCTGACCGTGGAGAAAATTGGATTGTACAACAAGAAATCACTTCAGGCATCGATATGGCTTTCAAAGACAACTACGGCTATATTATTGGTAATCGTGTAGTTTACAAATCAACTTATATGGGTGCCGAATGGCATTTATTAAACACTAATTTTACAGAAAATCTAACCGGATTGAGTGTAATAAGCAGAGATACGGTTTTTATTACCGGTCGAAATAGACTCTTTGTTACATTTGATGGCGGAAGCACTTGGAATACCTTCAATGTACCAATGGGCGATTGGGGAAGTGCCGCAATAACTTCTTCTTTTTTTACAAGTTCTTCGATAGGTTTTGTAGGTTGCTCAAACGGTGATGTGCTCAAAACAACAGATGGTGGAGTTACTTGGGAACTCAAATGGTCAATAAATCTTTCTCCGGCAGATATACGCACAATCTATTTTTATAATTCCAATATAGGATTTATCTCATTGGGGCATGGTAGATTGCTAAGAACTACCGATGGAGGAGAAACGTGGAATCAATTAAGTGGTATATCTGAAAGATTTAATCGATTTCATTTCATTAGTGAGCAAATTGGTTTTGCTGTTGGTTCCCATGGAAGAATATTTAAAACAACAAATGGAGGAGATAATTGGGCATTAAGTGGGTTTCAAAGCGGAGTTCATGGAGGAGTGTCCGGTACAGATTTGTTTGGAGTACATTTTATTAACAATTCGATTGGGTTTGCCGTCGGGATGCAAGGTCGTATTGTTAAAACCACCGATGGCGGCAACAGTTGGCAAGAATATGCTACAACACATGGTGAAGTCAGACAGTTGCAGTTCGTATCTAATTTGGTAGCATACGCATTAGTAGGCAATTCATTTTTTAAAACCACAAATGGTGGAAAAGATTGGGTAAATATGGGAGCACCTGTACCGACTGGCAATACCACTCGTTTTCATTTTGTAGATGAAAATATTGGTTTTTGTATTGCAGGAGGCATTTCTGGTACTACAGCAAGTGTTGCAAGGGTTTATAAAACCATCAATGGCGGAATTACTTGGTCGGCTACTAACAATGGCCATAATTTAATGATTGATGATTTATTTTCGATTCATTTTATTGACAAAAACATAGGATTTGCAGGTGGCGGAAATAATCATACAGCAACATTTAAAACAACAGATGGAGGAAACTCTTGGACACAAGTTAACAGTTATAGGTTTGGACAAATACAATTTATAAATTCAGATGTAGGATTTGCGAGTTCAAAATGGCGTCACCCAAGCAGAATATTTAAAACAACAGATGGTGGTAAGACTTGGACTGTTGTTTTCGAGGTAAATGGCAGAATAGAGGCAATGCAGTTTTTAAATGAAAATGTTGGTTTTTTTGTTGGAAATGAATCATTAATGTATAAAACCGTTGATGGTGGTACAACTTGGCAAAGATTAACAGTACCTTTCGGAAGTTATGTCAGTGTGAAATTTTTAAATCAAGATATTGGTTTTATCACAGATTTTCACGGAGATACATACCATACTGAAAATGGAGGTATAAGTTGGCAACCATTGCAAAAACCTTACAGAGTTACAGGTTTAGAAATTTATGGAAATACATTGTATGCTTTTGGTAGAAATGGAGTTATTTTAAAAAGAAATATTGACTATCATACATCGCTAACAGAAAATGAGTTATTGCATTTCGTAATCTATCCCAACCCTGCAACAGATAATATTTTCATAGAATCAGATTGGACAATAGAAAAAATTAAAATATACGATTTAGCTGGTCGCAATGTATTAAATGTTGTATATAAGAAAGGACAAGCAATAAATATTTCAAGTTTTCCAAGTGGTATTTATTTTGTAAGGATATTTTCTGAAAATAGAGTCATTACAAGAAAAATAATAAAGAAGTAACCTGTTGTGCATTTAGCACAGATTAATTTTCGGTGTTGTTAAACAGATATAGTTTTTGTAGAAATCGCGTAGCGATTATAGTTCGGTAGAAAAAATTATCATTCCCCAAATCACATTCCGTAGGAATGTAACATGTTGATTTTTATTATGTCGCAAACCTACGGCTTGCTATTTCATATATTTTCAATTTCTACCGAACTTATATTCCTACCGGAATATTTTTTAAAGCGATATTAGATTAACAATACCAAATTTTCAGTTTGTTTATATTTCTGTTTAGTACGAACAAATTTATGTATTGAATGATTGTCAGTGCAGTTATTTTTGACAACATTTTGGGAACTAATCCTTCAAAAGTTTTCGCAAAGTTTTTGTTCATTGAAAACTGTCCTGCTAATTGTGAAATTAATGTTTCAATACGATTTTTCCATAAAAAAGAGGCTGGCTTAAATTAAGACAGTCTCTTTTTATTATCACTCCACCACTTCTACCGCTACAGAAATCGTATTTCCTTCATTATCAACTGCCGTAATCGAATATTGTCCGGCAGGAAGATTGACCGAAATTTGATGGAATGTATTTGTTTTGCCGAAAAACTCGTTGTTGATATGCCAAAAAACAACGGCACTGTGTTGTGCGTGGGCAAGTTCGAATGTTGCCATTCCCGGACTTCCGTCTAATTGCCGAGGCAGAAAAATCTGCGTATTTCCTTGCGGATAAATAAACTGCATCGGATTGTGTGCGCTTCCGCCGCAGCCG
>WQTS01000033.1 GCA_009786185.1 Bacteroidota bacterium
GCTTGAAAATCAAAGCACTCAAGAATTTTTGGATAGATAAAAACATACACTCTGAAAAATTGATTTCACTAGGAAGAAAGGAAGTGGACTTGCATGAAAAAAATATTAATTTTATTTTTATCGATGACAGTAATAATTTTAACCGCTACAACATCGGTTTTGCTTGCCAATAGCGAAACTACTTTGACAGCACATTTGGTGAATTTCAGAATATTTGTTAATGACGCAGAACGCAACTTTACCTATCCCATTGTTGTAATAAACGACAGGACGTATGTTCCTCTACGAGAGGTTGGTGAAGCTTTGGGTATGGATGTAGAATGGTGTGCGGAGAGTCGAAAAATATCAATGAACAATTTCCAAGGAAATAGTGAAAATGAAAGAAAAGCGTTTGAACGGCCAAACGCAACAGAGGGCATTTTAAGCACCGGTATTAGATATGTTTTTGATAGCACGAATTTTAGTGTAAATGATTTTATTGAACAGAATTTTGGCATATATGAGAATATTGATTCTACAGTGATTGCAAAAACACCTACTGAGGTTGCTGAATTAGGACAATATTACTTACATCCATCTATACGTGAGAGAAGACCCACTATTGGTGAATCATTTGGTATAAATGTATATTATTGTTCTGAAACAGATAGTTGGGTATTGCAGTTGTTTTTACCCGGGTTTGAAGGTCTTCCCATACCTGGAGTAGAAAGAATATTAGTTATAAATCGCCTAGATGGAAGTATGAAAAGTTATTTTTAATCGTATATTCTATCAAAAACTTCAAATTAACCTTTTACGGTTTTTGAGCACTTAGAACCCTATTTCAAAACATGTAACAAGAGCCCTGCATTTTAATTGTGGGGCTTTTGCATATTGCAAACCAGTTGCTTTTAATGGCTCGCCCGAACCGTCAAAAACCACCAAAGCGGTTCGGGAGTCGGCGTACCTTTGCTATTTCATGCAAGTACGCCTACTTCGCCTGTTTTTCCAAACTTCCCTAAACAGGCGGCGAGCCAACCCGCAAAAAACCGATTTTCCGCTGTACTCTAGAAATTTGCTCTGCACCATGAGCTAGTCCTGCTTATAACGGCTAAAGATGGGCTTTACATGGTAAAAAAATATCTTTCAAAGTAAACAGTCTTTTGATATACTGGCAATACATAAAAGGCTTATATACGGATATTGCCTTACAACTATCAAGGATTTCGCTTCGCAGGCGAATACTGGGATGCCGAAACAGGAACATATTACCTAAGGGCGAGGAATTTTAATCCGCGTACTGGTAGATTCACACAACCTGACCCGCATTGGAATATCGGTAATATGATATTCGGCGACAGCCCAACTATGCGTAATGGACGTATGATGCCGAATCGCAACTCAATTATGCAAGCTAGTAATTTATTCGTATATTGTATTAATAATCCAGTTAAGTGGAATGATCCTGACGGTACATTTATTATAAATGCAATACAAATGGCATTTATAGTGCGCACCACTACCACGGTGGCTATGGCACACACATTAGGAACGTCTGTAGGCGCGCCAAGTGGTAATGATGCTATTAGAACAGGTTTTGACGTTATTGAGACCAGAAGGTTACTTTATAGATATGGAATAGTACAACCGTATACGAGATTTCGGACGTTTCGTGGTGCTGTGTATGCATGGGCGCGGACGTATTTCCCAAAATCTGGTCCTACCGACAGAGTCGAGCATGGCTATAGAGGTAGTGAATGGGGAACATGGCTTTTCAGAGATGATGCTATAGGCAGGTATATGTTTGGTGCGAGAGCAGAGGATAAACACCGCGGTTGGAATACGGTTAATATTTGGACGATAAATAAAACATACACAGTTGTGGGCTGGATACATACACACCCAAACGATGGTCGGTATGTTAGTAGAGTTCTTGGTCATGGTGAACGTTTCACTTATGCAGATGGGCGTGTTACACTTTCTGTTGGAGCTCCGGGGTTTGTAGTTACACCGCGTGGTGTGGTTCGCAAGATAGATACTAGCTGGACGGACACTCCGGATACTGCAAGACACACACTAATAGAACATGGCACGCAAGGCGTGACTAATTTCATGAATTTGGAACATATTCTTAGATTAATGTAGGCGGCTTAGTCGGAAAGGAAAAGATGATAAAATGAAAACAAAAATAATTTTTCTTCTGTTGGTTACATCGATTATTTTAACAATAGCCACTCCTGTTATGTTTGCTAACAGTGAAAGTGCATTAACAGTGCATCTTTCAGACTTCAGAATATTTATAGATGAAGAAGAAGAACAGGTCATTTTAACTCCAATTGTTACAATCAACAATAGGGCATATCTGCCATTGAGAGATTTTCGGTATTTTCTAGGCATGGATGTAACATGGTGTGAAGAGAAACGCAAAATATTTTTGGCAAGTCCTCAGAAAATCGAAAAAATTGAAACTGGAGAATTTGAAATGCCAAGTGAATCAGAAGGAGTTTTGAGTACTGGCATTAGATATGCGTTTGATGCTAAAGATTTTAACCTAAACGATTTCAGGGAACAAAATCATCTAAATGTATCGGTTAGAAATTTAGATGCTAAAGTTATTGCCGAAACACCGACTGAAGCGGTAGAACTCGGACAGTTTTACTTACACCCATTGATACGCTATCGCGATCCAAGCTTGGAAGCAAGCTTTCATATCAATGTTAGCTACTGTTCTGACACAAACAATTGGGTATTAGAACGAATTTTCCCGAACCCTATGCCAGGGCAACTAGGAATTTTAGTTATCAATCGCTTAGACGGTCGTATGAGAACATATTACTCATTTTATGGGTATGATCCTTACTTGCGAAGAGATATAACGGTTACTGCGTCTGTGGTGCAGTTTAGAATATTTGTAGATGGAGAGGAACGGCACTTTATTAACCCCATTGTCTCAATAAATGATACCACAAAAGATATGATTTACGCCCCGTTAAGAGAGATGGCAGAAGCTTTGGGTATGGAAGTGAGCTGGTGTGAAGAAAATCGAGAGATACGGCTTATAAATTCACAGACACCGGGGAAAAATGGCGATAAAGAATTTGAGCGACCAAGAGCAACGGAAGGATTTCTCAGCAATGGCGTTCGATATGCTTTTATTGATACGGAATTCAGTTTAAACGATTTCATTGAGCGAAATTTTTTCACTCGTGCCCGAAGTATTGATACTGTTTTGGTCGCCGAGACACCTATTGAAGCTGCGGAGTTAGGGAAATATTATTTGCATCCACCTTTGCACGGACTAGCACCATATCGTTTGGAAAGCTTCGGCATCAATGTGCGTTATTGCAATGACACAGATAATTGGATATTACAGTTATTTTTCCCGGACGGTGATCCGTTTTTAATGGTAGGAGTACCGGGAATTCTTGCAATCAACCGCTTGGATGGTACTGTGGTAATGCATAATTCAAGCGGCAGGCTGTCGTATTGGGAGATTGAATGGTAACAAAAAAGCACGACCTCACTTACGTACGGAAACCTGACATGCTGTAATACCTAATGTAACGAAAGGCTAAATAACAACAATTTTCAAAACATGTAACAAAAGCTCTGCATTTTCGGATGTGGAGTTTTTCATTCCGCAGACAATTTATTTTTTAATTGGCTCGCCCGAACCGCCCAAAACCCGAGTAGCGGT
>WQTS01000034.1 GCA_009786185.1 Bacteroidota bacterium
GGTCTGCATAACGAATAAAAAACCAATGGTCAATCCAATTTTCTTTTAAAAAATATTGGGCTAACGGAAAAATAGTATCTGTTAATATCGTATCTGCCGTTTTAAAGCCTGTATAAACTTTAAAATAGAGCCACTCATCGCCGATTATAAAGGTTCGCTTTTTACTCATAGTATAATATTGTTACACAGAGAACCATAGAGGGTGCACAGAGAACCGCAGAGATGAAAACCCTTTGTGGTTCTCTGTGTCTTCTCTGTGAAACTCTGTGTTAAAAAAGTAATTTTACTCATCTGCTTGTTTTTTATAAAAAGTAATTATAAACTCATTCGTAAAAGTATTCCCCATATCATCATTTACTATTGCATTCTGCATATCAAATAAAAATTCCTTTAACTCAAATATTTCTTTCTTTTTTATGGCGGAATACAACATCTTTACACTTAAAACATTCTCAAAATCAATCAATAACTCATTATCTCCTTCGGTGAGTAAAGCTAATTGAGGAATGTTTTTTTCTTTTCTCCATAGTTGGATGTTAGATTTTATTTCTGTATCATTTTGTTTCTCAATTAATTTCTTAAAATCGTTGGTTTTTACTTTCCATGTGGCTAAGGCTAAAATCGTATTTTTATACACGGCACGCGGCAAAAAATCAAATTCTCCTGATAACGAACCCCAGCTAAAACCTACACCTCTTCTTAATCCCTGTGTTTGCAAATCACATAAAAAATGATAAACCGGCATGGCGTTCATCGAATAATTGTGCGCGGTACTCAATCTGGGGACAATCTCTTTGTTTAATTTTTTAGAGCGTAAAATAATTTTTCCTTGCCGAACCGATATAAACAGGTCGGACAACAAAATTTGATAATCTACCGGAACGGAAGACTTGGCTAAATACGGAATTTCATATTCCCTTAGTACCGGACGCAATAGAATATTGCCTAATCTGGATTCCGGAAGATGCACAATTTCAGCATAAATTTTATCAGGATTTTGCGAAGATTCAAAAGTTGTAATCTCTTTCACATACTCTTCCAATGCTTGATCTACATGGCAAAATCTGCCCAATATGTTGGCGGCGCTTGAGCCACCGGCGGAGTGAACAAATATGGTATGCGGTGCGAGGTTTGAGGTATGCGGTTTGCGGTTTGAGGTGTGGAAGATTTCGCACATGCAAGAGATGGTTTGGGGTAAATCGTCCCAGTTGGGTTTTAGGAACTCAAAATCTTGTTCGGTAAATTCTACGGAGTGATTGTTTTCTTTGTAGCTGTTTATTAGTTTTTTGTGCAGTATTGATTGAACTCGATTGAATTCGATAGTGTTTTGTGTGGATTCTTTGTCCGGAAAAGTGTAACCTTCTAATAATGGGCTGATATCGCCTTTGTTGGCAGGGTAGCCTATGCCGCTTTCAACATCTAAAACCTTTAATAACGGCATTTCGCGTTCTTCGTATCTTTCGTAAAAATTGTCTGCAAATTTTTTAAGCGCAGTTTCTCTTGGCGCAAAAGTTATGCGGTTCATCAAAGTAATGGCTTCTAATACTTCATCTGCAATTTTGTTATTTAAGGTGGCATTTTCAATAGGCTTAAACATATCTACTTGAAAAAGAAGATTTTTTTCGTAAGCAGTTTCTGTTGTTTTGACAACTTCCTCCGCTTCTTTGTAGAGATTAATGGAGCTACCGGGCGACTGTTCGTCCATTTTTTTTAGGAGGGCGGCGAGGTGGGTCGTAGGGGCGCAAAATTTTGCGCCCCTACCATATTTTAACAATTGAATCAAAAAATCCTTCCCCGTAATCTCCGGCTCCAAATCACTCACTAAAATTTGATTACTAATTAACTCAGTAATAAAACCTTCGGCTTCTTCCATACTGATATTCTCCTCCGGAAGCATTTGAATAACTAATGATGCCAATGCTTTAAAAGCGGCGCCTTGTTGTGCAGAAGCTAAAATTTTCTCCAAATACTCCGAAAAATCTACTGATGATATTTGGTGAACACGTCTTGTGTTTTTGTAAAAATATTCTACATAGCGCAATTTATCTCCCAGCGCATATAAGCTCGAATTGGGGTAATATTTTACATTTCTTTGTACTGCCTCGTTTTTGCCGATCTCTTGCGCCAACGCACACAAGTAGTGCATATCTAATCTGGTGTAGCGTTGATAATTTGATATGAGCGGAAGGGTAATTTGTCCCGTAGGGGCGCAAAATTTTGCGCCCCTACCATCGTAATCATCACAAAACTCCCCCAACGAAAACCCCGCAAACAACCCAAACGGCGTGCAACGTGAGGTCATTCGTGAAAAATACCGTAAAACCGCACATTTTAATTTTTCAATATCTTTCTCTTTGGTGAGATAGCCGCTGAGATATTTGCCAATTTCATCATCTAAAACAGGGCTTGCCAAAAAGATGGCTTCTTGCAATAATGTATCTTGTAAAAATTGTTTCCAGTATATTTCTTCCTTTTCAAGTTTCGACATTTCTTGAAAAAATGCATTCACCGGAAGGGTAGGGGTGCGGAATACGAAGTTTTTGAAAGGAACGTACATTTAGTTAATTATCATGGATTTCAAGAAGAATATTTTATAAAAATAATATTGGGCGCAAGATATAAAAATAAATGATATAAAATTACATTAATAATATGACAAAAATCGATCTAAAGTCATAATTAAGACAGTAGTAAACATTCATCCCATGCGGGATCCATTTCATAGTAATAGGTAAGCAGCGCCAAACCGATACCGGCGATGCCTTCTAAAAATTCGTATTTGTTTACCCATGTTGGTTTTCCATCTGAAAATTGCATTTCAAAGGCTTTAAAGCCAGCAGCTCCATCTTTAAATGTTGCCATTTTTAGTGTTTCTTGAAACCAATAATCAGCTGCTTTCTTAAACTCCGGTAATTTTGTGTTCCACCACATCCGGTAAAAAATATGTCCAATACCGGCGGTACCGTGGCATAAACAGGCATCATTAACAAAATTATCCTCTAAATTTCTTCTTTTAGTAGCTGCAAATATTAATATTTCCAATGCTTTATTTATCCAAAAATCTTCTTCTAACGTTTTACCTGCCAGATATAATACGGAAGCAATGCCCAAATCGCCGTAGCACCATGCCAAGCGACTCTTAACAATATCGGAAGTGTTTTCTAATGCATTGTATGTAAAATAACTCCCATACTTATCTTTGTCAATCTCTTGGGCAAGAATATATTGTACAACACCGCGCAACAATGTTTCTGTTTTCTGTTTATTAATTCCTTCTATTTTATATAGTTTTGATAAAATGGCAACAATACCTGACATGCCATGTGATAAAGAAATATTATATCCGTACGTGTTCAAACGCTTGTTCAAAACGGAGAGCCATTTTATGGCTCCGTCTTCTTGTTTGATGCTTACGTGTTCCAAATCTTCTACAAATTGATTCAATACCGATATAAGTTCCTTTTTTTTAGTAACTCTTTTGGTAAAATAGAGAGCAAGTCCCACACCGCCATGTAAAAAATCGTAATTGTTTTCTATCATAAAGTTTTTTAGCGCTTTTGCAAGACAAATATCCACATCTTCTAAAAGGAGGTTGGTATCTATATTCATTACTTTTCTTTGGCTTAAATATTCATAAAGCCAACCCATACCGGCTAAACCGCCACAATGGGTAAAAAGAAAATTTTCGTTAGATAGTTTTTCTTCCAAAACATGATGCAGGTGTGATAACCAATCCTGCGATACTTTTTTTTGTAAAAACAACTCACTGCAAGTAAGTATTTGCCCGCCAATTCCGGATAGTAAACCTAAATCAG
>WQTS01000035.1 GCA_009786185.1 Bacteroidota bacterium
CTTCTATTTTCATCAGAATATAAAAAGTCTACACATGACAATAATAAAATAAACACAACAACTTTTTTCATATTTTCTCCCATAAAATAGATATTATTAATCTACCAGAAAATATAATATTTGTCAATACCTTTTTTCCGTATTTCATAGCAATTGCACATAACGTTCTAGTTATGCGGCATTGGGACTGGTGTGAAATGGTCATAAAATGAGGATTGACATTCGTGTACAAAAATAAGATAATAACAAAAAGGAAAAAAAATGGCCGAATTGAATGTAACCAAAAAGACAATTTCTAAACTCTTCAGTGAAATGCAAAATCGTAAATTTATTATTCCATATTTTCAAAGACCGTATAAGTGGGAAAAAGAGCTTTGTGAAACATTATGGAATGATATTGAGGACTTCACGATAAATAATGAAGATGATGACTACTTTTTAGGGACAATAGTATCTTATTTGAATCAAGATACTAAAAATTTGGAAATAATAGACGGACAACAAAGAATTACTTCAATACTGCTATTATTAAGGGCTTTCTATCGTAAATTGGAAGACATGAACCAATCAGATGAAGACGTGATTGGTTTAATGAATCAAATTGCTCCTTGCATCTGGGATATAAACCCAATTTCACAAAAAGTTACCGATAAAACAAAGAAAAGAATCGAATCTTTTGTAATTACCGATGATGATAAAGAAACTTTTCATAAAATTTTGGAAACTGGAAATACCGATGATAGTTTAGATGATAATTATACAATAAATTATGGTTTTTTTAAGGAAAAATGTGATGAATATGCACAAAATAACCCATTGGGTTGGAAAAATTTATGTGTTACTATCCTCAGTAAATGTATAATACTACCTATCGAATGTAATTCCCCTGATACGGCTTTAAAAATATTCACAACACTAAACGATAGGGGATTACCCTTGGCAGATTCTGATGTATTTAAGGCAGAAATCTACAAAAATATTGATTCTGAAGAGGAAAGAAAACAATTTACAGAAACATGGAACGATTTAACACAACTCTGTAATCAGGCTGGAATATCTCTTGACGATATTTTCCGTTATTATATGCATATTATTAGAGCTAGAAATTCGTACAATTCAAAAGAAGTTGGATTAAGAAGGTTTTTTTCTGCAGAAAAATATAAGCATTTAAGAATACCTGAACTGATAGATGAACTTGTCTTGATAGCTACTTTTTGGGTATATGTAAATAAGAGGAAAAATCCTTCTACGGATGATGGTTATAAAATTTCTAATGAAACAAGAAAATATTTGCATTGCTTATCATGGTATCCAAATGAATATTGGAAATTTCCTGTTAGTGTTTTCTTTTTAAGAAATTATAAAATGGATAATTTTGATAATGAATTATGCTGTTTGCTAAAAAAATTAATAGCATTTTTATTTCTCAAATTCATATTTAATCCATCTATTAATGCAATTCGTGATGATATATATAATATTTATATAAACATTCATAATGGCAATAATGTAAAATTATCGCTACAATTTGATAATGAAGATTTTATTAGACGGATAAGCTCTTTTTCCTCGTCTAGAATTTCTCGTGCAATTATTTTATTGAATGCCTACTTGAATGATAATCAAAATGACTTAATTTCAGAGACATTTGATATTGAACATATTTTTCCCAAAAAATGGCAAGATACAAATTATAATGGTTGGAATATAAAAGACGCAAAATTGTTTCTAGAACGATTTGGAAATAAAATTGTTTTAGAAAAGAAGCTTAATATTCAAGCAGGCAATGGATATTTTGGAGAAAAGAAAAAAAGATATTCGTCATCTAAAATTGCATCAATAATTGAGCTTGCAAATTTGCCAAAAAATGATTGGGTTAAGACAGATATATTAAATAGAGAAAATAAAATGATAGAGGATATTGTTTTATTTATTAATAAAAATTTGTCTTAAAAAAACCCAACGTCGCATAACAAACGGTTAGCGCTTACCGCCCGTTCGGGCGGCTCGGGTTCCGCAAAACGCCAGTCGTCGGGTTAAAGCCCGCCTTTGTGGCATTTTGCTCCACCACATTTGGGGCAGGGGTCAATGCTCCGCATTGCCCTATAACCTGCCCCAAACGTCGCCAACCTAGAACGGTATACGACGTTTTGACTGCCCGAATAAGGGCTTGCGTAGCAAGACCAGGGCAGGCAAAATGTGGGTGGAGTGAGGCGTGGGAATGGAGCATAGAGCGGAATGACCTAACCGAACGTAACCCCGAGCCGCCGAACAGGCGGCGCAGCGCATACCGTTTGTTATGTGCCGTTGCACTTTTTACATATTATTTTTACGATACTCTGTTGCTCTTTTGCTTATTTCCTCAATACTCATATTTTCAAATAGAGTTTCCTGCCATCCGGTATAATCAAACGGTTCTTTTTGTATTAACATTATAAAACGTTCTGCCTCAACCATTCCCAAATGTTTTGCGAGTATTTCCATACCTTCATTTCTAATAAGTGTATCGGTTTTCATTTATATACCTCCATAATTTTTGCAAAATCTATAGGGTCAATTACAACAATATTTTCAATAGGTTTATTCAATAATTTCCAATCTGTTGTAATGAAATACTCACATTCAGCTTCTATTGCACAAGCTAAATGTAATGAATCCTTTGGCTTTATGTTTTTATTCATAATTTCATTCGCCATAGCAATTACTTTTTCCGATTCAGAAATATCTATTATAGCTATATTTTTCCATTTTTGTATTTGTCTTTTTCTATCAGAAAATGGATTAAAAAATACTTCATAGTCCAATATATAAGACCACGCAAGTTCATATTTTTTTTCCAAAATTTCTTTTTGAATATATGTTTTTGCTTCAGCTTCAAGATAATTTTTTAATAATGATAGGTCATCATAGGGGCGGTTAAAACTACAATTATCCATATAGATCCGATTTTTCATATTTTCATTATATCATCTTTATTTTTTTTAATCAACCTACTTTCTTGAAAGGAATGTCTACTTTTTCATACATTTATTCAACGATAAATCTTAATTCTTACTTATAATTTTATCTAAAATTTTTCTCTTCAATTTTTCACTGCAATCTTTTGAGATACCATCAATATGGGCAAAATCCCCTGATTTTTCCGTCGGTGTAGATATATGAAAATCGTATAACTTAAATATTCTGTCTAAAATGTCTTGATCAATATACACATCCGTTATTTTAGAAAAAGGCAGTGTAGCTTCTTTTCTGCCAAATACACCTTTTCTAATGGTTATATACTGTTCATTCATATCATAAAAATAATTTTTAAAATACTGTTTATTATACAAATATAGAAACACTGGCAATGTTATAAAAATAACAACAAAACCCATTAAAAACATAAGCCCTAATATTTCTTCATCAGCTAATTGACCTATAATTGCAAAAATAATCAAATACAAAATCAAAATGCCAAATAAGGCAGGTAAATACCCAGATATTGTTTTCTTTATAATTTTTATTTTTTTTAGTGGAATTTCTTCTCTCAATGTTTTCATAGCACCCCTCGAAACTAAGCATCTCATAATGCAAGCATTTTGTCAACAATTATTAAAAACAGTATTTTTGCAATAGCACATAACGTGACAGGCATACGACATTCCAGACCGCCTAATAAGGCAATGCGATAGCATTGCAGGCGGGCTGGAATGTGGGTGAGATAAAACCGCACAAAGGGCGTATCGCCCGACTGCGGTTTTTCGAACCCCGAGCCGCCGAACAGGCGGCGCAGCGTATACCGTTTGTGCCTGTTGCACGACTTTGCTTTTTATTAAACTAGCATTATAACAGAAAATTACTGCTC
>WQTS01000036.1 GCA_009786185.1 Bacteroidota bacterium
TAGTCCTTTTTATCTCCGTTTTAGGTAATTATCCTCCGGCTTAATTAACATTTTAATTTTGCGTTCCCATTAACCGCTGTAAGTTAATATGGCGGAAAACAAACAACGGAGGTACAAACCAATGGACAAAGTAAAAAACAACACGACCAATTTTCACGAGTCAATCCTGCTCAACCTGAAGTCAAAAGATATTGATTCATTAAAGCAGATATTGAACAGTGCAAATGAATTGGATTTGCTGAATATTCTGCATAACTTGTCTGCCGAGAATCAGGTTATTATTTACCGCTTGTTATCAAAAGACAAAGCATTGACAGTATTTGAACAGTTAGACACAAATTCACAGCAGAAGCTAATTCGCTCTTTTACCGAAGAAGCGGCAATAGAGATAATTGAGGAACTTGAACCCAATGACCGGGTACGCCTGTTGGATGAACTTCCGGCAAAGGTTGCCAAAAAAATGCTTGAGGCATTATCTCCATCAGAGCGTGAAATTACGAATTTATTAATGGGTTATGAAACGGAAACTGCGGGCAGAATTATGACACCGCAATATGTCCAGCTAAAAAAAGACATAACCGTATCTGAAGCACTCGAATATGTCAAGAAAACTGCTAAAGACAAAGAGACGATTTACACGCTCTACATAACTGATATTACAGGAATATTGGAAGGTGTTGTAACTTTGCGGGATCTTTTCATTGCAGACCCCGCTGAAAAAGTCGAAAAAATAATGCAAAAATACAATGCAAAAGTTTCGACCGATACAGATCAGGAAGAAGTAGCGCGTTTGCTGAAAAGGCTGAACTTGCTTGCAATTCCCGTAGTTGACAAAGAGAATCGAATGGTGGGCATTATTACAGTTGATGACGCAATAGACATTCTTGAAGATGAAGCCACAGAAGATATCTTAAATATGGGCGGGCTTGCCGATGTAGGCAAAGAAAAAGACCGCAGCGATGTTTTGATAAACGGCAGTTTATGGAGTATATGGAAAATCCGCCTGCCTTTCCTGATTATTACCCTTGCAGGCGGCTTGCTTGCGGGGCTTGTTATTGACGGGTTTGAAGAAACACTTCAGGCAATCGCCGCTGTAGCAATATTCATTCCGCTAATTATGGATATGGGCGGCAGTGTAGGTACGCAGTCCACAACGGTTTTTGCCCGCGGATTGGCGCTTGGGCAAATTGAAATTAAAAATTTTCTGAAACCGTTCCTGAAAGAAATAGGTGTTGGGTTGAGTATTGGATCATTAATTGGTTTTGTATCTGGTTTAGTTGCCTTCATTTGGCAAGGTGAACCGATGCTTGGGGTTGCTGTCGGCATTGCGTTAGTTGCAACAATGACATTGGCAGCGTGTTTGGGTTTTTTTGTTCCGTATGTACTTGTAAAACTAAATGCCGACCAAGCCGCAGGTTCAGCGCCGATAATTACATCAATTAAAGACATTACGGGTCTAATTGTCTATTTCTTGCTGGTAAGCGCTTTACTTGGGCATTTAATGTGATGCTTAATTTTTTTTTGGAGGAGAAAACGATGAAAAAATATATTTTGGTTTTGCTTGCGTTGTTGATGCTCGGGGGCGGGATCGCAGCTCGTGACATTGAGTTCTCGGTGGGTTTGGAATTCGGTATCGATGAATTTGGTTCGGCCGGTGAAACAATGCGTATAATGCCGATGATCGGAGTAGGTTGTAATTTTAACTTAACTAATGCGTCATCCATCCGCTTGGGAGCGGATGTTTGGTTTGAGACAATGAATCTCATAACCAGAAGCGATGTTGAAACAACCCTCATAGTAACGCCCAATTTCAAGTTTACTCATGGAATAAATGGAATAGGTGATTTTTATGCATTGGTCGAATTGAACATGTTCGTTCAGGATCCATTTGATATGAGCCTTGGCTTCTACCTTGGTTTTAATTTTGATTTCGGAATTGGTATTGAAGTAGGAATCGAAGATAATTATTTTGGACTCTCCAATAATACCGGAGCCAGCTTTTTCAATTGGCTGCATATTATGCCTTCGGTGTTTTTTGATCCAATTCATGCCTATGTCGAAGTTAAACTGCCGATTATGGAAAATGGTTTTGCTTTATATGGTCTAACCCTTGTTCCCGGATTTGGAATTGAAATTCCGCCTGTTCCTGGCCTGATGGCTTACTTTGAGCTTCCGGTCTCCGGTATTGGCGGCGACGTGAACGTTGGCATGACCATTGGAGTTATGTTTAGTTTCTAACCAGTTTCAGTCAATTTATGACAGATTACCGCAGGGAGAAGCTGAAAATGCTGCTTCTTGCGGTAAATTTATAACTTGAAAGGCAGATATGAGAAAAAATATAATTGTTATCTGTGCAAGTACAGTATTAGCTGTATTTTTTATTGTGCTGACAATCAATGTGTTAAATGGAAATATGGACGCATGGAATGTCCTTGTTTATTGGCAAATTGCGGCCTTTGTTAATCCAGTCTTAACAAACATTATGATGTTTTTGCATTATGCTGGAAAATGGTATGTTTATCTTTCTATAGGGATCTTGTTTTTAATTATTCCCAGGTTCAGAAAAAATATCGGCATACCGCTAACATTATCTGTTATAGCTTCCGGCTTTTTAACATTTGTACTGAAACAAGGTTTCGCAATAGAGCGGCCTGGTATTTACAGTTTAGTCAGCGTAAGCGGCTATGGACACCCAAGCGGACATGTTACCTATGGCACAGCTTTTATAGGAATGTGTGTGTTTTTGTTTCTGCATCATGCGAATAAAAAATTTCTCAAAATTTGTGCAATTACGTTTTCAGCTATTTTTATGCTTTTAATGGGGTTTAGCAGGATTTACCTGGGTGTCCATACCCCAACAGACATAATTGCTGGATATTTGGCGGGAACTTTCGCAGTTATTTTATGCAATTTGATTTGGCGTCTTAAAAAATGCTGATTGTATCTCAGGCTCACGTTTTGATAACAAAATATTGCGTTGACAATCCGTATAATTGGGGAGTATTATCTGCTGTATGAATATCATCGTAAAGAAACCGACAGAAGCAGAAAAAGCGGCAATGGAATTGCAGTCCATTTGGGGCTGCGGCGTGTCAAAGTTTGACTGGTTTTATGACCAGGAAGAAACCTGCCTGCTTACAGAAGGCGAAGTTACTGTTACCCATGATGGCGGGAGCGTACGTATCGGGGCAGGTGATTACATCGTGTTTCCAAAAGGCTTAAGCTGTGTATGGGATGTAACGCAGCCTGTAAAGAAACATTATATTTTCCGGTAAGTGTACTTTTAAAAGTTAATTTCTCGTATGGAAGTAAATTGATATGAAAAGTATAGAAGTGTTTTGCCAGACTTGCGGAAATATTAATTTTTTGGATAACATTATCGATAAGAAAATTTTAATTCGATGTAAAAAATGCAATAAGGAATTTAATATAAAAAACCTAATCGGCAATGTTGTGCCAAATGACCATGAAAACACTTTAAGTAAAAAATGGTTTTATCAATACAACAATGGTGATGTATGTTTAGGGGCAAGCTTATAATTTAAAAAAACCGCAATGCTTTTTTGCTGTTTAACTGCAGGTTTTATTTTTCATGTTTTTTTTATTATAGGTCCGCAGGCAATATTCATTTTGCCTTGGGATTGGGATTTTGATGATACATTATATGTAAAAATTTTGTTTGCCGGGGTTTTTATAATGGTAATGTCTGTAATTACAGTTTTTGTGTTTACATTTTTATCATTAACAGCCATTTACGGTAAATTTGAATTTTGTATTGGGAGCAAAAGCCGTTCTTTTTTTGGTATTGGCAGGTTGGAATAAAAAAACAATTTGACTGGAATAAAATAGAAAACATTTTGATTAAGAG
>WQTS01000037.1 GCA_009786185.1 Bacteroidota bacterium
CCCCCCCATTTTACGTTTGATTATCAATTAATTACATCATTCCGCGATAACGGCGTTGCGAAAAAGAACGCTCCAACTTTGCACTTTTTTGCTCAACGTTTTGTCTTTTACGCTAAACGTTTAGCCTTCAATGCTAAATGCTTTGTCTTTTTTGCTAAACGTTTAGCCTTGAACGCTAAATGTTTCGTCTTTTATGCTCAACGTTTCGTCTCCAACGCTAAATGTTTTGTCTCCGATGCTCAACGTTGTGTCTTTTATGCTCATCGTTCCGTCTTTTTTGCCCAACATTTAACGTTAAACTTATAAACCAATAAACCCCATACACCAATTAATCATTAAACATTAACAATTAAACAATTAAATTTATGGCTACTCAACAGAAAACCCCAACGGCTACCGCCGAAAATGGAACTCACAAAGTGAGTAATGAAAAACTGCTTATTCCAATGAATGAGTTGAAAGCAATACACGATGAAGTGTATAATTTAATGGAAAAATTTCCGGAAATTTCACAAGACGTTGCCCTTGCGGATGCTGAACGGCGAAGGCTGCTCGGCTCGGGCATTCGCAGATACGGCTTCATTGACAAGGTGAGTGACCTTGCTGCCGGAAATCCAGAATTTGTTCCGCCATTTATGAACTTGGAGGACTTGAAAGATTTGATACGGCAAATTGAAATCTTGCGCAATACTTCGGCAAATTTGCAGCAGTTGCTTCGCATGGTAAACGATGAGTTGCTCGTTGATGGCGATGAAGCGTACCGCCTTGCGCTGATGTACTACAACAGTGTGCGCGATGCAGCCCGCAGACGCGTTCCCGGCGCTGCGGCGTTGTTGAATATGTTGAGACCATTTTTCAGCCGTTCGCGCAGAAGAAGCGACGAACCCACAGAAAAGGAGATTGAACGCGATGTTAAAGCGTTGCTTCACGGCACAAAAGACGGCGAAATTATTGTGAAAAACGAAAATCCAACCACTTCCGGCGGCGTGCACGAAGTAGTTGATGAAGTGCACAGCGGACACGCGGCAATTAAGGAAACGTTTGAGGAAAAGGAAAAAAATAGTTAATTTGCAAATCCTAATTTAGAATAATATTATTTAATTACCTAAAATCTAAAAAAATGAAAACGATATTAAAAAAAATCACACTGTTTTTGTGCCTTTCTTTATTTATCTCCAACTTGAATCTTGTTGCGCAAATTTTTGTTGAAGATATTATTGATGTTCCAGACACTGCAATTGCAGGAATACCTCTTCCTCTTACCGGTACTGTTATCCCTGAAAACGCAACGTTTCAAAATATAGAATGGACTATTTTCGATGCGGGTACTACAGGAGCTACAATTACCGGAAATACACTCCACACCGATGCCGAAGGAACAGTAATTATTACTGCGAAAATTGTAGAATCCATGACGGGAGATGGTTTTACTAAGAATTTTGTTATTGAGGTAGTAGAATCAGTTGGAATAAATGACCTTGAGTTCATAAATATTAAAATTTACCCCAGCCCAACCAGTGGTGAATTGAGAATCGAAAGCGGTGAGTTGAGAGTTAGCAACGTGGAAATGCTTGATGTTTTCGGACGAAAAGTATTGTCCTCTGTGTCCCTATCGTCCCCCGAATCTGTGATAGATGTTTCTCATTTGCAAGCAGGCATTTATTTTGTAAGAATATCTTCAGACATTGGTCAAGTTGTAAAAAAAGTAGTAAAGCAATGAAAAAAATATTTTTCATAGTGTTGGGTGCGCTTTTGGCAGTTTCTCCAATCCGCGCCCAAAATACTTCCGGAACTGATTTTTGGCTAACATTTGGACGAGTTATAATATGGGATGATCCAAGTTTTTTTAGTTTTAGGATTAGAATAGTTGGTGGGTATGAACCAACCTCTGTAAGAATTGATTTTACTCATTTGGGTACACATGATGTTTTTAATATTAACCCACATCAGATATATGATTATATTCTTGACAACACTCAAAAAAACGCTGTGTATAATAAAACCACGGGAATAACAGATTACAGTATTCGGATTACCACCCAAAAACCGGTTACGGTTTATACAATGTGCGGTCTTGCAAATTATTGCCCTGTTACTAATGTATTGCCTGTAACTGCATTCGGTACAGAATATTACCAAATATCTTACTTGCCTACTATTGTTTCCGGCGCAAGTGGTTTAGACGCATACGCTGTGTTGGCTACTCAAAATAATACGCAGGTATGGCATAATGGTAATTTGGAAGCAACACTTAATGAAGGTGATGTATATTATAGAACAGAGTATGCAGATATGACCGGCGCACATATTACTACCAATCACCCGGTTGCATTTTTTGCAATTAACCAAAGTGCTGACATCCCTCATAATTATATTTGGCCTTCGGGTGCTGGACCTTTATTTCAACAATTGGCTCCTGTAAATACATGGGATAAGTCTTTTTTTGTTCCTGTTACTGAAATAGAAAAGGATATTGTTCGCGTTGTTGTCTCTAAAAACGGCACCAATATTACGCAAACAGGGGGAACTGTTCGCACTGGAGTACCGGGCGCACAAACAAGCCTTACCAATCTACAAGCCGGAGATTTTGTTGAGTTAGAAATAGAATTGAGTAATAATGGTTGTTATATTGAAACCAATTATCCTGTTGGGGTTTGTTCATATATTACTTATAATATAAATTTTGGTAGTGTACTTACCATACCTTCTCAAACTTGGGTGCCGGGAATTAACCAAAGTGTTATCACTGCGCAAATAGCCCCTGTTGCTTTTAGCGGTACTGCTATAACTCATCACTATGCTCTGATTTATACACCCTCTGCAACAAAAAATAATACAAAGGTATCTGTTGGAGGCGCAACGCCAACGGCTTTAAGTGGTGGTATTTGGCACGATAATGCCATATCGGGAATGTCGTTCTATTCTATGCCGCTTACAAACCCCAATGCCACTTACATTTTTTCCAACCTTGAAGGTGTGATTATTTTTGGATATGGATTTAATAATACAAATGCCCCTGCATCCTATTACTACCTTGCCTATTCCGCCATGCGCGATTTGGATGCGGCGTTTTTTGCCAACGATATTCACTTTCAGGATTTGGAAGATAATCCCATTTGTGAAAGTGAGATTACCTTTCGGGCGAAAATAGAGGGGCTGCATCCCACAGCGGCGGACAAAATAAGATGGTTTATTGATGGGGCGGAACAGTATGCGGAACAAAATAACATATCATGGAGTAGAACTTTTTCCGTTGGAGAATATGAAATTAGAATGTTGGTACGCTACGAAAACAACGACACAGTTTCTAAAACCGGCACGCTAAAGATTTGCAGTTTTGATGCAGATTTTTACGTCAACGAAATACATCATTCAGAGTTGCCCGATATTACTTTCTGCGAGAACGAGATGTATTTCCGCGCCGAAGTAGAGGATTGGGAAAGTTTGGAGTGGTGGATTGGCGGCGTTGAGGAAGTTGCAGCACGAAACCAAACAACATGGGACAGGGTTTTCCCCAATGGAACATACCCAGTTGAGTTGCGAGCGTTTTTTGCAAACAGCGATCCGGTATCTGTATTCAGCACGCTTAATGTATTCAAAGCATGGATAAAGATGCGGAATATAAAGAGGGAGTAGTGGCGGTCGCTCATCCGCGTTTGTTTTATCATGCTCACGAGTTCGCATCATAAAACAAACCGCACACAAGCAAATGGCGGCAAATTTTCCCACCGCACACGCATATTGTACAAGAAAATATACAATATGCCCTGCGCCAAAATTTGCCGCCATTTACTTGTCTTGTCCCCGCGCTCGCTCCGGCAAGAACTTGGGGCTTGTTCGGATTTATCTTGCTTTTATTGACAAATCATCGGTATTTGACAGGCTAATAAGGTTATCTTGTTTCATAGGA
>WQTS01000038.1 GCA_009786185.1 Bacteroidota bacterium
AAAATAACGCCAATTAATATTTCTGCTATAAATTCGCTTCCGCCCAAAAAGATGTGAAGCCTATCTAAAATCCATGCTATACCAAAGCCTAAAGCAAACATCCCAATAAATGCCAACAAATAGTTTCTAGTTATCCTAAGCGCAATCACAAAGAGCGTGAAAAGCGAGTAGAACGCTAGAAATCCTACTATTGTCGTAATAAAACTTGCCTCGTGCAGAACGAAAATTGGAACTATAAGAGCGAATCCAGATTTTACAATGACTGTAGTTATTAGTTGGGACAGTTTCTCTCCATGTAAATATGCAATTAGTTTACTATTGTCGTTACTCATGTTAACATCTCCTCACTTTTCGTTTTTTACATCAAAATTTAATTCGATTTTATGGACAACAATTATCATTATTTGTCAAAAGGAAATTCCTCGCCTGTTTCATAACAAGTTATGAAGTTCCATATGGCTTTCTCTTCAATTTTTGACTTTTCAATGATTTTTAACTCTTCTTCGTCCGGATCTAAATCATCGAAATTTTCAAGGTCAAAATGGTCATCATCGCCTATAACTCTATCGTCTGCTCTCTTTAGCATATTTGAACGACTTAACCAAATAATAGCATTCATAAAACCCATAAAATGAAACTCTCTTTCGTTTTGGGTCATGAGGAAAATATGTTCGTCATGAAATTTCTTAATACGGTAGTTTCTCTCGGCATATTTTGTAAACTGCTTATTCATTTGCATAATAGTATGCAGTCCTGCGTATGGATTGCTAAAGCTTTTGGCGGCGATTTCTTCAAGCACTTTGAAAGCGTTCTTGTTCATAAGCTCCCCCTTGCCCCAGTTTTTAATTTATTGATTATATTAGTGTACCACATTGACCAATATTGGTCAATCACACTCTTGACCAATATTGGCGCATAATTAAGGAAAAGTAATAAAGGCGGTGCTTTTCCTTGTTAATCTCATACTCTCCGTTATGGAAAACGATGAAAGAAAAAGGTGTTTCTACATACGCATTGAAACATAAGTTAAAAATTGGCGGCGGTACATATAATAGACTAAAAGAGGGATCGCCTGTTTCAACAAACACAATAGGCTTGTTGTGCGATTTCTTGGATTGTGAAGTACAAGATGTTATTTGTCGAGTGAAAGAGAATGAAAACATGGAGCCGCAATAAAAATACAAGTTGCGCCGCAGGGCGACTGTATCATTAGAGTTAAAGTATAAGTATTATAAAAATTAACAGAACTTAGTGCTTGATATTTTATTTATTCTGTGATACAATATGTATCACAGAATATAAGGAGGTGACTCACAATGTTTTCGACACATGTAAAAGCTGTTCGAGATTTGAGAAACAACTACCCTGAAATTGCTTCAATCATTAAAAACCGCAATAACGTAATCATAACCAACAATGGCAAAAGCGAAGCTGTCATAATCCCCTATGAGGATTTTGCAAGCTATGAGGAATATTTGCATATTCGTTTTGTCAAAGAGAAATTAGCCGAAGCTGAAGCCATAGCAGACAATCCCGACGAATGGATGAGTGCTGATGAGTTGTTCAAAGAATGGGATAGTTGGGATGCGGTAAAAATATGAAAGTATCAATTTTAAGCATAGCGAAGAACGATTTGAAAGAAATACGTCTATTTTTGTCAGAGTATGGCGAAATCCCACCTAAAAAATTTAGGGATAGCTTTGAGAAATTTTGCGCTCAAGTTGTGGCTATGCCCTATATGTTTAGCCAATATGAATATAACCCAAGCTACCGAAAGGCTGTAATAATTTTTGACTATCTGGTTTTTTATAGGGTTGATGAGAGCAAAGGCAAAATAATGATTTATCGTGTTCTGCACGGCAAGCGCAATATTGTACCGTTGTTAGATTAAGGGAATTTCATGTATGTAATAAAGCCGCCCTGCGGCGTGGATTTTGCTTTGTACATAGAAAGTCATAGATTTTCTTTTTATTGCTGTTTGTGTTAGTTGGCAAAAAAGGAGATATGAAACATGAATAAAAATGAATCTGGTGGAAGGTATGATGATACTTTCACAGGGGGAGAACAAATGAGTTCAGAGCAAACATTTGGTGGGGAATGGACGGAGAAGAAGCTAGACGCTGTCGAAAAATACTTGGGTTTCTTTACTTCCGCATTGAAAAATCAGAATTTTAAGCTTTGCTACATAGATGCTTTTTCAGGCTCTGGGAACGTCACTCTTAAAAATGGTGTTGTTACGGACGGATCGGCAATCCGCGCGCTCAAATATCCATTTGACAAATATTTTTTCATTGAAAATGATAAGGTCTTTTATAATGCGCTAAATGAGAAAATTGAGAATGAATATCCAGATAAAGCTGATGCAGTAAGCATTTTAGAGGGCGATTGCAACAAGCTGTTGCAAAGCATTGACAGCCGCCAATGGCGTGCAGAAAGTTGGCGTGGAGTTATATTTCTTGACCCCTATGCTATGGATTTAGATTGGGAATCACTAGAGAAAATTAGCAATACGCAAGCGTTCGATGTATGGTATCTGTTTCCGTTTTCGGCGGTAAATCGCAATCTGTATAAGAATGGGCGTATACCGAAAGCCAATGAGGAAAAGTTGAATAAAATCTTCGGAACAACTGATTGGAAAGAGCAACTTTACGCTGATTCACCCCAGATGACACTTTTTGGAGATTTCGAAAAAGAGAAAATACCCGATGGATTGAGGCAATTCATCGTTAAGCGATTGAAAGAGACATTTAGCAACGTAGCAGATAAACCAGCCGTATTAAAGAATAAGACAAATTCACCCTTATTTTTGCTTTGCTTTGCAGTCAGCAATCCAAATCCATCAGCATGGGGATTAGCATTAAAAGGTGCTAATCACATATTAAAAAGTGCGGAGGATTGATAATCATGGCACAAAAATCAAAAATAGAATGGACAGATAGAACATGGAACCCTGTGACTGGCTGCACAAAACTATCATTAGGTTGCGCTAATTGCTATGCTGAAACAATGGCAGGCAGACTTAAGGCAATGGGTGTTGGCAAATATGAAAACGGTTTTGTTCCAACAATGCACGAAAATGTTCTTGAAGAGCCGTTAAAGTGGAAAATTCCGCATACTGTATTTGTCTGCTCAATGGCAGATTTGTTCCACGATGCCGTACCATTCAATTTTATTGATAAAGTTATGAGTACAATTAGAAAATCATCGCATCATCGGTATCAAATCTTAACGAAACGAGCCGAAAGAATGGCGGAATATTTTTCAAAAGTTGATGTTCCGCAAAACGTCTGGCTTGGCGTAACTGTTGAATCTTTTTCTGAAAAAACTCGTATTGATTCGCTTCGTAATCTGCCATCTTCTATTCGGTTTATTTCATGTGAGCCATTGGTGGATGACCTCGGCGAAATAGACCTAACAAATATTGATTGGGTTATTGTGGGGGGCGAAAGCGGAGTGAGAGCAAGACCAATGAAGCCAGAATGGGTTCGCTCCATATTGCAACAAACTGACGAGCAAGAAGTAGCATTCTTTTTCAAACAATGGGGAACGTGGGGGGCAGATGGCATAAAACGAAATAAGAAAGCTAACGGCAAGGCATTAGATGGTAAGATTATCCAAATGATGCCACAGCTTGCGATGAGATAAGTCGGGTTTCCACGAGTGCATTTTGAGTACAAAAATTTATACAACGACAAAAACGAGCGATAAAAAAGGAAAATAGTAAAAATAAATCAACCAGAAACAGCTAAAACACTAGGATACAAAGCCTTGTAAATTGAGTGGGAGTGATGAATTGAAAGCCAAAGACATTGGCATGACAGGCTTTTTGACCTCTTAACTTCCTTCGCGGCAACACCTTGGCAACATTGATTGTATTATTTATTTAAAGAGCTAACTGATTTTTTGGGGTTGGTTGGCTCTTTATTTTTGCGTGGGAGAATTAAACCAATACGCATTC
>WQTS01000039.1 GCA_009786185.1 Bacteroidota bacterium
GCGTGTGTAACAACCCAATTGTTATTTACGACTCTTCCCCTTCTGAAAACACTATTAAAATCGGCATGTTCTCCTTCTATCACTTCAATTGTATTTGGTATGAATACATGGAAATTCATAAATGATTCAACATGTGCGGCAATTTGTTGATTTACGACAAAATGTCTATCCCTACCGATTTGTCCTCCTCTTACCCATCTTGTTACTGTATACATTTGCCCATTTGCGGGATTTTCAATTTCACGAGGAACAACAATACCTATAATAGCTATATCACCTCCATAAAAACCTGATCCTGTATGACTTCCCACAGTTCTGTGCCACACTCTAACTGAAGCGGTCATTGTTTCGGAATCAAAATTCAAACCCTGCCAAATCCAATTGTGATCAATCCTAGCTCCATTATACCCTAAAAATTCACGTTGAGTTTGCGCGTTCACATTTATTGCTAAAAATAATGCTGTTACTAAAAATAAAATTGATTTCATAATGCATTCTCCTTTCCGCCAAATCTTTGTTGATAAATTTCTTCTGCAGTTTGGAGGGTGCTTTTCCCATCTGTCAAATAGTCTTTTTCCTCTAATTTTTTGATTAGTTCCTGCAATGTTACTTGATTACAAGTTGTGAAAATTACAGTTGGATCACTTGGCTTATTCTTTGCTGAAGCCATTGCTTTTTTGGAGTCGGTAGTGTCAAGTAGTGTTCTTTGTCCCTCAACACATTTAAAATTTGTATTTGCCATAGAGCATAATTTTTTATTGCTCTCTTACCCCTGAAAGCAGATTTTTACTTTTGTTTATATATTTGATGTAGCAACAAAAAAGATACGTGAGGTAAAACTTACACTTATCTTCTTTGGGGCTACTTGCAAAGCCATAAACACAAATAAGCAAAATTTACCCCACGCAACCACGCAGGGCGTTTGCTTACTATCTCTGTGTTTATATTTTTGGAAAATTTGCAAGTAGTCCAAAGACAAGACAATAATAAACGCTCTTTTTTATACAAAAGACTGAATCACACCTTTCTCAGTACAATTCGGGTACAAAGATACAATATATTTTAGATATTAAAACTATTTACTCGCATTTGGTTGTAATTGATTCAAAATGAGTCAACTATTAACTTTAGTTATCTACAGAAATGTTGCACATTCAGTATACAATAACTACCTTTGTACCATTAAATTAAACAACAAATAAGGGCAAAATTTTGTCCCCTAACTTAAAAAAAACAAGAATATGAAGGCAGTAATTTACGCACGAGTGAGTAGCACCAACGGCACTCAAGATTATCAAAGACAGATTAATGATTTAACAACTTATGCAGTCGGCAATGGTATTACAATAGAGGCGGTTTTTGCAGAACAAATATCAGGCACAAAAAAGAATCAAGACAGGGCGGAGTTAATGAAAATGATTAATTTTGTGAATACAAATAAGATTGATAAGGTGCTTGTAACAGAATTAAGCAGATTAGGGCGTGATACATTGCAGGTTTTGCAGGCTATTGAGATACTTAATCAAAATAAAATTAGTGTTTACATTCAAAATTATAACATTGAAACTCTAACAGCCGAAAAAGAAATAAATCCAATGTCGCAATTTCTGATTACGATACTTGCGGAGGTTGCACGTATGGAGCGCAAAACGATTAGGGAAAGGGTTGCAAGTGGTTATGATAATTTCAGAAACAGCGGAGGCGTTGTCGGTCGGAAAGTCGGATATAGAAAATCAGACCAAGACTTTAAAAACCAATACATTGAAGAAATGAAACTGTTAAGAAAAGGCTACTCGTTGCGGAATGTGTATAAAATCACAGGCACATCGTTAAACACGCTTCAAAAGATAAAGAAATTAGTTTAGGGGTGTGGTGTGGAGTTGGTGCGGGATAGGTAGGTATCCTCCCGTAGCAAATTTCAAAAATCAAACTGTACTACAATACCCTATAACGCATTATCCCATATAGCCTTTGAGTTTTTTCGACAAAATTAAAATATTTTTTCAGATTATTTGGTTTTTAAAAATTAAATGTATATATTTGTGGGGAAGGCTGAAGCTCCCAGTTATGGGGAGTTGATTTTTTCTGAAATGGCTTGAGTGTTGTGTGCCAAAAACACGCGGAATAAGTGGAATAAAAAAATAAGAATGACCACTAACAACAATTTAACTTTGCCTATAAATGAATTAGAAAACTACTTTAAGGCGATTCAAAATGAGCTACAAGAAATAAAACAGCTCGCATTATTAAGAACAAAAAAAGTGCTCGATATGAGCGAATGTTCACTACTCACAGGAATAAGCGAAAGCACCCTCTACAAACACGTGAGTGATAAAAAAATACCTTACTACAAATGTGGTAAATTTAATTATTTTAAAAAATCTGAAGTTGAGGCGTGGATGTTGCAATGCCGAGTTAAAACAAATGCTGAAATAGAAGCAGAGGTAGACAGCTATTTTCAACCTACAGAGAGAATGAATAAAAAAACTAAAACCAAATGTTATGAATAAAATAATCAAAATTAAAGAGCCGATTAGAATAAGATTCAAAAAACTGAAAAATGGCAATAAATCTATTTATTTAGACTTTTATAAAAATGGCAATAGAGAATATGAATTCTTAAATTTATACCTAATCCCCGAAACAACACCAATATCTAAAATTACAAATAAGGAAACTTTGGAAATTGCAGATGCGGTTAAGGCGCGAAAAGTTGTTGAGTTAAAAAATTTGGCTCACGATTTTAGTTTGGCACCAGTGAAGTCAAAGGGAACAAAACTGCTTCCATACATTGATATGTTGGCAGTTGAAAGTTGGAAGCGCACAGGCACTAAACAAGGTAATTATTATAATTATAAAAGTTTGCGTAATCATTTAAAAGTATATAAGGGCGAAAATATCAGTTTTGCGCAGGTAACTGAAAACTATATCAAAGGTTTTATAAAGTATTTGAGAAATGCGGATAGTATGGGAACACAAAAGGAAGCATCTAAATTGTCACCCAATACGCAAAACAAGTTGTATAATAAGCTGAAATGCACACTTGATAAAGCAGTAAGAGAAGACATAATAACAACTAATCCAATGTTCAAAATAGACAAATCGGATAAGCCTAAAACTGAAGCAAGCAAAAGGGAGTATCTAACCATTAAAGAGGTTAAAAAGTTAATAGAAACTGACTGTAAGCATAATGTAGTGAAGCGTTCTTTTCTTTTCAGTTGTTTAACAGGGTTGAGGTATGGGGACATATCAAAGCTAAAATGGGAAAATTTACATACCGATAATTTTGGTGCTGCTGAGTTGCGGTTCAAAATGAGAAAAACAAGGTCAGAAATGACTTTGCAAGTTAGTAATGAAGCGTTAAAATGGTTGCCAACAGGAACGACAAAAGAGCCAACAGATAGAGTTTTCAAGTTGCCAAAAAATGAAGTTACCAATCCAATACTAAAAGAATGGGTAAAGAATGCGGGAATAAGAAAAGACATCACATTTCATTGCAGTAGGCACACCGCAGCCACTTTATCACTTACTTTGGGTAATACATTGGAAGTTACAAGTAAATTGCTAGGACATTCAAAAATTTCAACTACACAAATATACGCTCAAATTGTCAGCAAAGCCAAACGCGAAGCAGTAGATAAACAAAATGGAATATTTGATTAAAATTGAGTCAGATAACTTGTGAGTCAGATTTTAGAAGTTTTTGGAGTAACAAACGGGTAACAAAACAACAGAAAAAGAGGGAAAATAACAGCAAATAACTGATATTTCCCCTCTTTTTTATATGGTGCTAAAATTCTTTATTTCAGTTGTTTGTTTTTCAATTTTTTCTTTTTCTTTCTTATGCCATTTTACAGAATCATGAGAAACCAAACAGCCCCTTTTTTGCCAATAAAATCCTGACAATCATTCAATATACGGCAACGATTATCAGAAATTTTTATCTTGTCGGGATGACAGGATTTG
>WQTS01000040.1 GCA_009786185.1 Bacteroidota bacterium
GATTGACGCTTGATGGTTAGTATGAGTTCGCGCTGTTTATCGTTTATTTCATCGCGTTCTCGCTCGTTGGCAATAAATTCTTGGATGAGTTTCTTTTGATACTCAATTTGTTCGGTCAATGCCCGGAATTGCTGACTTTCGAGGTTGCTCTCTTTTTCTTTCATTTCCAAAGCGCGTAACCGTTTTTCACCCAAATACTTAATGATGCTCCAAATGGTTGTACCTCCTAAACCCAAATTTAGGATGGCGGAAATGAGTATTATTATTTGATTAGATGTTTCCATTATGCTAAAAATATTTTCTTGTTGGTATTATCACGGCGTATATGTTTGGATGGTGGGGCGTTGTTTCCGGCAAAGGTGAAGTAAGCCGTGTAATCTGCTGAATGTCTTTTCAGTGTCTCAACAACACTGCTCATGTAGCGCTCAGCTTTGTTAGTGTACTCCTTGCGGATGCGCTCTAACTCTTGGGGCGACACAGGTGAATACTGTACTTCTGAAATACGGTTGGCAATGGCAGTTTGGAAAATTAAGCCTCTATCGGTGGGCATTTGGTGCAATTCGGCAATTCCTTCGGCTATTGCCATAAATACGATAAACTTCTTAATCCCGGAAAGGATACGGGCATATTTTTCAACTGCCGGATCTGCGGCGAGCAATTCAGCGCAAAAGAGATCACCCAAGTGATGCCGGAGTTGCAACTCTTCTACTGAGGTTACGAAGTACTTCATTTTCAAGAACACCAAGCGTGAAGAGTTAATGTAGTAGATGCTGTTAAATTCTTTGGTGTTTTTTATAAATGAACCCTCAGTAGCAAGGTGGCAGGGACTTTGTAAAAACTCCTGCAACGTGTCAACATTTCTTTCGCAAAATTCTAAGATGGCATCCAATTGGTCAAAGCCTTCATTCTTGAGGTTATCCTTGAGGGCTTCGGCTTGGTAGCGATACCGCCCAATCCTGTGGTGAGGTAAGTAGGTGTTCCGTTTTTCCACACAACGGCTCTGGAGTTATCTTGTCCGCCTATATATACATCTACATCCTGTGCAAACACTGTTGCACTCAAGCCCGGCATCAGGGCAATTGCTACCAAGAACATTTTTACGTTCATCATCGAAAATCTCATTTTTTTAATCATTTTTTTGTTCTTTTTTTTTGATTTAATTGTTAAACATTTGAGGGCGCAAAACTACTTGGAGTATCTTTTTGCACAATAAGAAAAAAATGAATGCAGGAAAAAAACAAATGAGTTAAGGTTTTTTTCGATTGAGTTGAGTGCTACACAACCCTAATTGTTGGATTTTGTGTTTAAATTGGAACAGAAATGAGACAAACTTATCTTGCTTTCCAAATTTTGTG
The DNA here is from genome assembly GCA_009786185.1 of Bacteroidota bacterium. Lineage (GTDB taxonomy): Bacteria > Bacteroidota > Bacteroidia > Bacteroidales > WCHB1-69 > WRNX01. The sequence goes on from WQTS01000040.1 coordinate 1,356, forward strand.
TTATTTCGCACTTCACTATTATCACAATGAATCATCAAGCTATCGGCAATTGCATCCAACACTTCTTTGCCCAAAACGGTAAAATATCCTTGCTTTTGGAGCAACAAGCCGTTGGATTGTGGGCACAAACGGTAGGCGAATTTGTGGCTAAACAAACTACAAAAATCTCTGCAAAACGAGGAGTGCTTTACGTTACCATCCCTAATGCAGCGCTCCGTTTTGAAGTGTTGAGCAGTCGTAGCCAAATTGCTGCCAAAATAAATGAAACATTAGGAGGTGAAGTTATTAAAGGAATCATTATTAAATAATTAAACCTATACGTTATGAAATTTAAAAAATATGGAAGTCCCTGGTATTTTGCCTTTAAAGGTGCGTTATTCTTATTAATCAGCGCCATTTCATTTATTCATGTTTCAGGTAGTTTTAAGGTTTTGGGGTATTTTTCCGCCGCACTTATTTTAGCTATGGCATTTGCTGTTTTTGGAAACACGTTTATCTTAACATCTAAAAAAGAAAAAATTGTAAGTACAATACTTGCATTATGCCATCTTGCATTTGCCTGTATTATATTTGCTTTAACCATAAAACGCGGCACTACATTCGACATGACGGAACAAGCCGCATTTCGCGCACTAACACTACTTTGGATACGTAACTGGTTTGCATTCTTTTTATTAACAGAATGGATAGAAGCCATTCATCTTTGGGTTAAGAAAAATGCACACAGCATCACTATTTTTATGGATAGTATTATGACCGCCATTTTCCTCATTGTTTTTGCTTATTTAAAGAGATGTGCAGAAACAGGTCTGCTTATAGATTTTTATGATATGCCCTTCTTATTTTTAGCGCTCATCACCCTATTGGCAGGCTTGGGCACTTTAGCTACGGCGTTCATGTTGGATGTTGGTAATAAACATTCGTATAAAGATAATTGATGTTTTGTACATGATAAAATTCTATGAAAGAGCAATTTTATCAAGAATTACTATTTTTGGCGCCCGATGCAGAGTCGGCGCACTTTTTATTGGCGGTGAGCGGCGGGCGTGATTCTGTAGTGTTGGCGCATCTTTTTGCTAATTATGGTTTAAACTTTGACGTTGCACATTGTAATTTTCATTTGCGTGGTGGAGAATCGAATAAAGAGATGTTTTTTGTACAAAACCTCCCTTTTTTAACCACACAAAAGGTTTTTGTGAAGGAATTTAACACGATGGCGATACAACAAAAATCGGGCAAATCTATAGAAATGGTAGCACGCGAGTTGCGTTATCAGTGGTTTGAGGAGATTGGAGAGAATTACGATTATATTGTTACGGCGCATCATGCAAATGATAATACGGAAACAGTGTTGATGAACTTATTACGTGGCACCGGATTGCGCGGAATGTGCGGTATCCCTCAAAAAAACGGAAAAATAATCCGCCCTTTACTAAGGTTTAGTAACTCTGTAATAGAACGGTATGTGCGGGAACAAGAAATAGATTTTTGTATTGATTCTTCAAATTTAACGGATGAATTTTTGAGGAATAAAATTCGACATCATGTTATTCCTGAATTAGAGAAAATTAATCCGAATTTCATTGAGATTTTTTCGAAAAATAGTAATCTTTTTTTACAACAAACCAAATTTTTCGACGCGCAGGTTCAACAATATAAAAAACAATTATTGAAAGAAACAGAAGGTAGAATTAGCATTCCTATTGATGCGCTAAAAGATGACGAAAACCGCTCTTTAATTTTATACGAAATATTAAATCCTTTTGGTTTTAATGCCGATGATGTTGAAAATATTTTAAAGTCTATTGACGCAACTCCGGGAAAACAATTTTTATCCGATACTCATATTCTAATTAAAGATAGAACTCATTTTATTATTGAAAAAAAAGAAGAAAAAAATGATGAAGGGATTATCATTAATAGTATAGAAGAGTTGGAAAAATATGGTTTTCTGGTAGAAAAAATATCCTGCGACTCAAACTTTAAACTCCTTAAATCTCCTAACGTCATTTATGTAGATACCAAAAAACTAATCTTTCCCTTAACAATAAGAAACTGGAAAAAAGGAGACTATTTCTATCCTTTTGGCATGAAAACTAAAAAAAAATTGAGTGATTTTTTTACGGATCTAAAAGTTGATTTGTTAGAAAAGCAAAAAATTAGATTGCTCTGTTCCGGCAACCAAATTGTTTGGATTATTAATTACCGGGCAGATGATCGGTTTAGGATTGATGAAAAAACAGAATTTTGTTACTCCTTAACAACATAAGAAAAGACACCTTTTTCAAGGTGCCTTTCCCATCCAAAATTATTAATAAAATCTACTAATTAATATTTTTATTTCCGGTAGGGGCAAAGCGCGCCTTGCCCCTACGCGATTTAATTGATATTAACTTTAGTAGTTTTGTGTTGATTGTTTTCGGTAACAACACGTACGTTATAGATACCGGTAGCTACATTCAGCGTAATCTCAGTTCTATCTCCGTTAGCTTGTCCTTTCCAAATTACACGACCGTGCATATCCATAATATCAACTTGTTTGATCGGAACAAGAGTTTCGTTCACAATCGTAACAACGTTGTTATAGCTGAATACGCTAATAACAAGCTCCTCGTTTTCATCGATACCGGTAGCAGG
>WQTS01000041.1 GCA_009786185.1 Bacteroidota bacterium
TATATCAATTACTAATTTATTTAAAGCTATTAATACTCCATCTTTCTGAAATTTCATAATACTTCTGTGAGTTGTGCAACAGGCACGTTTGTTATGTGAAGGTTGCGCTCTTTCGATTTTTTTATACCTTTCTTGTTTATTAAAAAACACAAATCTTGTATCATTTATTTTCTATAAATTTCATCTTTATTAAAAAATGTCCAGTTTGTTCAATATCAAAATACCTATCCTTAACAAATTTCATTTTATATTTATCGGGCAAATATGTACCCCATTTTGAAAAATCCAATAAAGCTGGCTTCTCTCTCAAAAGAGTAGAAATATATGTATCAATTTCAGCTATTGGTTGACATATAGAAGACCATTTATGATGAAACTCCTGCTGTGATGCCTCGATATCAAAAGAACTGCTATATTCACGAGGCATGTTCTTTATTCCGGCTATATTTAAGAGTAATTGAATTGTTCTATTAATTCTTGTCCCAGTAAATGTAAAAAGCCGTATATATTTACCCGATACCAAAAGAGGTCTATCCTTATTTGCATTTTGAATATCAAACATTGAAAAATCATTTCTCAATATTTCTATTTCGTCACAACTCGGTTGGTCAAGAAAATCAAACTCTATTTTAGAATACAAAACTTCTAGCATTTTTTCTCTTATTCTTGGATGTACTGCAACTTCCCCACCGAAAAACATTGGTTTTTTGCCATCATTTGCAGGAATTACTTCGATTTTTTTTGCCTTTTGGTCTACCAATTTTATTTTCCATATTTTTGCAGAGAGCAGAATATTTTCATTTTCAATGATTTGTGGAGAAAACGGTATTTCTCCAATCGTGTTACCTGCATTTACAACTTTAAAATTCTCTTCTGTTTTAAATACGCTATAAAAGTCACGATTGTTTACTACTTTTTCCCCTTCAATGCCAATTATTACCTCATACTGTAATCTTTCCAGTAAGTCTATTTCTACCAGATATTCAAGTATTTCTTCAATTTCTGAAAATTCTATTCGGTTAAATGCAGTATTTTCTTTTAGCTGATTAATTAATTCCGCTAATTTTATTCCTGAATACCCCTTCACAATTGATAAAGCCTGATGAATCAAAATATCGTAAGGCTTGTCATTTATTTGCGGCGGCTCTATAAAACCATCTTTGTATAACAACCAACAGGCGACTGATTGCAATAAACTCCATTTGTTGGTAGCGTATAAATGTAAATTACTGCTTTCTTCATCTTTTCGTCCGCTTCTGCCAACACGCTGAATTAATGATGCGATGCTGTATGTTGAATCAATTTGAACAACCTCGTCTACAGTTCCAATATCTATCCCTAATTCTAATGTTGATGTACAAGAAATACAAAAATTTTGACGAACATTATTTTTGGCAAAATATTCAACATACTCTCGTACTTCTTTATGAACAGAGGAATGATGGGAAAAATAATTTGGATGCCCTTTAACTCTTTCTGATATTTTTTTGAGTTTAACTGCGACTTCTTCTACTCGCCCTCTGCTGTTTGGGAAAATTAAAACTTTATGATCTTTTGTTTCAAGATATAAATCCTTTATCAATTCTAAGGGCAATTCCTCTTTCTCGCCTTTGAAGTAGCGAAATATCGCGTTTATTTCCTTTGCTTTTCTGTCTAATAAAATGGTTGTCCTTGACTCATCACCTGTAAATTTCTTTGCTTCACTGAAATCTCCAATTGTAGCAGATAAGCCAACTATGCTAAAAAATATTTTATTTAGTAATTGCAGCCTTGATAAAATTGATTTTAGTTGACTTCCTCTATCTGTTCCAATAAATGAATGGATTTCATCAATAACTACATACTTGAGATTAGAAAACAAATGTTTTACATTAAAAGGTTTATTTACAAACATTGCTTCCAATGACTCGGGGGTAATTAAAACAATTCCGTTAGGTTCCTTAATCAATTTATCTTTAAGTGTTTTGTTTGCTTCACCATGCCATTTTGTAACTGTTATATCAAGGTATTTGCAAAGTTCTTCAATACGAAAAAATTGGTCATTTATTAGTGCAATTAAAGGTGAAATATACAATACTTGTACGCCAGTATTGTTAAAATCTATCTTTGATAGAATAGGAAGAAAAGCAGCTTCCGTTTTTCCTGATGCTGTCCTGGATGCTAAAATAAAATTGTCATTTGATGCCAATATTTTTTGAATCGCAGCATTTTGAATAGGTCGTAATTCTTCCCAGCGCTTATCGCGAATATATTTTCGTATAGGTTCTGAAAGCAAGTCAAATGATGTCATAATTCATCTATATCATTTAGCGAAACGCTGGAAGGTCTCTCGTCAGTAATTTTTACATCTTTAAAGAGTTTGTTTTTATCAACAGATGGGTTTTGTCGAATGATATTCAAAATATTCAGAAAATCTCTAATCACTTCACGTGGTGTCAAGAATTCCGATGCTCCGGGCTTATTGAATATTTCTTCCATAAATTGATGTATTTCTTCGTTGGTTATATCTATTTCACTTTTGTAATTGAAATCAAAAATTGCTTTCAGTTTTTGAAGCAAAACAAATATTTCGTTATGGTTTAATGGAAATAATCGAATAACGGGTTGTGCAAAATCTCTTATTTCGGCAGTTTCAAACTTATTTGTTTCAAGTCTTGTTTTCAAAGCATCATAACTGTAAAAACCTCTCCGCTGATTTTCTAAAACGTCTCTTGTACCAGCAAAATTAAAGAATAGATGAGATACTTTCCCCTGAAAACAGTCGTTATAAATTGTGAGTATTTTTTCATAATTTTTTTCTCTCATTACAGAAGTTGAAATTTTATAGACATTTATTGCTTCATCCAAGTTTATCAAAAACCCACTATATCCCATAGTCACAAACAACTTGCAAAAATTTTTGAGCATATCGTAATAATTCAAATCGTGTATTATTTCTCTTATTCCCAAATCTTGCCTTGCTTCAGTTTTAGTCCGATACTCTCCTTTCAACCATTTTATGGCATTACGTCTTAATTGTTCATTATCTTTAATATACCCTTCGTAATATTTCACAATTACAGTACCAAAATCGAAACCGCCAACCTCTGTAATTTCATTAATAGTTTTCATAATGTTATTTTCAATAAGCGGCATATATTGTTCATTACGAATGTTTAACAAGGAGATGTTATTTTCTTCTGCTGTTCTCGTAATTACTTGTTCAATCCATTTTTCTAATAAAGTCTGTAATGCTCCGCCTTCTGGCTTGGTTTGAATTGCAATATTGTCTATCAGAGCGGTATAAAGCGCGACCGCTTTTCCGTCATTGGAATACAAGCGGTTTTCGGGAGTAAAATCTGCATTTGCTATGACAAACTTTTGTTTTAGTGCAATAGTATTTAACAAATGCAACATAAAGGATTTACCTGAACCGAAATCACCTATCCAAAATTTTACCATACTGTGTCCATTTTTAACATCTTCCAATGCTTTCACAACAGCATTAATTTCTTCCGAGCGTCCGACAGTAATATGCTGAACTCCAATCTTGGGAACTACACCGCCAATCAGTGAATTTATAATGGACGTGGCTTCTTTTGGTTTAATATTTTCTGTCATTTTGCCCATTTCTCCAATATTGTTTGATAATAAACTTGGTTAATTGTATAACATTCATCGTCATTTTCTATTAGATTATCATCTAAATGTTCATAGCAAAGCTCATTAATACTGTCTATCAATTGATTTTTGAGTATCTTATTGGATTTTGCAAATTCCTCGAATTTCTCTTGAGAGATTAAAAAATTACTATTCTCAAAAAAATTTAACGTATTCATCTGTATTTCAGAAAACAAAATATCATCTTTCGGAATTTCCTCATTTACTTGAATCACTTTGATTTCATGCCCAATATGTGTATTTTCTTTATCCCCATCTTCTTTCAAATAATCATTCAACAATTCAACAGTATCAAAATGTTGTTTCTTTATTTCTGAGACAGATTTATTATCTAATTCAATTTTCTTTCTATAAATAAGTGGTATTTTTGATATTGCGTCATCAATATTTTTATTGTTTAAATATTCTTTAAATATACTACAAAAATTATTGAA
>WQTS01000042.1 GCA_009786185.1 Bacteroidota bacterium
ATGAGAACCATGTTTGCAATGTTGGCCCATACATTATTTGTGTGTAGAATAACGTAAAACTCTAAAATACATATAGTTAACGAAAAACGGAACTGCTATATGCCCACGCTTAAGTTAATAACAGTTTAGCAAGCTAACAATATCAAAAAGCTATAATAGATTTAAATTTAAACTTTTGTAAATATACGTAGTAATCACATATCACGTTACAGTCACAAATACATCACAAAGCCATAACAACTTGTGATGTCATATCAGTTTATGTAAAAATCACGTGATTTATATGTGATATACATGTGATTATAAGATTTAGTGACATCACAACGTCAATTTTTATGATTGCTCATATTTAAAAAAAAGAAAAAAATGAAATATAAATGAAAAACTGCATGTTTTAGGCTAAAAAAATAAACATTAAGCAAGCAAAAGTATACTAAAGGTGGAGTAAAGAATTAGCATGAAAGTTTAGAAAAAGGAAAAAGAAGAGTATAGTAAGTAAAAACAATATCAGTAAATTAACCCGTAAATAAGATTTTACAAGTAATTTCAGCACATATTTTGATAATTAGTGCAATAACAAGACTAAATCAAGTAAAAACAGAAAATTACAGCAATTTACAACGTTTTTTCAGCAATTTTAGGGGTGACAAGCTATAAAAGCATCGATTGTATACAAAGTTGTATTCATTCAACACAAGAAAGGAGACACAAGTTTGAAGCTAAAAGAAGGGATAACAGCATGGTTAAACAGTGCTTTAAATGACCCCGTTACCAAAATTCTACTAAAAAATTGTCAATTAACCAAAATACAACTCGAAACATTATTAATTGACATATTAGCCGAAAATATATCAAACAAACAACTTAAATACGATGAAAAAGCCAAATTACGACTAACAAAGTCCAAAATAAGTCGCGGTTCATTTAATAGAACTTTATCACAGTCTAAAGAAAACGTGATAAAATCCATCTACACAATCCTACTTTTAGGATATTTGGGCGTGTTTGAAAGCTCAACTTTAGACCCATATCTCGAAATAGCAAATAAACTGAAAGATTATGTGGAAGCCCACCAAGACATACCAGGAAAACAAGAAGAGACAGAAAAGTATGTAAAAATGTTAGAAATCGTCAGAGAGGAGCTAGAAACAAGCCTAAAACGACTATCCAATCCATCAAACCAATCTTTGTGACATCACAAATCACATAAAAAAATGCACAAATTAAACTATTTTTCACAAATAATAACAAAAATTTTTAACAATAAATTAAGCATAAATAAATAAATAAAGCTCAAATTACCCACATTTTTTTACATCCCAACAACCCTAAAACACAACTCCGACAACACAGTTTTGTGATGTGTGACATCATACACGACTTTCCTCAGAAAATACCATAATCCTTAAAAGCATGATGGAAAAATGTGATGTGTGATGCAACACGCTAAATCACAAGTACATCACAATGAGGCGGTAACTTGAGTGAAATTATACTACCAGCATTAATGGGAGTTTTACTATTAACCACTATTGTTGCATCAGTTGGATATTATAATAGAATACGGCAAGCACAAAAAGCGTATGAAAAAGCACGTGGTGCTGTTGAGGATATTATACTAAGTTTTAACAGAGAACTTAAGCGCGAATCAGAAAAACTTGAACAGATAACGTTCAAAGTTGAAGGAAACATCGCAAAGTCTGACACTAGTTTAAGAAAAATAGACACCATTGAGAAAAGAATTGCACCTATTGAGATACAATGTGACAATTTTGAAGAGCATAAGAGTACCATTGAACAGCAGAAGGAAATACTTGAGACACAAATAAGCCAGCTTAACAATTTAGTACAAAACAACAGTAATTTGTCACCTATTTTGTCAGGTTTAACTGCTAAAATAAAGGATGTTGAAACAGCTCACGAATCACTCAAAAACAGAATAAACGGATTTGAAGAACAACTACAAAAAATTTCATTATTGCCATCCGAGTTTAAAATTGAACAAACTATACCAGTTGTACCGATAAAACGTGATAAAGCCTTAGCTTCATTAACCAATACTGAAGTGGTAGTGCTAGAAATACTGACTACAGAGGGAGCAAAAACTGCACCTGAAATTAAAGAGCGTGTCAGTCTCAGTAGAGAACATACAGCCAGATTAATGAAAAAACTCTATGAGGATGGGTACCTTGAACGAGAAAAAGGCAAAATTCCTTTTAAATATAATGTTAAGAAAGAAATGGAAAAATTTTTAAAAAAAGAAGAAACTAACACGCCTTAATTTTTATTTTTGCAGCAGCAACGCACAATTTGATTTTATTATGTAAACTTTTTCATGTTTTTTGTGAAGTAGTGGACTTATTTGTTTTTGGTTTGTTGTTTAATTACTGTTTGCAGAGAATTTGGTGCTACTTTATATTTAACACTATTTCCTGTTCCAGTTCTTATAAGCAAACTTTTTTTTGTCATTCTTGTCAAGTACGTTGAAGCCGTGCTTAAACTGATTGGTTCCTTAAGTTCATGTTCATAAATTGTTTGTATATCTTTAGATGTAAACCAAATTATTGGGAAATTTTTCTGAACAACCATATAGACTTTTTCAAACCGGGAAAAAGTGTTTGTGTGAATCTGGTTTATATTATTTGTTCCTTGTGACTCATTTGGAATACCACCCAGTAAGTCGACAAGATCTAAAATTCGTAAGACTTTGTCACGAGTCATTTGTCCCTCGAAAGCGATAGTATAACGATTGCCATCGTTATCAGATAGTTCCACACGCATTTTTCGAGTTGTCATTTTGATTTCCTACATGTTTGTTCACAATTCTACTACTTCTTCATTTATAGCTGTTATGGTGAAAGCTATTAACGTGAATAAACTTAAATTATAGCTTAAACGCATTTTTAAGCGATTTTTTCATTGTAAATGTTTTTACAAGATTTACACAAACTCATTTTGTTAAAAAATTATTAAATAAGATTTAGTTCGTATTTTCCAGTAGAAGCGTAGGGGTGTGTTGTTCACAATAAACAACCATAGTTAAATATAAAATATCAGAATTAGAGCTTAAATTGTAGATTTTTAAACACATTTTCACACTCATTTCACAGTTTTGTGAAGTTAAAATAGCAGGTTTCCAGTCGTTTATATTTATTCATCATCTAAGTTTTTATGCTAAAAACTGCTATTATTTTTGTATGTATTCAGCTCATGAGTCTTTATGGATTTTTTAACGAGTATGATGCATAAATATGTATAAACAATCATGCTTGTCAAATAAAAACGACATAAAACGTTAAATCTTAACGAAAAATGAGAGGTAGCTAGACATGTTTTTGATAAGAGCTGAATACATACTTATTTTTTAGTAAAATAGTTAAAAAGCACATTCTTTGAAATAAGTGTCCACTTTTTTACAAAAATTCATTGGAATATCAAAATAGGTAGTGATTCATATTCACTACCAATTCTCAATATACACCTCAAAAATCACGACAAAACAATATAGACACTAAACACAGACTAAAAATTAAACAATACCACTTTAGTAAGTGTTTGTGTACGTTCACTTTATATAAAAACAGATTTACAGGCACACCCCTTTGTTTCCGCTCGAGGTATTGATAATAGTTCTTATTTTTCAGGTTTTTGAAAAAATTGGTGTGTAATCAACTAATTTTTTAGATAAGGATATTTATTAGTTTTATTTGTAGTTAGGTTACCCAGAGTATATAGTTAATTATTATTATTTATTATAATCTTTTATTACAAATTTTTATATTCAGTGGAAATAGTGGTGTGTCTCTCATTATTTGTAACCCTAACTTCCTAAGTTTAAGTAATGTGTTTTGTTTATCGGTTTGTTTTTTGGTTATTTTTTGTGATTAGCGTTGTATTGTGGCTTATTCAGTTTGGTTCATATTACTTATGTTAAGTAATATGGGATTTTATAGAACTGTCTCATAGCTACCTTTATAGTAAAAAGCGGCAAAAAATAAGGCGCTACATCTGAGAGCTATTACTTAAATCGGGAAGTTAGGAGTATAAATAATAGACCTCCTCGGATTTTATTTTCTGTTTTCATAGTTAAGCATACCACAGATTAAAGATGTACGTAGCTCGAAACGTTTACGCCTATTACGATACTT
>WQTS01000043.1 GCA_009786185.1 Bacteroidota bacterium
GCTGCAGGTTTTAATAATACCCTTGCCGGAAGGGGATTTGCTTTAGCCTGGGGCGGCGCTCCAAGAGAATTTCATTTTATAGACGAAAATCGTTTTATCGGCTTAGTCGGAAGCGTATGGCCTGATCCGGGCGGCTGGCAAAGCGGTGAATATGATATACGAAACCACATCATATTCTTTAGTAACCTTAATTTTTATTACGATGAAGATGAATGGTTCAGAGATGATTTTACAATGCGTATTGAAGAATTATATAGCGGGTTTATGGAAATACCTCTGGTTCGTTATGTAAGACATTTTTAGGGAATATCTAAGAAACCGCTGATTTATTCAATCGAGAATAAATCAGCATTACCTTATTATCGTTTTTCGCAGTTTTCCAGTGGGAAAACGAGAAAAACAGGTGGAAGCGATGATTAGAGTCAATTTAATCAGCGCTTCCCTAAATAAATAATTGCGTACAGGTCGTACTACATAACAAATGGTAACTGTTGCACAACTTGGATGATGTGGCTAGCTTTTCTGGAAATAGCATGATAAAATAACGGTATGCAAGGAAAGAAAGAATGTGTACTAAAAATGATGTATCAAGTAAATCTTGATGATCTTGTCCCCAAAGACAATTATTACTGGCTTATAAGTAAGGAAATAAATTTCAGTTTTCTCTCACTTAAATTTGACGGATACAAAATATAAAAAGAAAGTTCAGGCAATTACCAAACAAAAGATAGAGGAAAAGATACGCATTGTCAAACTGCAGTTTTTATAGTCTTTTTTAAGGAGTTAGGCACACTCCATACTGCAGGGAACAAAAATAGCGTTACCAAAAGCGAACCGATGGTTCCCCAAAAGATACTTGTTGCAAGAGCAGTTGAGAAGCTGTTTTTTGCCAATATCATAAGCGGTATAGCGGCAGCCATATTGGTTAAAGAGGTAACCATTATGCTCTGGATTTTTTCTCTGACCCGAAAGGCAATGTGCGTTTTGCGCGATTCTGAAATATAAATAGCATTATTTATACTTAATCCGCTTATTAGCACCAATCCTGTAATATCTCCCATTTCAAGAGGGACTTCGGAAGAGTATGATCGGAGTGTATGCCCAGCACAAGTTCCAAATTGGACACCAGATGGCGGCAGATGGGAAACTACCGGGTATTTTGGACAATGTTACAGACATGTTCTAACAGCTTCTGTAGATTATCATTTAGGAGTAGATCATGTATTTCGTGATGCGGATGGAAATAATATAACAGAAAATCAACCAGTTCCTTCAGTGGTAGCAGGTAGGGTAATTGCAAGTGAATTTGATGAATTTCTTGGCAATGTTGTTAGAATTGAAAGCGCAGATGGAGCGCGGCATGATTTTTTCCATTTGAACAGTAGAAGTGTTCAACAATACGATACTGTAGACGTTGGTACAATATTAGGCTTAGCCGGAAATACAGGAACTTCTTCAGATGGAGCACATTTGCATTACGCTAGAAGTTTTCTGCAAGGCAGCATTCCGGAGAGATATAGATATACCTTTAGGATATACGCATTTGGAAGAGCATATTTTCAGCCTCTTCCTTTTCCTCCTCCTTGATGGTAAAGAATGACTTATAACTGTAGGTTGATTTTAAGAAAAAAGAGAGGTTATTTATGAAAAAATTATTGTTTATTTTATTGATAAGCTTATTTCCTTTTGTTTGTTTTGCTGAAGGAAATATTCGTTATTTTAACCAGGCATATTTAGATAAAGTAATTGCAAATAAAATTGAGAGAAATAAAACTGAAGGGCTTATTTTTGATAGAGCAAGAGAAGAGAGTTTAGGCTTATTAAATATTCGTGGTGGTAGCGTTTTTAGTAATAATAACAGAGAAATTGTTTTATTTCGTTATCATATCAGTTACAATAATTACAATATAATATTATTAACAGAACCAATTAATAATTTAGAACATGTTAGAGATTATTTGCTTATTGAGAAGGAAAATTCAATATCAAATTTAGCTAGTGGTCCGGTTGAGATTAATGGGGAATATTTCGATTGGAGTGTTACTGTTGTTGTTAATTCCAGCAGGAGGGGATTAAGATACACAGATGATATATCTGCGGCATTTTTTATTGATCTTGAAAATAAAAGAATAAAGCCTTTAGAATTTAATACAATTAGACTTTGGAGCGAAGTATAGCCAAATGAAACAAATATATGTAATTTTATTCTTAACTTCTATAATATTATTTGGATGCGGTTCGTCCACAGAAAATGTACCAGCAGAGCTTAATGTTTATGGTGGAAAAACAATTGTACTCATAAATGATGGTGAAAATGAAACGAGTCATTGGTCAAAGATTGCAAAATACTTCAACGACTTGAGTGTTTTAGTCAAAACAATATTTATACCATTGCCTTTTGTTACAAGTGAAACAGGGTTAACAAAACAAATTGAACATCATAATGAAAATTTTATTGAACGATATGAAATGTTTTTTTCTGATGAATTTAGAGCAAGGCATGACTTTAATAGAGTTATTGAAGAAATTGACATCAATGGATTGCTATTTAGGACAACTTGGTTTATAGATGATGTTATAATTGACAGAATAGACTATCCAAGAGATATGAGAAGATTTGCATTTTATAACATTGATTATATAGGTAACGTTTTTCGAACTGCTTATGAACTTGACCCAGACCCAACGAGAGCCGTGTTTGGAATGAGCGCTAGGTATGTTAGCATTAGGTCTGTAGTAAGATTTGATACAGAATTGGCTGAATTAGATGAGATTGATATAAGTATTATTAGAAGATTACTAACCAGATTTAATGCTGTAGAGCATTTAAGTATTTACACAAAAAAAGTGCGAGTATTTTCCGGTGATAATTATTATTGGCTCTTTGTACAAGATGGATTGGCAGAACATATTAGAGGGCAATACGCGACAATAAGTTATTACCCAATATCATTGAATGGAAAATTATTCTTAATATGTGTAGGATTCTTTAACATAAATTTTAATATAGGCTCATAGGCTCAAGCGGATTATCGGATGTATCCTGTTCTTTGTGAAGATAGAAAATACATTTTCACTACTTCTCCAAAAGCTAAATTTTCAACATTTTTCTAGATAGACTTGCCCTAAATTTTGTATAAATAAGGAAGGCAAAAAAGTGAGTTTTCTAATTTACACAATTTTTAGGACAGGCTCTTTTTTTCTTGTCTCCCGCCTTATTTCATGCTACATTTTTCTTAATAAATGCTAAGGGCGGTGTTTTAGAATTGAAGAAACAAAAAATTTACCTTGATACTTCGGTGGTCAGCCATTTACAAGCTCCTGATACTCCCGAAAAAATGCTGGATACAATTAAGCTTTGGGAAGATATTAAAAATAGCAAATATGAAGTCTACATTTCAAATGTAACGATTGGCGAAATAAACGATTGCAATGAACCAAAACGGAGCTTTATGCTTGATAAGCTGAAAGAAATAGAACTTACAATTGTCAATGCTGAAACAGAGGTTGATGATTTATCGCAGGAGTTTATTAAACTTGGCATCCTCAAAGAGAAGAACATTGATGATTGTATGCACATTGCTACTGCATTACTTTTAAAATGCGATGTGATTGTTTCTTGGAATTTCAAGCACATTGTAAATGATAAAACCATCGACGGTGTAAAAACAATATCTCAAACAAAAGGCTTGGCTGGAATTAAAATATATTGCCCGTCTATTTTGATAGGGGAGGAGATGATGATGAATAAGCCGGTAATCAGCAACAATTTTACGGTTGAAGATATTCATAAGATCAGAGAATGGCATTATGAGCAGCGTAAATTGCATGGCAAAGAGGAGTACAACAAAAAACTGAATCAAACCGTAACAGAAATAATTAAAGTATTCCCAAAGGCTAAGACGATCAATATTTGATCATAGTATCAGATGAAAAAGAATTATAAAGAGGGGGTGCCGGAATCACGTCAAACGCATGAATACCCCAGAGAGAGAAAAAAAGATATGCTGAGAACTGAGAGGGGGAATAAAATGATAGAAAACATACAGAAGTACTTGGAGGAGGTAGAAGACCGTCGCCAGGAAAAGAAAGTGAAACATAAAATGAGCGATATCATCATGCTTGTATTCATGGCAAGTTTGGCAAATGCAAACGAGTGGGTGGAAATA
>WQTS01000044.1 GCA_009786185.1 Bacteroidota bacterium
CCGCTGACAGTCACAGGATTGCTGCCAAGGCCGGTGAAACCGGCTTTAAGTGGCTCGCCGGGAATGATATTAGTTGTACCGTAGCGGCCGGTTGCAGCAAAACTGTGCCAGTACTTGCTCGTGTTACTGCTGATAGGTGCAGTTGCTTTAAGGATGATTTCCAATTTGTCTCCCTGATTTAAACCGTCTTTTTCTATCATAACGGCTTTTGCTCCGTCCGGAATTGTGCCAGCCATGGTCTGTGTCCAATGACTCGCAACCGCAGCAGTAACGTCGCGAAGCGCTTGACGGTTAGTCATAAAGTTTGCCGTTGCAGAATAATACACCCTGATTCCATTAGCATCAAGATTGACAAACGGAATCTCTGTGTCGTTTAGCTTGACACTATAAACCTCGTAGTCAACCAGCGAACCGGTCGAACCTTTAGGTCCGCTGGTTGTCGCCATTGTGTCGCCCGCACACGGAAGCGCATCAATCAAACGAATTTTACTGAGATTGCCGTAAATTTCCAACGCAGGATTTTCGATACTCATTTTCAGGTAAACATCCACCGGAGATGAGGAGTTATCGATCGTTTCTATTTGAACGTACGAAATATTATCAGTCGAAACCGTAGCTATCGGGTTTAGACCGGTTGTACGGTCGATGGTATAACCGAAACCGCGGGAAGATAATACGGTTTGCCCTTCCACCGCCGCTCCCGCTAAGACAAGTGGACTGGTAGATGTAAGCGGTGCGGCGCGTCCTACTTGTTCCGGATCTCCTGAAGTTATATATATCGCAACACTACCATTTTGTGCCCCGGGATTGAATTTCATTTTGAGCACAATGTTATTACCACGCCATACCCACCAGTGTCCCCAACCGTAACCATAATTGCCCGGATCTCCACTACCGAATCCGGGTATATAATTATCCCAACCCGGCATAGGATAGGGAATTTCCGGATTGCCCGGAATGCCGGTAGCAGTATTCGCAATTCTAAATTTGACTATGGTTCCACCGTCCGGTGCATTAAAATATTCTATATCGTAGCAACGCAACGAAGGTCCTGATGCTACCTCCAGGATCTCTATATTCGGATCGGGTACATGATAGTAAACTATCGGATCGTGGAAATTTCCGCCTTCAGTCAACCAGCTATCAGTAGCTCCCCAAACTACATCACCGATTCTGACTAATCCGCTACCTCCACCCGCAGAATTTTGGATGTTCCACTCTCCAACAGGAGAATTAAGATACCAGCTATTGTTAACCACGCCTCCATTGGCATAATACCAATTATGAATACCGCCGTTAAATGCCCAATGTAATTGCGGATGATTTGCAGTAAGCTCCGTATTCGCAGTAATGGCTGTTTCTGCCGCAGTAAATGGAATGCAAGGCATATCCGGTATGCACATTGTACCTGATCCGGTTATTGTATTTGTAACTATACCATCATCATTATAACTGTTACTTGTAGTATTGTCAATGATGTTTGGCATCGCGGTCGCAAACAGGCGAATCTGTACCTTACCCGCTCCGGCAGGAAGAAAGCGAGAATTATCCATAGGGTTATAAAATTCGAATTTGATTCTGGTAACATAATCAGCTCCCAAACCTAGATCCGTACTTGTCAAATTTGAACCAAGCCACGAGTACTGGCGATCATCGCCTGCTGTTGTTACTTCCGTACTCGGCACTTCATACCATATATTCGGATTGCCGCTGTGTTCATAATAAATCTTAGTGCGCGTACGGTTTGTCCAATCAACATACGGGTCATAAGCAGAGACCTCGACACGGGTAAACCGGAAAGCGTTGAAAAAATCCGGCTCATTTATCTTTGGATCATCGATAATTTCTATATCTTCTAAATCAGTCATCGTATCAAATGCAATTAAATAACTAATTGTGTTTGCATTTACTCTGACTAACTGTCCTGTTGCTCTTTTACTGAATAAATCTATCGCCGGACCGGCATCTATTCTATATTCCAACTCTTCTTGAATCGTCGCCGTTTCATAGATTGGAGCGCCATTAGCACGCATTGCCGTATACGAAATATTCATATCATAGTAGTCCGTACCGAGAACCGTTCGCGCCGGATAATTATAGATAATCTGCAAAGTATTGGCATAGTCCGGATTTCCGTTAACCTGCAAATCGCTATCCGGGATATTAAAAACAACTGTCTTTCGCCCTGCAGCCGGAGTGTTAGGTTGCACCGTAAAAGGCATAATCGTGCCATTCAATCTGATAGTCGGTACATACGCCTTTTCATCAAAGTCAATCGAGACTACTCCGTTGTGCAGATTCAAGCCACCCGAAACATGTTCGTTCTTCAATTTGATCGTTGCAGTATGTAAAAGTGCGGCATATACGTTTTGATATTCGGTAATCATATAATTAATAGCAGCGTTATTTGTCGGATATACGTCCGGCACGGGATCGTAACCGTTTGGGCTCTTAGCCACTATGCCAGCACAGTTATTGGCATCGACAGAAATAGTTGGATTCACCCAGGCATCAATACCTGCTAAAGTCACGCCGGCATTCCAAGCCAAAGTAAACCTAAGCAACTGCGGCGCACCAATCGGTACTGCGCCACTCCAGTTAACTTCAACGTACGATCCGTCGATGGTAACCGAAAATTCGCTACCAAACGGTAACGGCGCCTTTACAATGGAGAGGTTACTTGGTAAATCGAATTCAACGTGTAGGTCTTCGACCAAACCGCTCAACGTGCCGAGACTCGCGCTGTTAATGCGGATATCCATAAAAAAATTGTCGCCGGATTTGGGGGTTGTCGTGGAGAATGCAACTGTTGCACGAAGTTCTGCTACTTCGTCAACATTCAGATGATTTGTCGATTCTGCATTTGCATTAAAACTGTAACACCATAGTGCCAGTATTACTACTCCCAATAATGTACTTCTCAAAAAGTTGATTTTTCTTTTCATTACTTTACTATTTATGTTTTTTTAATTATCTTACCATCCATTCGGCTTCTAATACTTCCGGGTGTTTTATTAAATATTTTTTTGCAAAAATTGCTAAAATGAGAGGGGGAGGAAAAGCCAAATTCATATCCCAATTCAGCAAATGTTTTAGTGCTACAATTAATTTCGTGATAGATAGCTTGGGCTTTTTGAAATTGCATCCATTGAGAGGGAGATATTCCAAAAACTTTTTTAAAACGTTTTCCAAAACCGGAAATACTATAATTGGTTTTTTTTGCTAAATCACTAACATTTAAGTGTGAATTGTAGTTTTTCTTTATAAGCGTCGAAAACGCAAAATCTTCATTTAAAATTGGAGCAAAAAAAGTTTTTAATTCCCCTAAAGGATAATAGTATCTAAGTAAGTATAAAAATTCCTTTAGTTTAATTTCCAATAAATAGTCACAATAAAACCCGTCATTTAAAATCATAATTAAATGGTTTAGATAGCTCATTATTGCATTATTGGCATGAAAAATGTATGTGCTTTCTTCTTTTTTTCTATGCGGCACTTCAAAAGAAATATGATCGCAAAAATTAAGATTGGTATCCAAACGAAAAAAGGCTAAGGTACTATCTTCTTTTATTATAACTTCAAAATCACTTTTAATCGAAAGTAAGATAAATTGTCCTGAAATTATCTGTTTATTAAATGTTTGAAATGAATGAAGACTCAAAACACCACTTAATACAACCACTATTACATTGGATTCGGTAGTTATTTGATGCATTGTTCCACCTTCGTAATGTCTGATTTCTATCAAAGGCTTTTCTGTATTTTTGCTGTACTTAAGACAGTTTAAATGTATTTGCATTTTTACTTCGGGAGCTTTCATATAACTTATCTTTATAAAACATTGAAAAACATCAAACTATGCCATATGTCCAATTCTAATTTGCAAAAGACACACTTATTTATGAAATAACTGTTACATATTTAGCTTCATTTGTTGTAAATACTTGCCTTTATTGAGTAAACTTAGTATCCGGCAAGAAGATATTTCTTGCCGGATACTAAGCTTACCCCACTATTTTTGAATAATCATTTTTTCTACAAACTCTTTGCCGTTTTTTGTACGTACTTTAACAATATAGATTCCCGAAATAAAATCAACTATGACTTCTGTTGAATAGTTGGTTAAGTGATATGTTCCCACCATTTTACCGGTTATGTCGAAAATATATGCAG
>WQTS01000045.1 GCA_009786185.1 Bacteroidota bacterium
CCGAAGGGAGGGGGAAGAACCGGCGGCGCCATGCAGCGGGATGGGGGGTGATGGATTCGGAATCGGCGGGCGTCCGCCTGCGGACCATGCCCCGGATATGTTTTTATGGGAGATGCCGGCAGACTGACATCGGGAGGCGCCAGCATTGCAAATGACGATGAACTGGAGGAAAATTTGAAAAAAAAGTGGTAAAAACCGGAAAAAGTTGGAAAAATGAACGAAACTTTGTTTGGCCTGGGGGATGGGGGCACGGCACAAACCAATAAAGCGACGGCATTGCAAATGCCGCCGAACGGATGGGCGCGGTGGGGGCGGTTGCCGATTCGAAGAGGGCATGGGCAAGCCCAGCCCCTACGACGGCGCCTGTTAACGATTTGTTAATGTTTTGAGGGATGATGATTTTGATATTAAGTTGAGGATGTTCGTATTGCGATGAGGTGGTTGTTAATGGTTTGTTAATGTCTGCGGTTGAACCGGAAGGGCATTAAGTAATTTAAGGAATTTGAGGGATTGTAATGGCAACTTTCAGAAGGGAAAAAACGTATACAAGGGTGGCTTCTTAAAAACAAAAAAGTCAAAGAATTTGTGGTTACCCCCTGTTGAATGGCAGGGGGTTTTATTTACTAAAAAATGGAATTATGACATTTTATGCTGTGTGTAATTAAATGGGGATTAATCTGTTTGCTTGGTATATCGAATACGTGCCATGCGGATACGATAACCAAAAGCCGCACACCCGTAAATACCTAAAAAAAATCCAAGATTCACAAGATTTTCAAGATTGACAGGATTATTTTCCCGTAAGTGAAAAATATTTTTTATGTATGAGTAGTACATTTTCCTTTCTCAATCGTCTTACATGGGGTCTCGCCAACATTTCCGACAAAACCCCCATTAAGGAATATTTTTACTCAAAAATCACAATTTCACCCCCTTTAAGGATTTTGGTTTACATTTTATGGTCTGAATTCGTTATGTTTAGGAATGCTCTTAGGATTAAAGGCATATTCGCCCAAAAAGTTAATGTGTGCCCATTTGAGCGGCGATATGTGTTTTAGCAGATTTTCATCAAGCCCGTTTTCGGACTTTAGATAATCTATTGCTTTCTGCAAATATACTGTATTCCATACACTTATTGCATTTGCTAAAGAATTCATTGCCTCACCTTTGTTTAAACCACGTTGGATACGGCGTCTTAATGCCTCGTTGGAAATATAATCCAGAATAAAGATGGTCTTTTCGATACGTCCCATTATCCAAGCGAAATACAGGCGAAACTTCAATCAATATTTATGAAAACGTTGTTTTTCGCAGATTTGGAAGATGAACCTCGTATCCGAATTTTTCCCTCTATTTTGGCATGAGGCCCAGTAAGGAATTTTAGGAATGTAAGGATGTATTTTGATATTATGGTATCTTTATATTTTGATATTTTGGTATCTTTGTATTTAGGAATATATGTATTTATATATTTTTGGGGGTTAGTATTAGTTCATATAAGCATGTGTTTGTATTTTTGTATATTGATATATTGATATGTTTATATTTAGGTATATAGATGTTTTGATATTATGGTATCTTTATATTATGATATGTTGATATATTTATTTTTTGGTATCATGATATATGGGTATCAAAATATTTTTGAACCTTTGTATCATAATATCAAAATATGTTTGTACCTTTGCGGCATCAAAAAACAGTAAAGTATGGCAAAAGTAATATGCGTGCTGAATCATAAAGGGGGGGTAGGGAAGACTACCACAACCGCGAACGTGTCGGCGGGGTTGAATATCCTAAAGAAAAAGGTTTTGATGATTGACCTGGACCCACAGGCCAACTTAACGGTACATTTCGGATTTCCACAGGAAAGCGAAAACGAAATTACGATTTATGAGGCATTGACCGGAAAAGCGAAATTACCCATCAAGAACGTACCCGAAGTAAAAGGACTAGATATCGTTTGTTCGTCGACAGATGACATGGCGGATATTGAACTGCAACTGTCGGGGGTTGTTGGCCGGGAACACATCCTGAAGGAACTGCTGCAACCGGTAAAAGACAAATACGATTATATATTGATTGACTGCCCGCCTTCGCTTGGGATTATGCCACTCAACGGACTGACGAGCGCCGATATGGCTATCATTGTGGTTGAGCCTGCGAAATTCAGCCTCGACGGAATGAAAAAGATATTCGAGGCAATGAACATGGTACAAACACGTATCAGCCATGACGCAAAGGATTACAGGGTGTTGATGACAAGGTACAACTCCCAGAAGGTCATCCACAAAAACATTGTTGAGGAAATAACAACCCGGTACGAAAATAATGTGTTCAAAACGATAATACGCAGTAATGTTGCCCTCGAAGAGGCAGCGATGCAAGGGGTGGATATTTTCAGGTATGACCAAAAATCTAATGGCGCAGCCGACTATTTGAGCGTTTGTGAAGAACTGATAAAAATGATATAAGCATGGCAAAGAAGAATTTTAAAAAGGGGATTGACAATATTTTCAGTCCGACGACAGGCACAAGCACCAGCCCCCTAAATCCCCCCGAAGGGGACTTTGAGGAAGTAAAAGAACCGGAACCCGAAAAACCGGAAAGTAATACACCAGAACCGAAACCGGAAGCGATGGTATGTTATAATTTGAGGTACCCAAAGGAATTAAAAAAACGTATCAAACAATATTGTGTAGACCACGACGGGGTGGATATGAAGGATGTGTTTACGCAGGGGGCGATTATGTACATGGAAAGGAATAAAAGGCAGGAATGAGGGGTTGTTTATCAGGAGTGTGAGTAGGTATATGAAGGGGGGGAATGATGATTAAGTGGATTAAAAAGAAATGGAATGACTCTGTTTGGAGCAAGGTTTTTGGACAATTGATAACTTCTGCTATTTTGGGCATTATTTCTTTAATTGTTTCTTTGATTTTGAAGATGAAAAAAGAATTGTTAAATAATTGTGAACTTAATTATCTTCCATTAATTTTTGGTATTATAGGAATAATTTTACTAATAATGGTAATAATTTCATTATTACTACGAAGAAAAAAAGTTAAAAAACCAGTAATTCAAAATACGAACATCATAAATACGACGCACGAATTTAAAAACCATGAAATTATAAATAAAACAGACAATCCAGAAAAAAGAGAAGTTGAATCCAATGCTGAAGAATCGGAAAAAATTGAAAAAGATGAAATACCAATAGTGGAAACGCAAACAAAAGAGGATGAAAAACTTATTAGGATAGCAATTAACCCTTCTGAACATATACGGTTACGAAAAATGTCTTTAGAAAAATTGGAAAATCACAATCAAGATGTTTTTGCACAAATAGCATTAAACAGAAATGATCCAACGACTACGATACGGGAGATGGCTATAGACAAACTAGAAGATCAAGATGCTTTAGCAAAGATAGCAAGTGAGCCATCAGAATCTATTCAAATAAGAAATTTGGCTTTAGCAAAATTAGATAATAAAGAGGCTTTACTTAATATAGCAATGAATACAAATGACCCAGTGACTACGATAAGAGAGAAAGCATTAGAAAAGATAAACGTAAATAATATCACACAATAAGAGGTTTTACCTGCAAATTTGCGGAAAACAACGATTTCAAATTTAACGGCTGTAACGACCTTTAGGAAATTAAGGAATTTAAAGGATGGGGAAACGGGAAAAGTTTTTTATTTTCACACTTTAGGGTGATTGACACGGGTTTTTTCACGAAGTACTTTTGTACCCGTTAATTTTTTTATATCAACCGCTTCCGGAATGAGGCACAAAAACTTTAAAGCAATGAAAATGAATAGAATGACAAAAGTCGCAGGGTTATTAGCCATAATATTATTGGCACCGGCAATTATGGCATCCTGCAAAAAAGAAGAACCGGTGATTAACGTAACAAGCGTAGGTTTGAATAACAGCGAACTAACGCTAAATGCGGGTGAATCAGAAACATTAAAAGCGTTTGTATCACCAACAGCGGCAACCAACAAGGACGTTACCTGGACGAGCAGCGACCCAAGCGTTGCCACAGTGGACAATGGAGGTAAAGTGACCGCCTTGAAGATTGGCTTTACCAACATCAAAGCAACTACGGTTGATGGCGGCAAGACTGCAGTGAGCGATTTAGTAGTGACCACCGGCGGGAAACGAGTGACAGTAGAGGCAGGTGAAAATATGCTGAAAGCGGGTTCACAAGGTATA
>WQTS01000046.1 GCA_009786185.1 Bacteroidota bacterium
CAGGCTACGCAATGACATTTTTAGAACTATCTAACTCGCTCAAAAAGTTTAATGGGCATTTAGACATCTACTTTTCAGACATAGATATTAATTGGCTGAAACGGTATGAAATGTGGTTACGTTCCGAAAAGGCAGCCGAGAATACCATCGGCAAGCGTTTTCGTACTTTACGAGCCGTTTTTAATGTGGCTATTGGCAATTACCTTATCATCTTGTGCAATTCATTCGGGCTTAACAGCAAATCTGAATAATAGCACGACAAATGTGGTACTTCAAACCAACAATTACAAAATCATTAAAAAAGTTACAGGAACAGCAACTGGGACGAGAGTATTATGTCTTTTTGGCGGATATCAAAGACCATTAGTTGAAAAAGCGAGAAGCCAAATGCTTGAATCGGCGAATTTAATCGGCAAATCAAGAGCCGTAATTAACGAAACAATTGAGGTAAATAACAAGTTTTTCTTAGTGGTAGGATTTAAAACCGTTACTGTTTCGGCTTATGTGATTGAATTTACAAATGAAGATTTTGTAGAAGATGAAGCATTTATTATAACGCCTGCCGCAAAAGAAACATCTTTAAATTCGACAGAAACAGTTACAAATAGTGAACTTACAGGAAAGTGGTTAAGTAATAAAGGTGAGTTTGAGATTACTTTTTATGGCAGCTTCGGTGCTTTTTCCAAAATTAATTCGGGTATGTGGCTACGTCTTTTGCAAAAAGGAAAAATCAAAATTGATGATGCAAAATTTAAGAATATTACAAAAACAGGCGAGTTGACTTGGAGTTGTCATGAATTGGAACGGAGTGGAAATTTTCTTTGGCTGAATGCAACTCTTACTTTGAATAAAGAGCATAATAAGCTAACAGTAAGCAATCGTTGGTATAATTATCCTTTGTCAAAAGTTGAAGAATAAATCTGTAAATCAAATTATTATGAAGAAAATTATTGCATTGCTTGTATTGACATTATTCGGGATTGTACCGAATGTGATATTTCGTTTGAATGCGAAGAACACAGCAATTCTTTTGAAGACTTTGAAGCACAGGAAGAAGAAAAATTTGATTTGTTTGAGACCATTGCAGCGTTTTGCAGACCTGCTAATGTGGCAATTGCAGACATTTTGCCGTGCTAAGACAATTTAACTATTCAGAATTATTAACCTTAAAATTTATTATTATGAATGCACAAGAACAACAAGCAATTAGAGTAAACGAAATTGCAAATGAAATCTACAGACAACTTAAAGCCACATTCAACATTAACGTTTTGTGGAGTTGGGGTATCTCAATGCAAAAAGCAATGATTTATAGAAATATGCCCTCACTTGGACTTGGGGTAAATGGCTACAAACACAAAGGGTGGGTTATTATTAGCCTCAATGAAGGGAAAGACCTTTATAACATCTATTTATTAAATGAATCACAGAGGGTAACGCAAATTATTGAAGATGTGTTTTGTGAAGACCTTACAGTTTTAGACAGTCTTATAGAAACAGGCGAAATGAGCGAGCAAGAGTATAAAGACAAAGTAAATGCTACTTATCAAACCAATTATTAACCTTTAATTCAATTTATTATGCAAACCTCATCCACAACAAAACGCTATAGAGAAATATGTGATGAACAACCTATCCTTGATAAATGCTTCTTTGCTTTCTCTAAAAGTCAATTTGAAGACGGTAGAATAAAGGCAGGTATTGGGGAAGATGAAAAGATTTTCCAAGATTCCTGCGGTTTATACGGAACAAAAGAGGGATTAGAAGCCGTTTATGCCTTTTACGAAGCAAAGAACAAGAAAATTGCAGAAGAATGTAATCCCCAAGATGTTTACGATTATGAATGGGCAAACCACGAATGTATGATTACTTATGATGACGAGGAAGCCATACAAATAGTAATTGATTTGTTTGGGGAAGACAGGGCTAAGACTGTTAAAAGGCGTTACGCTCACACTGTTATAGGGAAAATTGCTTGAACCCTTGCAGGTAAAGGGGTTAATGAATTTCAAAATAATAAAGGATTGGTATTTGTTATTGTTTCCGTAAAGTATTATTTTAAAATTCCTTAACCCCTTTATTGGTTTATTTGGGGAAGCAAAGACCTTGCAAAACATACTTAATTAAAAACGTATTCAAATAATTCTAATACTAAAAATGTTATTTTTGCCGTTGAATAAATTAATATGCAGAAACCATACCGTTTATATTTAGATAATTGCTGCTTTAATCGTCCGTTTGACAATCAGGAACAACTGAAAATCAAAATGGAGACAGAGGCAAAATTATATGTACAAAATGCTATATTATTAGGGAAATATGAGTTGGTATGGTCATATATTTTAGAATTTGAGAACAATCAAAATCCTTATAAAGAAAGACGGAATGCCATTTATGATTGGAAAAAGTATGCTTCTGTGTTTTGTGTAGAAAATGAAAGAATAATATCATTTGCAGGAACGTTATATAAGAAAGGAATTAAGGTTAAAGATGCTTTGCATATTGCTTGCGCAGTTGAAACAGATGCAGATTTTTTTATTACTACTGACAAAAAATTGATAAATACAGTAATTCCTGAAATAAGAGTAATTAATCCACTTATGGTTATAGATGAATTAAATATTTGATTATGAATACAGATACAGTTTTACGCGATAAAGGTATGCGCCTTTTGATTAATGGTTTAGGCAATGTAGAAGCCGAACGTTTTGTAATGCTTATGAATCGTGAACCATTTGACTATACAGAATGGCAAAAGAATTTGTTTGTTGGCATGTCGGTACAAGAATTGAGCAGCGCAGCAATGCAAAATTATTCTGTTGAATAAGTTACAACATTTCAAATAAGAAATTATGGCTATTGCAATTAAAAGTGTTCCAATTTTAAGAGGGGAAGCAGCAGTACGTTTTGAGAAAATTGCTGCCACCAATTTGAAAAATGCGCCCAAAGCGAAGTTTGAAGTTAGTGCATCTACAAAATTCTTATATTCAACAAGTAGAAAAAGAAGTTGATAAATATCAATTAGGCGACCAATTGCTAAACGAACATCTTCGCACCCCGTACAGATGAGATAAATCGTATTAGATAGTAATAACAGTTTCATAAACATATCATGTACTTAAATCCGCATATTCCACAAATTAGAGAACTTTGTGAACGCAATAAGGTGGAACGCTTGTATGCTTTTGGGTCGGTACTAACAGAGCAATTTTCTGAAAACAGTGATGTGAATTTCTTATATACTTTCAAAAAGGATATTCCATTGTTGGACGTTGTAGATTACTATTTTAAACTCCAAAATGAATTAGAAAAGGCACTTAACCGTTCCGTTGACCTTACATCCGAAAAAGACCTTACCAATCCATATTTTATCAAAGAAGTGAACGCCACTAAACAGTTAATTTATGGATAAACATAAGCGTTTTCATATTCCTAAGACTATTATAAATCAATAAATTAAATAAATTATAAACCTTTCTCGGAATAACAAGAAAGTTAAACCATGAGTTAAACCGTAACCAAAATATATGCAGAATCTGAAAAGCGAACATACGTTAAAGTGCTGTAGCTCAGTTGGTAGGGAACGAAAGGCGCAGCCTTTTGTTACCGAAGAGCAACGGACTGAAAATCCGTGTGTCGGCAGTTCAATTCTGTCCAGCACCACGCGCAAAAGTCGCTGATAATCAACAAAAAAGATTGTTAGCGACTTTTGCTTTTGTGTGGGGTTTGGTGGGTGGTTTTGCGACGATTTTACTATGATTTTAGCAAGTTGTGTAAACCACTGTGTAAACCATGAGCGTTACAATTGAAGTCGTTTGCTACAAATCTAAAGTATTGGCAAACAATGAATCCCCCTTAATGCTTCGAATCACAAAAGAGCGAAAACGCAAGTATTCGAGCATCGGAATCTCACTCAACCCTATCTTTTGGGATTTTCTGAAGAACAAACCTAAACGACACTGCCCGAACAAAAGCCAAATTGAGCGTGTTATTACCGCAAAAGTTTCAGAGTATCGGGAACAAGTTTTAGAGTTAAAAGCAGAAAGCAAGGATTTTACAGCAACTTCTCTTATGGAGAAAGTCAAAAATCCTTTAAAATCAAGAACTGTAGGAGATTTATTTCTCACACAAATTGCCTGTTTGAAAGAACAGAAACGTACAGGCTACGCAATGACATTTTTAGAACTATCTAACTCGCTCAAAAAGTTTAATGGGCATTTAGACATCTACTTTTCAGACATAGATATTAATTGGCT
>WQTS01000047.1 GCA_009786185.1 Bacteroidota bacterium
GAAAATAAATTATGTTCAGGATATTTCAATTGGCAGCAGTCTTGTTCTGCATTTTCAGTATCAAAAGGTGATGTAGAAAAAGTTTGTAAATATATCATGAACCAAAAAGAACATCATAAAATCATTGATTATGAGAGAGAGTATGAAACATTTCTTAAATTTTACCAACAAACTATATTAATCAAAAAATTAGGTAATTAGGTAAGTTTTATGGAATCTATCTCATTGCTACTAAGGTGTGTTTTTGTTATTTTAGGTAAAAATTAGGTTTGTTTTTCTAGGTTCATATGTCAAATCCTAAAATGTTCCTCACTTTTCTGAGTCACCCAAATTTATATCATAAAAAATATTAATGCTGTGTTAATCAGATAGTTATTTTTCAATATCCCAAAAACCGCACAAAGCAGGAGAACGGATGTTAAAAAAATGATTGTAAATTAAGAAAACAAATTCATACAAAAAATAGATTGGGACGTTGTATATAGCGTCCCTTTTTTGATAGAAAATTTTATATCGAATTAAAAAACTAAAATCTCTTTCACAATCTTATGAATCGCATCCGGTTGCGCAAATTGTCTCATATTTTGCGCCATTTTGTTCGATGCAACATGGTCATTCATAAGATTAACCAAATTGGGATACAGTTTTTCGTTAACCTCTTTATCCGGCAGCAAAATAGCAACTTCTGCATCTGAAAGTTGTTTTGCATTAGCCGTTTGATGATCTTCAGCGGCAGAAGGAAACGGAATGAGAATGGTAGGCGCTCCCACAATAGTAAGCTCTGCGATGGCAAGTGCGCCGGCGCGCGAAACGATGTAATCGGCAACGCTATATGCCAAATTCATGTGTTTTATAAAAGGTAATATCTTAATGCTTTTTGATTGCAACTCAGATAATTGAATTTCGTTTGAATTATAAAAAGACTCGCCGGTTTGCCATATTAATTGACAATCCATTTTCTTAAAATCTTCTATATGAGCTAAAATAGTTTGATTAATTGTACGTGCACCCTGACTTCCGCCAATGATTAAAATCGTTTTTTTGTTTTTATCTAAGTCGAAAAATGTGTATGCTTCTTCTAATTTAGGTTGGAAATTAATGATTTCGGCACGCACGGGATTGCCTGTTTTCACTATTTTATCTTCTGGAAAAAAACGATCTAATCCGTTGTATGCTACACAAATCTTAGCTGCTTTTTTCGACAACCATTTGTTCGTTTTTCCCGGATAAGAGTTTTGTTCCTGAATAACTGTAGGAATATTCAACGCTTGCGCGGCGCGCAATGCCGGACCGCTGGCGTAACCACCCACACCAATTACCACATCGGGTTTAAACTGGCGCATAATTTGTTTGGCTTTGCGCATTGTTTTGAGCAATACAAACGGTAGTTTTACATTGCTTTTTATGCCGCTCCACGACAAATCTCTGCGTATACCAAAAACATCTAACCCTACAATATTGTAGCCGGCTTCGGGCACACGGGTCATTTCCATTTTTCCGTTGGCGCCGATAAACAGGATTTCCGCCTCGGGAATCTCCTTTTTCAATTGATTGGCAATGGCTAACGCAGGGAAAATGTGCCCTCCGGTTCCACCGCCGGAAATGATAAATCGGTTCATGTTTTTAAATCTTTTTTAGCGAATTAAAGCGGTGCATTGCATTGCCGGGCAATGTTTCTCAAGAATATGTGCTTCATATTCATCTCTAAAATATTGAATGGTAGAAAGCACCGGATTGGGCGCCGATTGCCCGAGCCCACATAAAGAGTTTTCTTTAATTTGATGCGACAATTTTTCTAATGTTTCAAGATCTTCCACTTTGCCTTCGCCTTGGGTGATCCTCTCTAAAATTTCCAACATCCTCAAAGTTCCCAAGCGGCAAAAAGTACATTTTCCGCACGATTCGTTTTGGGTGAAAGTGAGGAAGAATTTCGCTACATCTACCATACAGGTGGTTTCATCCATTACTACCATACCGCCCGAGCCCATGATAGCGCCGGTTTTTATGATTTCATCGTAATCAATGAGCGTGTTTAGCATATTTTCCGGAATGCAACCGCCGGAAGGGCCGCCCAATTGAACCGCTTTTATTTTTTTCTGTTTAGGAACGCCTCCGCAAATGTCAAAAATTACTTTACTGATGGGCGTACCCATAGGCACTTCCACCAATCCCGATTTGGCAACTTTTCCGGTTACGGCAAACACTTTGGTACCTTTGGCATTTCCGGTGCCGAGCGCGGCGTATTTTTCTGCGCCTTGCATAATGATAGCGGGCATATTTACAAAAGTTTCTACATTATTGATATTAGTAGGTTGTTCCCATAATCCTTTTTCAGCAGGGTAGGGGGGGCGTTTGTTGGGCATGCCACGTTTTCCTTCAATAGAGGCGAGTAAAGCGGTTTCCTCGCCGCACACAAATGCGCCGGCGCCCTCTTTTACATAAATATCGAAATCGAAACCTTGGATACCGCAAACATTTTTACCAAGGTAATTTTTTTTACGAGCTTGCGCTAAAGCAATGTTTAAACGTTTGATAGCTAACGGATATTCGGCGCGACAATAGATAATACCTTGCGATGCGCCGATTGCTTTTCCGGCAATGAGCATGCCTTCAATTACGCCGTGCGGGTCGCCTTCCAAAATGGAGCGATCCATAAATGCGCCGGGGTCGCCCTCGTCGGCATTGCACACGATGTATTTGGGAGTGTTTGTCTGTGCGGCGGCAAGACGCCATTTGATGCCGGTGGAGAAGCCGCCGCCGCCGCGCCCGCGAAGCCCACTTCCTACAATCTCTTCAATAATTTGCTCGGAACTCCAATCTGCCACCTTTTGTATAGCTTTGTATCCGTCGCGTGCTTCATATTCCTCAATTTTTTCAGGATTGATAATGCCGCAATTGCGCAATGCCCACTTCGTTTGCATTTCAAAAAAATTATTCTCCCTGGCTTCAAAATTTGGCGAATAGACTACAAACTCCTTCAAAATACCGATATTTTGAAAGTAACTTTCTAAAATTCTATCCATTTTTTTGGGCGTAACTTTTCCGTAAATTTCATCGTTAACCTGCACCAAAGGCTCTACATAACAAGCTCCGATGCAATTAGTTTTATCTAAAATGAACAAGTTGGGATTTGCTTCTAATTTTTCTAAAAGTGCGTCATATACCTTTTGCGCTCCGGCAGCAATACCACAACTGCCTAATCCTACTTTAATATGTAACATAAAAAAATTGTGTGACTTACTAATTTTATAATGTTCTCAAAAAAGCGAATCGTACTTTAATACCTACTGCCATTAGGTTTACTTTATCTGCAAACTTTAATAGAGTAAGGTTTTCTAAGTGTTTTTGAGAAATAAAGTTGCTGTGAGGCTCTCTGCTATCTTTGAACGGATCGTTCAACCCATAGTCGAAATAGACACCGGTGTAAAGAAAAACATTCTTGTCTATGCGCCATTTTACTCCTGTTTCTAATGCAAGCGTTGCCATAAGGCCAAAATCAAGTTTGCCGCTTGTGCTATTCCCGTCGAATAATCCGAATCCTTTAAATGTTTGTGTATCAGCCCAATTGTCTAATTCCGGGTAATAAGCTGCATTGTAAAGCGAAGCCACCGACACATCGTACTTGTTGCTGACCAAAAGGAATAGCTTCACTCCTCCCATGAGATAGAAGCCCACGTTCTTATTTTGTTTCCAATTCCAGTATTGTTTGTGTTTGGTTTGAAACTGGAACATCACCGGTATATTTATGAACATCATTTTTTGAAGCTCGGAATATCCGTTCAGTGTGGTGTGCAAGTTGTATGTGTATGGATGATCGGGGTCGATCAGTTCGTTGGTCACGTGTTTTAAACCGGTAACTTTCGATTTGATATTCGCCATATTAAATCCTGCCCCAATGTAAATACCTACCTGAGGAGAGAAAAATCCGGCAAAACCGCCTCCGATCTCTCCTCCATAGCCTGCGGAAGAAATATCTTTTGACGATGGTTTAAACAAAAAAGCGTCAAAACCACCTCCGAGATGGGCAGAAAATTCCAATGACGTATTTTTTTGCGCCAGTACATTCAAATTAGTGAATACAAACAAGATTATGAAGAATTTCATTGCAGCGTTTGCAGTTTTTTTTATTTTTTTCATTATATCGATTTAATTATTATGTAACATATTTATAATAGCACACTTATTGCGCAATCACAATTTTTGCAGTTTTGTTATCTGATCGTATTAAATATACTCCTGCTGGCAGGTCGAGTACGAGTGTAGTTATGGAGTTTCCGGGCGCATTTTTGTATCC
>WQTS01000048.1 GCA_009786185.1 Bacteroidota bacterium
AGCCAAACCATACCAAGCGACTTCAAGGAGCAATAAATGGAAAACCAAAACATAGAATGGAAAGAAATATGGCGTGATGATTACATAAGCTGCATTTGCGGATTTGCGAATGCACAAGGCGGAGTGTTTTACCGTGCCGGGTTAATTGAAACATGGGGACGAGGTATCGAAAAGATTATTACTGCTTGTCAAGAAGAAGGAAAACCAGAGCCGCTATTTGAGGCAAGTGAAACAGGAATTCGGATTTTGTTCAATGATGTTTCTCAACCTCAAGTTGAGACAACTCCCGAGGTTGGTTTGGAAAGTAGATTAAATGATACACAAAAGAAGATTATCGATTTGATGAAAAACGATGAGACTATCAGTTCGGAAACTATTGCAGAAAAACTTGGAATGACCGCACGAGGGGTTCGTAAGAACATTGAAACCTTAAAAAATCTGGGAATTCTTGATCGTGTCGGGGCAACTAAAAAAGGTAGTTGGATCGTAAAAAGTTCCTAATAAAAGTTCATGATAAAATTAAATCCGCGTTTAGGCAGCAAAATAACCTGAAAAGTATACGATAAAAAACATTTCACCATCAAAATGATTAAAAATATCTCACATATTTAAGCGCTTTTCAAGTTCGGCTTTGAATTTGTTTATGCTATCAAAAGAGGAAGCAAAATCGCAGTCGCTAATATTACAATTTGAAATAAAGTTTCCATCTTTTTTTCTTATCATAAGTGATGGTCTTACACTATCACCTATAGCATCTTCAGAGACATCTTTTCCATAAATAACCCAATGTGTTTCTTTTACTTTTCGCGGCAAAGAAATGGCAGAATCATTTTTGACAGTATTAATTAATTCATCAATTAAGCCAAAATCAAAAGGGTTGTCCAGGTGCCGTACCAAATTGTGCGGCGATAATCGTCTTTGTCATACTCATGTGTTTCATCAAATAATTTTTTCATCGCCTTTCTTCCAAGATAAAAATATCCATTAATATTTAAGGATTGTCAATTTATCAATAATTATTTTATGATATAAAGAGGAGCCAGTAATGCCAGCAATAACTAAACCACCCGGCGAAATAATCCTATACAAATCCACAGACGGTTCCATCAAAATAGATGTCGTTTTAGAGGATGAAACTGTTTGGCTTACTCAACAACAAATGGCGGAACTTTTTCAGTCTTCAAGAACAAACATTGTTGAGCATATCAAGCATATTTACGAAGAAGGCAAACTTGACGAAACCGCAACCTGTCGGAATTTCCGACAGGTTCAAAAAGAGGGTTCAAGAAATGTTGAGGTGAATTGCCTTTTTACAATCTCGACTTAATAATTTCACTCTTTTCTTATGATTCAAAAACTACGTTTTCATGCTCAATCTGTGCGCGCCAAAGTAGTTGATAAAACAAATTGTGAGTCTTTGATTGATATTAACAAAATATTATAACAGGCTTGGCTACTCTATCCATAAGCAATAACTTTTTCATCTGGTGCCATGTTAAACACTCAAAACCCACAAATTCAAAAATCCCATAGTGTCAATTAACGCTCGCCTATTTTCGCTTGAAACCCAGATGACGCATCATGTAATACAGGTTTTCGCATTTCACATTAAATTGTTTGCATATATCAGGAATTTTAACATCTCTAGTTGGTTGTTTATCATTAAGGCTTGCATTTGAAATTTCAAACGTAATGACTGTACATGAATATGTTATAGCTGCAGCAATTAACCAAGCATCAGCCGTTTTATCTGATGCCCAATCAAATAAGGCTTCAGGTTTTCTATAAAGTGGACTGATGTTTATATAATCAAGGATTTTGGCATAATGACTAATAATTGTACTATTTCTGCAATTTATCATTTCAATATTTTTTATGTCAGCAAGCCAGTTGCTTAATTGATCGCCACCATCGGTAATTTCGTTATACACCTTGTCAAGGATCATAATTTTTTTTGACAAAATATTTTGTTCAATGAAACTCCAAAAATCAGGGACCATATCAAAAGGATAAAAAGATCTATAAGGCGCAATCAATGTGTCAGTATCGATAATAAATCTTTCATTGCCCATTGTACCTTTCCCTTACTTCATTGACAAATTTATTAAAGATTTCTCTTTTAGTTCCAGTTAACTTGTGGACTACTTTGAAAAACGTTTTTCCTTCTTGAAAACTATTTGCCAATGCAAGTATAAAACGCGGACTATATCTCGACATAATTGTTTTATAGTAATCGCCTTCATTTTTTTTATTTTTTGTTTTTCTTTGCCAAAAACCTGCAATGATATCATTTGCGAAAACTTGATATTGCTCGTTAGTTATAAATTTATTATCTAGAGCCTTTCGTATTATTATTGTTTTTCCGCATTTAAAAAACTTTGCTAATTTTTCGGTATTTTCTTCAACAGACAAATTAGTATCATCCCATTTATTAATGAAAATTTGCTGTGGCACTAATAGCTCGGCAGCTACTGCATTGCAAATCGTTTCAAGAGGACTTATATTGAAAGTCATACCATAACTATCATTATAAAAACTGTGTAAACCAAGCCATATATGAGCTATTTCATGCAGCAAAGAAAAAAGTTGTCCCGAAGTAGAATCCTTGTTATTGATAAAAACAAGCGGTGCAAATTCATCAAGTAATGTAAATGCCCTGAATTCATATATATCCAAAGGGCGGTGGCTATTTTGTCCAACAACACCATTTTTCATTATCAATATTCCAGCATTTTCAAAACACTGACGCAGAAAATTAAAAGAATCACTTTGATCCCTAGTCTTGGTAAACCAATCCATATTCAGATTTATTGTTTTTCGGATAGATTTGGTAATATTTTCTACTTTCTTTTCGTTTTTACAGGAACCTACAAAAGATAGTTTGTCATTTCCAGAATCAAGTAAATAATCTCTCATCCAGTCCTGTATTGCTGTCATGTGATAATAGATATCAATTAATTCTCTACTCGGATTTGTCTTAGCTGTACTTTTTATTGTTCTATAGTTTAATAAAGGAAGCTGTTCAACGGGTGGTGTTTGCAAAAAAAAATAACCTAGCGGTATTCGTGTTTTTTTGCTGAAATCTTCAATTTGATTAAAAGTTGGTTGTTTTTCATTGTTTTTCCATTTATGAAATTGGGATATCTTCTTATCATCAATTCCCTCTAACGGGGCAGTTTGGAGTATCCATTCATATATATTTGGCGAAATTGCAACTTTTACCTGCGCCATAAACTACACCCTAATACAAGCATATTGATAGTATATCATATATTAATTCATTTTTCCATACTATATATAGGTCATTTCCTTTTTGGACAATACTTGCATAAAAAAATTAAAATTATTCTGTAAAAGCTCTCTTTTACAAATTCCTAAGTGCCTAAAAAATTATACAGTCTACAAAAAAAATAATTTTTTAGGGAAAATAATTGACAAG
Source organism: Bacteroidota bacterium (assembly GCA_009786185.1). Taxonomy (GTDB): domain Bacteria; phylum Bacteroidota; class Bacteroidia; order Bacteroidales; family WCHB1-69; genus WRNX01. Next base: position 3,440 of record WQTS01000048.1, read on the forward strand.
TATACTTGGCATATAATATTATCACTTTGACAAGTTTACTTGTTAAAAAAACAACATAACTTGGAGAATAATATGAATGATTTAACAAACAACAACGGCAAAAGAAAAGAGGAAATCTTAGAAAAGAGTAGAGAATCTAATGAAGATGAGGGTGTTGAATATACATATAATGAAGGTTCCTTTATTGGGCGCACTGTTTTATTTTTTTTAGTTTTTTTCCCCCTTTTAATTATTTCTTTTTTAGCGGGTAAATTGGATACCATATTAGCTCTGGGCGCAGTTTCTTGCAGCTTTTGGTTTGGCGATGCCTTTTCAAAATATCGTTTCACGAAAAAGAAAATCTACCTAATAAAATCATTTTGTACCGCTGTTCTTTTAATCACATTCATGATTTGGTTCATAGCGTCAGTTCTAGGTGGATGATTGCGATATGAAGGATGATCTCATATTAAAAAATAGGCTCAAAGTAGCAAGAGCAGAAAAGGAGCTCTCGCAAGGAGCTCTGGCTGAAATGGTTGAAGTATCCAGAAATACCATCAGTTCCATAGAAACAGGGCAATTTTGTCCAACTGCAAGGTTGGCTCTTATCCTTTGTATTGCATTGGATAAAAAGTTTGAAGAATTATTCTATTTTGAATAAAATTATATTGGCACAAAACCCTTGGTTATGCGAATGTTTAATCTCCAAAACAAACGGGCAGAATACGGACAGAAAACCATTAAACAACTTTTTATTGATTTAGCTACACAATACGGAAAAGCATTCTTGAATTATTGCCGCTAAAAACCGCAGAAGAAAGATTTTATTATGCCAATGATGCAGCTGTTCGCAATTTAGGGAAATTGGAATTACGCCATCAAA
>WQTS01000049.1 GCA_009786185.1 Bacteroidota bacterium
CTTGGCGCAGCGGCGGGCTCACTAAGGTTAGCACGGGCACAAAACCTCCTAAATCGCACTGCCGTTTGTGCGGGCTACACCCGCCATTGCGCCAAACCGTCCGTTATAAGCAGTTTATCTTCAGCCTATCAATCATTTTTTCCATTTCTTGAATCTTATCTTTCTGACCTTGATTGCTAAATTGTCGTTTTTCAATAGAAAATTCTTTTTCTAATTTATCTTCTAATAATAATTTTGATTGATTACAGATAGCCTTATTATCACTTGATAATATTGATAATAAGGAATACAGGTTGTCACAATTTTCAATTAATTCCTTCTCAAAGTATTTTTTAACTTCTGAGAATACTTGATTTGAAACCAAAAACAGTAAACGTAATGGTCGTTGATAATATTCAGAATTGTCAATTTGTGAGTATCTGTCTTGTGTTAAAATAGTTTTCAGAAAATCTTGAAAAAAATCTTTTTTAGACGAAATATCTTTGAAAGCAGTAGCGTGTTCAAATAATAATGTGATCCCCGAATATACAAAAGCCTCTCTTGTTGTAGGCTTATAATCAATCTTAACAGGATTCCAACCTTGATGATTAACCTTAAATTTATCAATTATTTTTTTTGCTTTTTGAATCGGGTCAGCGTGCAAACCTATCAAATATCCAACTCCTTTTATTGAAGACCAATATGGCTCAAAATAAGATTTATCCCAAAAGAATTTATCTGATGTGATATAATCAAGCATCGCATTAAGCAACTTAACCGCCAAATCTTTATTTTCGGAGTCTCTAATTATTTGTACATAATAGTTGAATTTTTGCAAGTTGAATCTTTGAGAATTGAAATCTGCCAATTTGGTCAAATCGGATTTATACGCTCTTGTTAACAACTCAATTTCAGAATTGTATATATTGTTTGCCTTGTAAGCATTGTTATTTATTATCGGTTTGTAACTGAAAATCCAATCTTCAATGTCAAATTGAGGAAGTTGAAGTTGTAATTCTTTAATGAGTTTTTCATAATGCTTAGGCTTCTCTTTTAGCCATTCTTTATAAAATTTCTTTCCGTTATTAAAAAAATGTTTCTTTTCTGTATTTATCCTATCTTCATCTTCGTAAAATGACAATCTTTCTGTGAGTTTATAAGATTTTTCAAAATAATTTTTTGCAACAATCAGTAAAAGTACATTGATGTCAGATTTTACTTCTATTTTTTTAGTTATTAATACATCAATAATTTCCAAATATTGTTTTGCAGTGATATTAAAATATGAATGCAGTGCACAATCTTGAATTATTGGAAGATTTAAGTTGTCCCAAAATTCAATCCAAAGCGATATGTCATTTTTTATGAGAACGGACGACCTAAAACTAAATTCGTCGTTTAGCGATGCATAATCAGAATTTCGCGTTGCTTTGCAAACATAATCCCACAAATTTGTTTTGTCAATAGAATTATAGAAGTCGGTGTAGTTGTTAATGTAATTTCTGTCAGAAGTTCTAATGCTGTCCATTATATTTTCCGGACAGGCATTTACACTAATCCAATCTTTTTTATTGCTTTTAATCCAATTTTGTGGAATATTCTCGACCAAACTAATGTAAAAACGATGTAGCATTTCTGTTTTTCTAATCAAACGAGCCAATGTGTCGGTAGAGTTAAAGTGCAAATCTTTGGCAATTTGCTGTGCTAATTTTTTCTCTAACCAAGCGTGAACATACCTTTGAATCGTATATTCTTCGTTGTTAAATCCATCTTTTTTAAACATTCTGTTTAGAAATTTTTTGCAAACTATTTCGGATAATTTATTTTCAGGATTAGATTCAAAATAGACATCGTAAAGACGATTGCCTGTTAATGCGTTCTGCAAATCGTTCTCTATTTCAGGAAGAGTAATTTTAGATATTTCGATGTTCTTATTTTCCTTGATAGAGGTAAACAAAGAATTTGCCACATTTTGCATAAATGGTTCTACGGCGTTACTTAAAAGCACACTATTATCTAAAATTTTGACAATTTTATTCTCTTCACATCTTTGTTCGAGGGTATAAAAATCATATTGATAAAAAATATCTTCCGTCATAATTTAATGTAAATATGGGTCCCAAATAACGATTTCATTGTCTGCATTATCAATCAATTGCTGATATAATAATGGATTATCTGCTGGATAAGAGCCTTTGTGGTAAAACCAGTATTCATCTTGCCCGCACTCGTGCATTCGTAGCACAGTATTCTCAGAATCAGTTAAAAACGTATTACTCATTATTCACTTCTTTGGCGTAATCAACAATATTTTGAGAATATTTTTCCGAGTGAAACCATTTCTCAACTTCTTTAACTATTATTGTTCCTGATGATTCAGGTACTTTTGCTATACAAGTTGCTCTACTTCCAAATTCATTAAAGGAACTTCCAACGAACCAAACGTTCTTATCTGTTATAATAAATCTGTCGTGAAGGATACTATTACCTCTAAGTGTGCGAACTACAATGTTGCTGAAAGGTTTACTATTGTAACTCTCAACTACCTTTGCTATGTTTTTTGCTTTATCTTTTAGTATGAATTCTTTGCTGTTAAGTATATTTATTTCTACACCTGAATTTCTAATTTGAAAAGCAAAATCTATAATATCCATATCAGCGAAGTAAGGGTCGCAGATATAACACGTATCTTTGGCTTTGTTTAAGATTTCTCTGATAACAGACTTTGCTTGTTCTTTTAATTTAGATTTTTCAGTTTCATTCTTTGCACCTGAATAAAAAATAAACTCTTTCTTTTTTTCAAGTTCAATATATTTTCTTTTTTCTTCTGCGTCTTTAAAATAATATTCAGGATTAAATTCTCGCTGCTTTCCAATGACGTTAGTCTGCTCTTTAGAAAATTTTTCTACGACAAAATTCTTTTTGACTTTTTCTGTTTCCACTTTCACGTGAAAGTCTGCTTGCTTGATAGAAATTCCAAATTGAATGCTTTCTAGAAAAGAAGCAGGCTCGTGAATAGCGATTAGTTCATTTTCTTGATTGTAGATTCTAAGTTCAAATAAATGAGGTTTGTGCGGTAGCTCTATCAGTCCGACATTATCTTTGATTTCATAAGTCTTATCCAATGCTATTGTATCGCCGTGCTTATCAACTATTCTAAAAATGAGAGGTTCAAATTCCTTTTTTCGATTCAGTATTTTATAAAATATGCCTGTTGGGCTTGTAGATAGAGATACTTCGATTTCTCTGAAATACGGATTGGGGGCGGAAAGATAAATATTTCCAATGTGTTCATTTTTTTGAATAATGTCAAATCCTAACCAGTCCATAGTCAGTTTTTGTATCGCTAACATTTCTTTTGACACATCAGTTTTCGACACAAATTTATTTTTTGTTGTTCGTTCAAAATCAATTTGACTCCAAACCAATAAACCTGATTTTCTTTTGGGCAGTATTGAAGATATTCCTTCATCGCTATAAAAATTAGGAGCAAAAACTAACGGATAATCTCCCGAAGGTTCTTTAACAAATGCAGTGTTGAAAAAGGATATTTTCTCTCCAGCAATAGTAAAATCTTCAAACGGTTTATTAAATACATTTATCGCATTTCCTACAGAAGAAATTTCGTCAATAGAAAGGTAAAACGAATAATTTTCTAACTTTGACTGCTGCGCTCTAACGCAATTATTCACCCATTCCTGATTTGGAATATAATACGGATATTCATCTTCTGTTTGCAATTCGATAACAGAAAATATGTGATGCCAATTTTTGCTTAACTTATCTTGAGCTAATAAGGTTGTCCTTATTGCTTTACTATAATATTTTTTCAACTTATTAATCATATCAAATCGTATTTTCTTTGTTCATGCACGCTCGCAAATATTATAAACTCTTCGTTTTCTAATCCATTAAGAAAGCAATTTAGTTTTTCATCGGTATCTATTGCTATCATATTTCCTCCTCAATTTTGGAAAAATATTTATTTATTAAAACCTTTGCTCTTTCTTAAAAAATAGCCATTCCACGTTCACGTATTCTAACCGCTCCAAAAGTTTTTCATAATGAGCAATAAGAGCCGTCTTGGAATCAAAAGGCAAAACACCATCAAATCCCAATTCTTTAGATAGTTTACATCCAAAAGCCACCAAATTACAAGCCACCGAGTTGTCTCATAATTAATCTAACCCAAAAGACCCCATGCCTCAAAATAAAAATCTAACCCAAATAAACTTAACCGAGGGAGGGCTCGGAAAGAAAAATGTGGTTGACGATAAAGGAAAAACAGGCGCTTACCAGGGAAGTCAGTAAGCGGTATCAACAAGCAGGCAAAAAAGAGAAGACAAAAATTCTAGATGAGTTCACTGAGAACACAGG
>WQTS01000050.1 GCA_009786185.1 Bacteroidota bacterium
AATTAAAAGAGAGCTTAAATTCAGGGGAAAAATGTTTTTTCTGAGATTCTTGCGCACCTGTCCCAAAAACAGTTCCTAAAAAAATAATTAATAGTAAAAAGCGGAATTTCATAGCACTGCAAATTTTGAGGTTAAAATTTTATCTTTAAAAATTAGTGAGATGATGTAAATGCCGGAAGGAGGGTTAGGAAGTTGAATTTGTTGTGTAAACGTGTTTGTGTTATAAATTATTGCTCCTTATTACCTTATTTACATCACATCAAAAATAAGGTAATAAAGTTAAAATTAATGTATTATGGTTTGCTAATAAGGTTGTTTAGTTGTTGAAATAAGGTATAAATAAAGTTATATTTATTTTACGATGCGAAATTACCGCTGTATCACCATCTTCCGCGTTAACACCGCCCCATCTTTCAGAATGATAACCACGAAAAACGTACCCGTAGCGGTGGTTTGTAGTTGAATGGTGTTTGATGTAAGCTCTTGGTTTTCGTAAATAGTAGCTCCCAACGAGTTAATAATTTTGAGGTTGCCAATAGCGGTGAGAGAGAAATTAGTTTCTAATTGGAAGGTGCCGGGGTTAGGGTTAGGAAGGATGGAAAAATGAGGAGCAGCGTTTTCATCTTGCTGCATTGGGTTATCTAAACTTAAAGATTGAGGTGGATCTAAATTTTCTGTTTCCTCAGATTCTTCGTTTAATGATTTACCCATATTATACTTAATCCACGGAGGATCGTTAACTACAAACTTATTCTTATAGCGAATAATGTCTCCATTGCAATACTCTATAGAAAATGTAATTCTATACTTTACTTTACCTTGAGTGGTAATAGCGGTTTGGAAATCCCATAATTCAAAATTTCCGTTCCTATCTATTTTTAGTGTATTAGAATATACCACTTTATTTTCCTTCCTATCAACTATCTCATAAGTAATTTTTTTGGCGTACAAAAGACGCACTATTTTAAGTTTGTTATGTCCATGAGACCAATAACCAGAAAAGGGGAAAAATGGGGCCTTCCACCCTCTACAAAGCGTTGTACAAATTCTTGAATATTCGGGGCCGGAAAGGTCTTCCCACCTCTGCGTACAAAATTCAGAACCTCGCTCAGCATGAAAACCCGGAAGTAGAACAACTGAACCTTCTTCTTCTGTAATAAAACTTACTTTTTTTCCTGATTTTACAGTCACATCTCCTTTTGCAGTTATTTTATTATAAGCCATAACTTTCTGATAAAGTTGATCAGTTTTTGTTATCATTTTTTCTTCCGTAACATCCACACAAGGCGCAGTACAGGGACCACCGCAATCATATCCTTCTTCTCCTTTGTCAAAGTCCCACGCGCAGTTGAAACATTTAGACGGTGGTGGAGGTGGTGGTGGCGGGCAGGCTTTAAAACACACATCACCGCAATCAACACCTTCTTCTCCAAGGTGTGCATCATGCTTGCCGTTATAGCAATGACAAGGTAACCCTCGGCTGCCACAATTTATAGTAACAAGGGTATTTGTCCACTTAACATCTCCGTCATCTACGAATTCCTTGTATGACATGAATTGAAACCCTCCAGTAGAGTCATTCCAAGGATCCACATATTTAATATTATTCCCATTTATTCCGTGAATAACAACCGCATGTCCTATAGTTCCAAAAAAGTCCGCCCATTGAACAACTATGGGGCGTTCCATGGTAAGTTGTTCTATAATTTGTTGTAATAAAAAAGCTCCCGGTAATTCATTAGTTGGAACAGGACCAAATTCCCACAAAACATCCCCTACACTACCCGTACCATCACCTCCAAAAAAATTTAACCCTTTATCGTTGCAATATAAAGGATTAACAGGACAACAATTAGTAAAGCCATACATACCAATATTGCACCTCCGCACATAGTCCATAATTTCGCATTGTAGCGTATAAGGTTTTTTATAATACCCTATCACGCTTTGTGATGCAGCAACACCACACCATCTGCTTTGTTGCTGGGGAACCCAAGGTACATCTAAATCAATCCACTGGGCGTTTAAAGAAACGGTTATTCCAAAAAAGAGTAATACAATATATTTTTTCATACCATTAGTCTTTTATTTGTTTAATAACTTCACGTAAACTATATTCCTTAAAATATTCGCCCGTTGCCGAGTTATACACTTGTACAATAATATTTTTATTCTCCTTCCGAATAATAAGATATCTAAATCCCGGAGAGATAACTCGTATACCCCCAATTATCAAGTCTTTGTATTCATAATTATGGAGAATTCCTCCGGCACCTCCCCATCCCACCAATGTGTATTGCCCATCATCCTCAAGTTTAACCCTTGTGTTAAAAAGAGGTTTACCGTCAGACATCATAGGCACTTCCCATGCATCTGTGAATCTTAATTTTTCATTGCTATAATCAATCATATACACGGGAATAGGTTTACCCAAATGTAAATGTTCCAACTGCTTTCTGTTTTTTATGCCAAATCTGGAAAGATTTATGTCAGAACCGTTAATAAAATCCGAATAGACTTCATTAACCACCATTTTTTCAATTTCCGGTGTCATTTCCAATTCATTTTTTGGTAAAGAATCTATGCTGATATTGCCTATTAATCGTTGCATCCTTTTTTGCGTAATATCTTTTATAAGGTTATTAACCTCACTGAAACTATTCTCGTTCTTAAAATATTCGCGCGTTGTTTTGCCATAATCTGGTCTAAAATTAGAATATTCGCGTGTTGTTTTGTCATAATCTTCTACAAAAATATCTCTATTCTCTTTTCTAATAATAAGATAAGTCATTCGAGGAAAGTTTCTTTGTTCTAAAATTCCAACAATAGAATCTTTATATTCATAATTAAAGATGCGCTCTGCCTTATCGCGCTCTACGAGACTTAAAAATACGTAATCTCCTCTATTTGTACGTGTGCCTCTTGCTAAAAAAAGAGGCTCGCCATTAAATAGGAAAGGCAATAGCCAACCTGAGAGTTTTAAGGTATCATTCTCAATGATATACTCGGGAAAAGGTCTTCCCAATTCTAAATTCTCTACCTGCGACCAATATTTTCTGTCATATTCGGAGAGATATACATGAGGATGGCTTTTAATCTGCGTAAGCACTATTTCTGTTATTTCCGGCGGCATTTTTAATTCTTTTTCTTCCGTTTGTGCGTTTGTTATTGCCAAAACGCTTAGTAAACTTATAATTAACATTAATTTCTTCATAATTAGTCTCCTTTCTTAATATCTTTAGGGTTAAAATTTATTAGCTGCTCTCTTATTGTTAGCCTGTTTTTTTCTTCCGGTAAATTTATAATCAATTGTATCGCCTCCTCCGTACCAATCTCCGCCAGCCCCATTACGGCAGTATGCACCTCATATTCATCATCGCTATTCAGGGCGGCTGCAAAGATAGGAAAGGTTTGCTCATATTCGCCTAACTCTGCTAAGAATAAAGCGGCGTACAATCTAAATTCTTCCTGTTCTAATTGTGCGGTAAAAAAATCAATGGCAGCGTCCCCACCTATATTCATGTAATTTACAATACAACTTGCCAGCACATCTGTCGGCGCATCGTAACATACTTCCTCTAAAATAGCAATCGCTTGTTCTTTTAAAGCGGGCATATCATCATGCACGCCAAAAATCATAAAGGCGGTGGCTATGGCTGCTTTTTCTTGTATCGAAAGCGCCGGCTTTCCTGCATATTCCAATATACAGGGCAAATAATCGGGCTCTAGCATCCATGCCAAAAACATAATCGCGTTGCAACGGTCGGTTTCCGAGGAGCTCCTTTTAATTTGAGTTTCAAGAAAATCGAACGATTCTTTGCATCTGTAGAATGAAATAGCTCTCAAATATTTATATTTTTCCTTTTCGTCTCCTCTTGCGGCTGCATTACGAAAATTATTAATGGTTTCTATTGCTGCCGCACAATCGTCGCTTTCATATCTATCTCTTATTTCAAAAGAAGTTAGAAAAAGTTCTTCTTCGGCATACTCATACGGATTATAGTCATAATCATCCATTTGTGCGCTTAGTGGGATGATAATTGCTAAAAAAAATAAAATTAAAACTATCCTTTTCATTATTCGCCTCCTTTCGCTTGCTTCAATTCATCTATTTCTTTTTGCATTTGAATAATATAAAGCGTAAGTTCTTCAATTTTCAATAAAAGTTTACTTTGCATATCTCCAAGCTCAACCCCGTTTTCTTCTACTTCTTGGGCAGATGGGATTTGGGGTAACCGCTTGTTTTGTTGAATATATTGTTCTACTTCGCTCAAAGATAGGAGGTTGTAGTCGTCTTCGAATACGTAGTCGGGCCAGCCGGCTAAACTTACTAAAACTTCTTTGGCTTTTAGTACGCCGGTATGGCTTAAATGAAGTTTAATGTTTTCTTTTACTTTTGC
>WQTS01000051.1 GCA_009786185.1 Bacteroidota bacterium
TGCTCGTCTGTTGTAAACAATTTTTCTGTCAAATATAAATTAAACTTATATAGTTTTGATACAATAGGATGTTCATTCTTTAAGAGTTTTTTAGCTTCTTCTAAATCCTTTTTAGCTATTAGTGCTATTAATCTTTTGTCAGTTAATATTTTATTATTGGAAATAACATTCACCAAATAGAAAAAGTAAAGCTTTATAGCTATTTCATTATCATGTTTAAGAACAAAAATCGTAGATTCGAAAAATATTTCCTCGACGCCTTTTGGGTTGAGTTTGTTTAACGCACAAAGTTTGATAACCTCATTGGCAAATTGTTTGCTGTTGTTATTGTAATTCTTTTTTATTTCTTTATAAAAGTGCTTCCAACGCCCTGTGTTTTGTGTAAAAAGCCTAATTTCTGTTTCTTCATTTGGTTGTGCAATCTGAGGAATTAAATCGGGCATAATAACAGCTATTTTAGAAAATATTTTGTCCCCAAATTCTCTTTTTGCCTTTTTGAAATAATCATAGCTAATGTGCAATTTTCTATATTTGTAGCTTTCTCTGATTGTATTTTCACAATATCTGAATATATGATCATAAAAACAGGAAATAGCAATCCTTTTACCATAATAGTATTTTTCTTTTTCCTCACTAGTAGAAGTCTGTATAAGATGATTGCAAACTGATATATAGAGTTTTATTATCTCAATCATACAAAACTCTATTTCATTAAAACTATTATTTGAATATTGTAAATCATTTAATAGTTTAACATCTTCTTTGTTTAGGTTTAGTTTTTCCTTATATTTCCTACCTAGTTTCCAATAGTATTCATCGTATCTGTTACTATTTTCAATTCTTGAAACACCATCAGAATATCCAATAAGATTCATTTTTTTGATAAGAAATGAATTACAATAAGATTTTGTTTTAGGATAGCTATGTCCTAACAATTTAAGTTGATTTTCAAGTATGTGGATATTTTTGTGTTCATGATAATCATTTAACAAGTCAAATAATAAAATGAAAGCGTAGTTAGTATTACCTTCCAAATCAAAACATTTGCCATTCAAAAAGCTATTTTTAAATATAATATAGAAATCTTTTTGTTCAGAAGAAGCCCCGTTTATCTCAGAATGTGAATAAACATATTGATGCTTCCAATGTGGAACGCCATCATAATACTTTTCTAAAATATTACTTGAATTTATTCTGCGAAATTGGTCGGTAACATCAATTATTGAGTCATCGTTATAATAGTTTGAGTGATTAGGTGGTGTTATGGCAACGTTTCCAATCTCTTGCGAAAAATTATGATTTGCTTCCTTCTGAAGTATTGGACTTAATGATTGTTTATACTCAGAAAAAGGAAATAAATGCTGCTCTGTATCTTGCATTAAAATTACACCCTCTGATTTTTTTTCGCCATGCGGATTAACAAAAGCTGCTTTTTTCTTGCTCCATACAGCGAAAACTATAAGAATTATTATCCCAATTATAATAATTGCTGCCATTACTCTTCCAATAATCGTTTTAGTTCATCTTTACTTGGCAATACGGTTTTATATTTCCCTGCGAAAATACGCCTGTTCTTTTCGGGCAGCATCATTTCAACCATTGCATCTTTTTTATCTCGACATAAAACAATCCCAATTGTCGGGTTTTCATCTGGAAGTTTTACCTTCCGGTCATAATAATTTACATACATTTGCATCTGCCCAATGTCCTGATGTTTCAGTTTCCCAATCTTTAAGTCTATCAAAACAAAGCATTTAAGCAGTCTATTGTAAAAAACAAGATCAACAAAAAATGATTCGTCCTCGTAGGTAAAGCGAATTTGTCGTCCCATAAAGGCAAATCCTTTGCCTAATTCCAATAAAAATTTCTGCAGGTGATCAATGAGTCTTTGCTCAAGGTCATTTTCAGTATATTCTGCTTTTTCCGGTAACCCTGTAAATTCAAGTACATATGGGTCTTTGAACAAATCTTGGGGTGTATTGATTATATGTCCTTTGGTTGCCAGTTGACGGACTTTCTTTTTATCACGTGAGAGCGCAAGTCGTTCATAGAGAGAACTGTCATATTGGCGTTGAAATTCGCGAAAAGACCAACCATTACTGGCGATTTCAATTTCATAAAAACTTCGTTCTTCACAATTGGTAATGCGCATCAAATGCAAATAGTGTGTCCAGGAGACTGCGGGATTGAATTGGGTAATCAGTGATTCCCCAATTGCACGGGCGGCATAGACGACATAAAAACGGCGCATAAGCTTCAAATTATCAACCGAATATCCCTTGCCTAATTGAGCAGTCAGATAATCCGATAATCCTTGTAAAATCTTTCTGCCATATTGTGCGCGTTTTGCCCCTTGCTGTTCCTTTTCGATAATCCGCCTTCCAATTTCAAAATAAGTAACAACCATTGTCGTATTTACTTGTTTTTCAAGGTTTCGCTTGGCATATTGAATTAATTCAGCAATGGAACGGAAAAAATCCGATTCATTCGACCCGTACAATTTTATATTTATAGGTTGCAATGATTTCTTGGTGTGTTTAGCCATATTACAGTTTTTCCTTATTCAAGTTTAACTGGTTTTTATAGATACTGCAAGCGGTCGCATTGCCTCATTGAAAATGTTACCCAAAAGAGTAAATGCCTCATTTAGAAAATGTTACCCAAATTAAAATAAGGATGTCTGTAAGGAGGACATCCGAATGGGGTTAAACATGCAAGAAAGAAAGGCTGTAACGAGGGAATATATAACCCGTTACGAAAAGGCAACAAAAAAAGAGAAGAAGGCAATACTGGATGAGTACACCATGCTGACAGGATACCACAGGAAATCTGCTGTCCGTCTGCTGAATGCAAAGCCAGTGAAACAAGTCATGGTCTACATTGACGGCAAGCCGGTGAAAATCAAACCGGAGAAAAAGCGACCAAGCAATCGGAAAGGAAAACGTATCTACAGCGATGAGGTCATCGCTGCACTGCGTCTTGTCTGGATGTTCTTTTGGTACAAGTGCGGGAAAATCCTCGCCCCGCTGATGAGGCAGCAAATGGCATTCATCGCCCGGTGGCCGGCCTTTGCTATTACTGAGGAAATAGCGGAAAAGCTAAAAAAAATAAGTCCGGCATCTATAGACCGGTACCTTAAAAAAGACAAGGCAGACATGAAGTTGAAAGGTAAAAGTCTTACTAAACCCATGAAATCACTTAAGAGCCGTATCCCTATCCGCACCTTCTACAGCAGTGAAGAGCGAAAAACACCCGGTTATTGGCAAATAGACACTGTCCATCATTGCGGGCAAGCCACTTGTGGTGAATATTTACATACTTTGACCGCCACTGACGTTGCTTCAGGCTGGATTGAGCTTCGTCCCATGCAAAATAATGCCCAAAAGTGGACTTTCGAGGCTTTATCAGATATTTATGCCTCCACTGTTCTTCCTATTTTAGAGTTTCACCCTGATAACGGTTCGGAATTTATCAACAATTACACTGAAACATGGTGTAAAAATAACCGCATAGCTTTTACCAGAAGCCGCAGCAACAAGAAAAACGATAACTGTTTTGTCGAGCAAAAAAACGGTGCGGTGGTTCGCGAGTATGTCGGCTATGACAGGCTTGAGGGGACAGAAGAACAAACCCTTCTCGCCGCTATCTATAAGCCGTTGGTACCATTGTTAAATTTCTTCATGCCAACTCAAAAGCTTAAAAGCAAAACAAGAATTGGCTCCAAAGAAATCAAGGTCTACGATGAGCCTATAAGCCCGTTCCAGCGGCTCATGGATTCTTCACAAACACCAGAAAAAATAAAAGTTTTACTTTTAGAAAAAATCGCTCTTTACAATCCTGTCGAACTTCAGCACAATGTAAACAAGGCTATCCTTCGGCTAAGGCGGCGGCTCGCGCAATCAAACCGCATTATTACCAAGGAGGAAAAATAGCTAGGGTAACATTTTCATTTTGAGGCATCCATTGCTTCCGGGAACATTTCTATTTGAGGCAACTCGGGGTAGTCAAATTGGAAAAGGAGCAGATTTTGCCTTTTTCTTCTCCTTTCAAATTTGTACAAAACTCGTTTTTTAGTTATACCAGCAAGAAAGTCACTTTCGTTGTCAAATAAATATATCAATACAAGAAATATTTATTATAGTAGAAAAATCGATAAATGTATTTATCTACGGCTCAACGAACTCTAAAAATGGCGATTATTACGTAGAAGACTCGCATAACATCATAAGCGCATATGTTTTATTGTCTATTAGTTTTCTCATATTGCAATTATTTATTAATGCAATAATTTGCGTAACTTTCACATAACGTTCTAGGTAACTGACGTTTTTGCAGCCCGAATAAGCGAAACCGTAGGTTTTGCAGGGCTGCAAAAATGTGGCGGAGAAAAACACCACAAAGG
>WQTS01000052.1 GCA_009786185.1 Bacteroidota bacterium
GTTCGGCGGCTCGGGGTTCGAAAAATTGCAGTCGGGCTAACGCCCTTTGTGCAATTTTCTCTCACCCACATTCCAGCCCACCGCTTTGCTGCGCAAAGCTTCATAAGGTGGGCTGGAATGTCGTATACCTAGAACGTTAAATGACATGCGCAAATGATTTAAATTTGATTGAAAAACACGCTAAACTTGAAAAGAGAGGTAGACAAAATAAATAGGTTGTGGTAATCTCTTGGAGAAAGAGTTCCAGTAAAGGAGTAGTTTATGAAAAGTATGTATGCTTTTTTGTTTTTTTGTTTTTTTGTATTCTAGCATTGAGTTTTTGCTTTTATGGTTGTGATAATAGTGCAACCAATAATAGTGCAACCAATAATGGTGCAACCAATAATGGTACATTTGTAGCTGTTACTTCTATAACAAACCTGCCTACTTCTGGAGGAATAGGAAATATTACATTGACTGGAACTGTTAACCCATCCAATGCAACAAACAAAACAATAAACTGGTCTGTAAAAGCTGCAGGAACAACAGGCGCATCTATTAATGGAAACATATTAAATACAACAACACCTGGGACAGTTACGATTACTGCAACTGTAGTTAATGGAGCAACGCCAACAATAAATTTTACTCAAGATTTTGTAATTACTATTCCCCCACAAAATTTAGAAACGATAATTTATATTCTGGGTGCTAGTGGTGGGAAAGCTGCTTATTGGAGGAATGGCATCAATCCACAGGAGCTTCCTGGAGGAATCACTTCTTCCAGTGTCAGTATAGGAGGAACATTTAGGGCTCCGAATGGCGATATTTTTGTTTTGGGCAGTATTGATGGCAGGGCTGCTTATTGGAAAAACTGGGGTGTTGCTCAGGAACTCACTGGCGGGACCAGTGCTCGCGCCGGTGTTGCTACTCCCAACGGTGATATATACATTATTGGACAGAATGATACTGGACCAGGTATCTTTAGAGCTGTTTATTGGAAAAATTTTGGTCTCGCCCAGGAACTCAGCGGCGGTGTCGTTACTAATGCTAACGATATAGCCATTATTTCGAATAGTATCTATGTTGTTGGCCGTAGTGGCACTAATACCAATCCTCAAGCCAGTTACTAGAGAGATTGGGGGGCTCCAATTTCGCTTAATACAGCCAATTCTTCTGCCAACACAATTGCAGTGCATCCGAATGGAACAATCTATGTTGCGGGCACTCAACGTATTGGTAATACCTCTACCGCTGTTTACTGGAGAAATTGGGGAACAACAATAGAACTTGAATCTAACACTGGTGATGCAGCTATCCAAGATATTGTAGTGGCTCCAGATGGTAGTGTTCATGCGGTTGGAAGAGTTGGCACTCGTGCAAGACATTGGGAAAATTGGGCTACAGCATCAACTCTTCCTGGTGGTGTTGGTGGATCACACGCCAGTGCTATTGCTTTTACTCCAGATGGAAGGATGCATATTGTTGGGCATAATTTTGATGGAACAACTAATGCTGCTTGGTATTGGATAAACAGAGCAAACCCAATCGTACTCCCAAGTGGCTCACATGGAAGAGCAATTGTATTAGTAAAAGAATAAAAAATTATTTGAGTGGCGCACGTCATTTAACAAACGGTATACGCTACGCCGCCTATTCGGCGGCTCGGAGTTACGTTCGGCTATGTCATTCAGCTTCGCTTCATTCCCACGCCGCACTCCACCCACATTTTGCCCGCCCTGGTCTTGCTGCGCAAGCCCTTATTCTGGCGGTCAAAATGTCGTATACCTAGAACGTTATGCGAAATGCTTGCTAAATGATATATTTTTTATTATACAATCCAATAAAAGAAAATAATCTATCCTAAAAATTTATCACCGTTAAAATGAATAAGATGCGTGGGATTATCTGACAGCCATACTTCAGTTTCCCATGCTATTTCAGCAGTAAACCTTGTAAATGTTTGTTTATCTGGAAATGCAGTTACGTAAATAACCGTCATATCCGTAATAAATAACTTTTCTAATTCTATCCTTCTTTTACTGTCTATTGGCCCATGACTGGTTACAGATTCAACCAGTACTAACCAGCCTTTGGATTCCAAATAAAATATACAATCAGGCATTTTTCCATGTTCGTCAATAGAAATGCCGAATTTTACAAAAGTTTCTTTATCAAAATATCCCCACTTGTTTCCTGTATCGCCAGCGTACAATAATCGCGAACCGGGAATAAATCGTGGTGCAAAATTTTCTATGATTTCTTTTATTAGTTGGCTATGTTTCCCAGGACTTAACTTCAAACCATCAACATTTTCTACTGGTATCATTTCCATATTACGAGTAGCTTGGTATCTTTCCGCCAATGCTCCAATTTTCTTATGATATAACTTTACAGCTTTTGGGTATTCATCTGTTCCATATAATTTCACAATATGCAATGCTAATGGCGCAATTTGGTACACCGCTTTGGGGCTGTTTACTGGTCGGTCAAGTCGATCTGGATTATACAAAGCAATTCCAGCATCAACTAATTGATGCATACTTTGCCTTCTGAATGTTTCTCTGGTGTTAGGAGCATATTCTCTTTTATATACTGTTTTTGCAAATTCCATCATTGGAGTAATACCAATTAGTGGGTCTTGGGCTTCTATCCAAGGTGAATTTTTCTTAATGTCTGTCAGTGCAAGTAGGCAAAGAGCTGTCCGTTCATTTTGTTGCCCCTTCGGTACACCTAAATCAATAAGTATTTGTAAAGCTTCTTTTATTTTATCACTCAATTGCAAGCCTCATTTTTTGCATTGTTTTTAAGTCAGGGTATTTCATATTTCTTAAATCTGTGGCATTAACTTGTGTGTGGCCGCTAAACTTGCGAAAAACTCTATCGCAATAATCACTGTTTAGATATTCAACAAGACAATAGGCAAGTTCTTTGTCCAAGCTGCATTTATTGTTATGGATTATGTTAACATGGTTTTCAACAGTAAAATACTCTGTTGGTAAATCATCTGGAGTTAACAATGTAGCTTGTATTCTGTGTTTTTCTTCTTTGGAAGAAAAACGTTTTAACAAAATATAATAGCCTTTTTTAAAACAAACCTTTTCTATTTCCTTATCATCAAGCATGATTGCATTTGGCTTCTTTGAAATTATGGGCCATGTGATTTTTCTGTTTCTAATATGGACAGCGTAAAGTAATGGGATATTACCACCATCATAAAATAGTTTTTCTTTAACTCTAAAATCAACAATCGGACCTGTCGATATTTCAAATCCTAAATCTTTGTGGGTATACTTCAAAGGAGTCTCATCGGCTTTATGATTATAGCTCGGTATCGAAATATAGTATTGTCTATCATTTTTATCAATAATTTCATTGAATTTTACGCTTTTTTCTAGAAAATTTATAAATTGCTTTTCCTTGGAATAGGTTATGGTTACATTTTCGTTTTTATCAGCAGTTTTTTTAAGGACAATAATAATATTTTCCTGTAAAACATTTTCTTCTTTAAAATTTTCTCTCCTAGACTCAAAAATATGCAAATGTTTTATAGCAACATTATCATATAACATCTTCCTAAATGGTAGAAAGTATAATCCATTACAAAAACTTCGTGGAACAATTGCAGTTAAAATACCATTTTCTGCCAGCATTTTAACGCCTATAGCAATAAAAGCACTGTATGTATTTACGGTATCTATAGAAATGTCATGCAAAACACTTTTATAAATCGTGTTGGTATTTATTTTTTTGTATGGCGGATTCATTATAATAACATTATATTTTTTATTTATACCCCATGCTAATTCAGTCCCAATATCTGTAATGAAGTCCTTTTTTTGTATTTGGTATTTTACATTCTTCAAAGACTTAAACCCTTTGTATGTGTGTTCCAGTTCACTTAAAATGCTAGCATCAATTTCAAAAGCGTCAAGGTATATTGCAGGCATTCCATGATTGGCAAGCTCATTTATTAAAGAACAAGATAGTATTCCTGTTCCAGCCCCAGGGTCTAATACTCTTACTGTGTCGGAAAGGGCAAAATACCTCATTGTTACTCTTGCCATAAAACTGGCTATTTCAACAGGTGTCAGATACTGGGCAAATTTCTCCCTATGTCTATATTCTACAGTGGAAATTCGCTTCAAACGCCTAGCATCAAGCTCTTTTAAGGCAAGCATAAAGATATAATAACATAGAAACACAATGGTTTCAATCCTATTTTGGAGTCTTTTTGGGTAATATACTGGCTTCAATAGTCTTAAAAAAACTGTGAAAATGCGAAAATTTAGCAAAATTGTAATCATAATAAATTATTTGGTAGTGTACGCAAGCACATCGCATAACAAACGTGCCTGTTGCACGACTTTGCTTTTTATTAAACTAGCATTATAACAGAAAATTACTGCTCACAAAATAAAAATCTTAATGATCTTTTTCCG
>WQTS01000053.1 GCA_009786185.1 Bacteroidota bacterium
TTCGAGTTATACTTTAGTACAAGCCGATATTGGCAGTACTCTAACCGTAACTGTTACCGCAGCCAACTGCAACGGTAGTATTACTTCTGTTGCTACAGCAACGGTTACAAAGGCAACGCAAACCGCACCCGATGCACCTACGTTGGCAGATCGAACATCAACAAGTATTACGCTTAATGTAATGGAAAATTGCGAGTTTCGCATGAATGATGAGGGATGGCAAATTTCTACGCTGTTTAGCAGCTTATTCTCTAACACAACATACGTTTTTGTGGCGCGTAAAATAGAAACAGCTACTCATTTCGCTTCTGATCCGAGTTTGCCAGTGCAATTTACTACTGAATCGGATAGTGTTGGCATTCGTAATGACGAATTTGCAAATGTGAAAGTTTACAGTTATCAAAATACCGTTTACATTAATGTAGGGGTTGAAAATTTCCAACCCCTACGAACGGTGGAAATTATGGACATGATGGGACGCCTGATCCACAAAACAATCATAACCGACATTGAAACAGCAATTACACTTCAAGTGGCAAGCGGTATTTATAATGTAAGATTAATTTCGCAAAAGGGCAACTTCACAATAAGGAAAGTTTCAATTAATAACCAATAACCTGCGCATCCCGTTAGGGATGCAATATCGATAGCTATTTACGAACAAGCATGTAGATAAAGTAGGGCGCGCCGATCAAGGCGGTGATGCTGCCTACCGGCAATTCGGCGTTGGTTACGGTTCGTGCTAAAGTATCGGCAATAAGCATAAAAATAGAGCCCAAAAGCATGGAGAACGCAAACAGGTGTTTCGTATTGTTTCCCCAAATAATTCTTACAAGATGGGGAATAATTAATCCGATAAAACCGATAACCCCGCATATAGAAACAATGGCGGCAATTAATACGGAAGAGAGCAGCAGCGTGATATAGGTAATTTTTTGCGTATTTACGCCGAGCGATTGCGCTTGTGTATCTCCCAGCTGCATAATATTCAAATCTTTCGACAATAAAAAAGCAAAAGAAGCAACAATAAGAAATACCGGAATAAAAAATAAGAGGTCGTAATAAGAAACCGTTGCAAAGCCACCCATCGTCCAAAAGATAATTTTTTGCATCTCTTGATGGTTCAACACCATTAATAAAGTGAGTATGGATGCCATGAGAAAGTTAAGCGAAATGCCTGCCAACAGCATAACGTATGACGATTTTACGGTAGAAAATCGCGTAATGCCCAACATTAACAATAATGTTAAAAAGGCTGTTACCAAAGCAAACGAGGTTACTCCAAACAAATAAAAATCCAATCCTAAAATAAAAGCAAGCGCCGCTCCGATGGAAGCGCCCGATGAGATACCCAAAATATAAGGATCACAAATAGGATTACGGAAAATAGATTGAAAAATAGCGCCGCAAAGCGTTAAAGCAGCGCCCGCAAATACGCTCATGATGATGCGTGGAATTCTCAAATGAATAATGACAAACTCACTTGACTGCGCCTTGCCGGTAAAGGCAGCGGCTGCCATAAGCGCAAAAAGGAAAAGGAGCAATAAAATAAATTGCATTGATCTTATTGCTCCTTTGGTCCTGTGTTTCATTGCTTATTAAATGCTATGAGCTTTTATTTTACATTAGCTTTCGATTTTTCGCTTAAAAACTGTTGCATCTTTGCAATATTCTTTCCTTTATATGTTTTTGACTCACACTCATTTAGCAAATTCTTGCATTTTGAAGACTTTGTTATAGGACCATCATCAATAACATAGGTGCCATAATGGCTATGTTCCACAGTATATGCACGATCTTTTGCAAAATAGTAGCCGGCTATATCTGTGCACGAGTTCCAATTGAAATCATAGCGCATAACATCGTAACTTCCTGAAGTAATCCATCGGTAGTAAGAAGTATATGCATCGTCGTAAAACCATTCTTCAACCGTATAACCATGATAGTCATTCCTCAACCACAAGGCATAACAATCTGTACCATATTCTTTGCTGAAACGTACTTGCACCGACCAATTTAAATATTCACTATATTCCCAATTCAAAGTTATACTGGAAGGTTTCTGAGTAGTGTATAGTTCACCTACACCATATTCTTCAATCAAATACAAGATGTTCCAACCTTTTTTAAATGAACAATCCCATTCCATGGGATACCACCAACCTTCTTTTCCTTTTACAGTGAAATCTCTGTCAGCATATACATATAATGGGGCAACGTAATATCTGTCACTTTCTCCCCATAGATAAAATTCACCTATTTCGCTTTCATCGGTATCGTATGCAAGAAAGCGATAAAGCATTCCTAATTTAGCCTTAGGATCGCTCACTTCAATTCCACCTACCCATAAGTCAACGGCATTGTATAAATATTTATCGTGCAAAATTTTCGGAAGCGTCAATTTAAAACCGTTGTTTTTGTATTGACCGGTCGTTATAATGTCAGCATCGCCATACCAACCATAGATAATGGCGCTTACAGTTGCAATGTTAGCACCACCGTTTATCACATTTTGTGCTTCAATAACTGTTGACTCAATAATTTGGCCACCACTGACACCGCCACCGGTGTTATTATTTGTTTCTTTTTCACAGGCAACAAATGCTATGGCCATAACTATTATGACTGTCATTAAAATAAGTAGATGTTTTTTCATACTTTATTTATTTCGTCTTTAAAATTTATGCGTGCAAAATTAGAAAAAAATTTAACTTACTGATTGTATCATTAAAAATATACTTTTGCGTGTTATTTAGTATGAATTAAGATGTAGTGGTGCTACATGGCGATTTGTATGAATGTAGTTTTGCTTAATCATTTGGCAATTAAGCAAATTGATTTATAAAAAAACGTTGAACCTATGAGAGAATGCGTGTGTTTTGAAAATAAAATATGTAATAAAACGGCAAAATTTTCCGATTTTTTACGATATTTTCCTTCTATTTTATCCAACAAATGGCTTAGCTAACGCCGCAAATCTCTGTAAAAAGTATGACAAATAATTATAATTTAATATCAATTTTTATGAAAAAGTTTTTATTCTTTAGTTTCTTTTGTTTGGTGTTTATCGTATTTACGAACACCGTAAACGCACAACCCGGTAGTGGTTGTTGTTTTTGGCTCGAACAAATTGACCCTGCTCAAATTGTTGATCCATCAAATCCCAATGCTGCTTACAGCTTAAACTCTGTTTTGCCCCCTACTGCTCCGAACTCTAACTACGGAGTAGCAGAGTATTATTATTTTCGCTTTCAAAATTGTCCGGCAGGAGATCCCAAAGCGAGATTATCTATTAACTGGGAATTTTTTGTTAATGGCCAACCTTTTGACATTCCCTTGGATGCAACAGCTGCTAATCCGAAAAATCTTATGAATGTTGAAATAGAATGGTTCTTACCTATTATAAACCAGTTCGAATTTCAAGGCAGTGGACCGCTTTTATCAGGCGTGGGATTAGACGCTAAAACGGAATTTATTACTATTGGCGGTGTGAAACGCGCAGTGAGAACCGACTTCCCCGGACAAGTTGATGCTTCATCAAACGGAGCATTATTTGGATATTTTAATCCGTATGGCGTACAAGGTCGTTGGTACAATTTTATGTATGCCGACTTTTTAGAATGGGCTTGTGCAAATAACTATCTACGTTTAAAAATCACCAGATATAGTGATGCTGACATCAAAGCTAACTTTAAAGTAATGCAACGCACTAATGGAGCCGAATTTCAACAAATTTATCGAATGGATCAGCAACAGAATTATATGGGAGGCCACGGTGCTGAAAATCCTGTACAAATCGGAGACTTTTGGTTGGGACAAGACACCCACCCGGATTTATCAGATGCTACAATTATAGTTTGTTCGGGAAACACAATCTCTTTAGATAGCGCCGGAATAATGATTCATCACACAAGATACCCGGTAGTTCCGGATGAACCGGATACTCTGACTGTATTAATCCCTGTCCTTAGTCCGGCTTGGCTTTGCGAGGAGTGGGTTGACAGCCTTATTACCTATACGCTCATATGGATGCCCACACCGGAAACTCCGTATGGCGACAGCACAACTCTTTGTAGACCAGGAACTTTAACGCTTACCGCATCTGTTCCTTACGAAGAAAGCTATTATACATTTAACTGGTACAACGATGCGGCATTAACCGACTTGATTTATACAGGAAAAGAATTCACCAACTATTACTCGGTTCCTGATACGCTATATGAGTTTTTTGTTACTGCAACTATTGATACTTGCGAAGGTGATGCCGAACGTTATGTTGTTTTAGTACATCCTTTGTTAGAAATAACTGCAGAAATATTACCGACGGATTCTATTTTATGCTACGGTGATTCAGCCATCATAACCCTTTCGGCAACAGGCGGAGCGCCGGCATATACATTCTATTATAATGGATCAGCATTAACCGGTAATACGATTAAGCTACCTATAGGTACTTATGAATTTGTTGTAATAGACGATAACAATTGTAAAGATACAACAGAGATTACGGTAACAGAACCACCTCTATTAGTGATTAGTGCATTTATTGCAGCTGAAGACTCTGTAAAATGCTTTGGC
>WQTS01000054.1 GCA_009786185.1 Bacteroidota bacterium
CATGTCTTTTTTCGCTATAAGAAATTTAATTTTTACTACTTTGCGGCCTTTGGTTATTTGTTCGTAGCTTATGCTTAAATCGGTGTACTTGTTTATTTCGGACATGGCGGGTTCGAGGATCCGTTTTCTGAAATCCTTAAAATTTTTATATCCTTTTGCACCATCAACCATAAGCAGCCTTTTTAGTTCATCAACATCAAAAGTTATTATTTTTCTATAGGCGTATGACTTTAAGATTTCATATATCCTGATTGAATATTGGCTTTTCATAGCAAGGATATTTAAAAGACCAAAGGCTGTAAACTTTTCTTGCAAATCAAAAAGATATGGTGCTAAATCTTCATTAAGTTTTATTTTAACCTTACCGCTTCTTTGGCTTAATTTAGCTGTAACAAGCCATGCCATCATTACTTCATCGCCGTCTGGCAGTTCCATTTCTATAATTTTCAGTATTAACCGTTTAAGTACCGCCCTAGTCTCCTTGTAAAGCATGCCACCATCAGATTTTAAGCCGCAAACTTTTGCATATTCCCAAATATCAAACTCATATTCCAATTGATAAGGTATGCCGTTTGTCTTTGGTGATGCTATAGTCGGCCTTATCAAAGAACATATATAGGCCACAGCCCGCTGTTCTGCTACAGACAAATCGTACCTGCTTTTCTGCACCAGTTCATTTGATTTAAATACCGGATAATTTCTTTTAATTTCAATTTCTAATCGCTCATCTTGAGTCATTAGACAACCCTCCTTTTGTATTTGCGGCTATTATACTTTATATTTGGGACATTGACAATATAAACGTCCTCTTTAATTCAAAAACCGTTAGATTTGTCCCAATAAACCGTTAGATTTGTCCCAATAAACCGTTAGATTTGTCCCAATAAACCGTTAGATTTGTCCCAATAAACCGTTAGATTTGTCCCAATAGCACCCCGCAAGACCGCTGAAAATGCGGGCTTTGGGGGGGTCTAAGTATTTAAAAGTATTTAAAATTATTTAAAATTATTCAAAAATATCATTTTCTGGTCGGAGTATGCGCGCGCACGTTTTAAAAGAAAAAAACCAAAAGAGCGTTTATTAAAGAAAAACCCAAAAGAAAAACCCCCCATAACGACGGGGGCTTTTTGCGTGATAGAAATCTTGTTAAATCTTGTTATTGATCCGCGATAGTGGAATATTTCCCATAAATTATCGGCAGATCATCCGGATCTCTTTCGGGTATGCGTTCAAGAATAACTGCTTCCGGCATTTTTTCTGGGGGATATGGCATGTATCGCTCTTGTAGGTATTGGATGTCAATTTCCTTTGCTTCACGCATTGCGTATTTCAAATCATGATCCGGGTAGTTCCATACGAAATGCTGACGGTAAAAAGCATGGTAAATAAAGTCCATGCTGGTCGAATAAACTAAGGCCAGCTTATAAGTAATGTCAATGTTTGGTTTCCGGTAACCGTTTTCAATCGAGCTGTACATGCTTTTGCTAATCTCTAAAGCACGTGCCAGCTGTTTTTGGGTGATACATTTAGCCTGCCTTAAGTCGCGCAGCGTAAATTCAACTAACCGGCTGCGGTTTACTGTCAACGCGCCCATTTATCGCACCATCCGCCAGCACATACGGGACAATCACCTACGTCCAAAGCTTCTAAAATTTCACCAAGCATAAGTTCATCGGGGATGCCATTAAAAATTATCTGGCCGTTCGCATTTCTCATCCTGACATAAAATTCGGTCGTATGACCTTCACAACAATCTAGCAATTTTCACCTCCTGTGTACTTTAAAAAATGTGATTTGCCCGCTTTCGGGGCGGGCTGTATGATTTTGCGTGGAATATTCCAAAACGTACATATGTACGAATAAATTAACAAATATTAACGGATTTGACAATCTTTAATTTCCGGCGCCTAATGGTAAATTTAAAGGCAAAAACCCCGTAGAAACGGGGTTTTTTTAATCATCTTAAACGGGCAAGTAAAAGAAGCGTTTTTATTGCCCCCCTTTACTGCAATCCCGCGCGAATTTAAGGAAATTTACTTGTGTGTCTGTTTTGCCTTTAGGCATACGATTATAAAGCAAATGCACATGCCGTCAATTGCTTGTGATAAGGCCTTAAATATGTAAAAAAGATGTGTTTTATGTGGTTAACAAAAACGCTTCTTTTTATTTACTGTTTTTCTTGTGCTGCTTCAAATTAAACGGTTATTTCATTTACCCTTATTTCGTTTACGCTCAATTTAGCTGTCTGTCAGCAAAGCAATGTATTTATAAGCGGTAGGCTTAGATATGGACGAAAGGCGCGCAAATTCGGCCTTATTTATCTGTCCGGCCCGATACATTTCGAAATATTCCAGTATTTTTTTTGGTACATCATCAGCAACCAGCCTTGGCCTTCCAAGCCTAATACCTTTGGCCCTGGCGTTCCTGATACCGCTTCGTACCCGTTCTGAAGTCAAATTGCGTTCCATTTCGGAAAATACACCCATCATTTTGATCATGCCTTCTGTCATTGGGTCGATTTCCTTTGTGCAGTCCATTTTAAAATTGCCTATAATAAGCTTTAATTTGCGTTCAACGGCAAGGTCAATAAAATCACACAGTTGTTTCATAGACCGTGTAATCCTGCTTATTTCCGTTGTCACAAGCGTGTCACCGGTTTTTATATACTTTAACAGCTTGGCGAGTTCGGGCCGCTCTAATTTAGTTCCGCTTTCGTACTCAAAGTAGAGCTCTTGGGCTCCCAAAGCTTTTAATTCCCGCTTTTGCCGTTCTATGTCCTGTTTGCTCTCGTTGGTGCTGCAACGTGCATACCCGTATACCATTTGTGTCATTCCTTTTGATATTGGCCTGTTTTTTGTCTTTTTCGTTTTCGTATACTTTGAATGCTTCGGGGCCTTTTAGGTATGCTTCATATCCTTCTTCTCCTTCAACTTTCCTGATTAGATATGCCATTTCCAAACGTTCAATTTCAGCATAATCGCGTTTATGGCTTTTAAAATTATTGAACCGGTTTCTTTTTATGGGTAGGTTGGCTTTGGTTTGCTCATCTTGTTTGTTTTTCTTGTCTCTTTCAATCCATCGCCGGACGGTTGCATAATGGCCGGGATATGTTTTATTGCTGCTTGCCATGTAGCTCCCTAACTCGTTTATGTATTGCTCTGTTGTTTCCTGTCCATATTCCTTGACCAGACTTTCATACTCT
The DNA here is from genome assembly GCA_009786185.1 of Bacteroidota bacterium. Classification (GTDB taxonomy): domain Bacteria; phylum Bacteroidota; class Bacteroidia; order Bacteroidales; family WCHB1-69; genus WRNX01. The sequence continues at coordinate 3,203 of WQTS01000054.1, forward strand.
TTGGATGTCAGCAATACATTTTCGTATTCTCCATGGGCTTTGGTTGATTCGTTTACTGCTTCCGGTTCTTGTGTTGGTGGGGTTTCCGGTGGTTTTTCTGAAGGTGCGTTTGGAACATCTTCAGCATGCTGAACCGGTTCAGCAGAAGCTGCCTTTAACCGGTTAATTTCCTGCCTTAATTCCTCCTTTGTCAAACTTGCCTGTACATCAACCAATTCTTGCATTAAATCTGCTTTTTCCCGGTCATCGCTGTGTGAAATAACCGTACCCGGCGGTAACTCGTTGATGTAATACCAGTTACCTATCTTGTTGCCAAATGCATTTAAGCGCGGCTCTGCTGTAATCCAGCCTAGTTTTTTTAACTCTTTTAACGCCCTTTTCGCAGACGCACAGCTTATGTTACGGGCTGCCGCAATTTCCCTACAACTTGAAGCTGCTTTAAGTTCGTTGTCTTTTTCGGCGCATAGATGATCATATACAACCTGCGCGTAAACGCTGATTTCACTTGCTTCTATGGCTTTTCTAAAACCATTTGGTACTGCGTGCCAACTCATATCAAAACCCACACCTTTTTTTCTCTTGCCATTCTTTTTTTCCATTTCTACTCTCCTTATTACTTGCATAGTCTCGCAAAATGTGCTAGGCTATGCAAGTTGATTATCAAATGTGGTACAACAAAACCACGCTACAATCGCGTACGCCGGCTGGGCACATGATTACAGTGGAATTGTTGCCACGGGCGCCTTTAACAGGCGCTTTTTTCATTTTTAGCATTATATACCATTTTTTTATGCTTGTCTCACTTTTCTAGTGGTTTATATTTTAACTGTTTTGATTTTGGTTTTGATTTTGGTTTTGATTTTTCTTTTTAAGCCCAACGGGCGTTTTTTTTTAGAGAGAGAGTTTTTTTTTTCTCTCTCTCTCTCTCTCTCTAAAAAAGATCTAAAAAAGATCTAAAATACAATAGGAAGAAACTCATACACAAAATGCCGACAAAGCCCGTCATTTAGCCGTTTGTACGGGTTCAGGGGGGTGGTGTCTGTGGTAGTCCAGAGTGGTATCTGTGGTAGCCCAGGGTTGGTATCTGTGGTAGCCCAGGGTGGGGTCTATATGAGACTCTAGGGTGGTGTCTGAAACAGCCCAGGGTTGGTGCTGTGGGAGCCCAGGGTAGGTTGTGTTACAACAACCCAGGGTGGGTTGTGTCACAATCAGGGTGGGTGCTGTGGAAGACTAGGGTGGGGTCTGTGGTGGTATAAAGAAAAAAAACAACAAACCAAAAAATATGGCTGCTGCTACATGGGATCTAAGAGTTTAAAACGGCTTGCCTCATGCCGGGACGAAACAGTAAAGCTTCTGTTAAGGGGCTTTTCTTAAAAGGGACGGCTCTTGGAAGCTTCCCTGCCCCACGGCGGCGCATTATAACACATACCGGTAAGCTGTAAAGGCGTTGGCAATTTCTTAAACGGTTTCCCCCC
>WQTS01000055.1 GCA_009786185.1 Bacteroidota bacterium
CCGCCTATTCGGCGGCTCGGGGTTACGTTCGGCTAGGTCATTTCGCTACGCTCCATTCCCACGCCTCACTCCACCCACATTTTGCCCGCCCTGGTCTTGCTGCGCAAGCCCTTATTCGGGCGGCCAAAACGTCGTATACCTAGAACGTTATGTGCAATACGCCAAAATGATGTATAAAAAATCATACGTTATTTTTATAGTACATAATTTTGAATCTCTCCCTAGATTTTATTTTTATAAAATGATATAAAAAGGACAAACTATAATTCAGGGAAAATGGTATAAGCGTGGATAAATTAACTATTTTAGGGATTCTTAAAAGCAAGCCGGAGTTAAAAGGAAAAACAAGAGGGATAGATTTTCCGCGAGATCTTGAGTTTAGTGTAAATAATAGGATTTTAAAAATAAAAATGATCCAGGCCGGTGTTATAGGTAATATGCAGACAGATGCTTCTGCCTTTGAAGGTTGGGCAATTTGTTTATTGGCTTTTTTGGATGATTTAATTGATAAAATAGAATTACATTGGGATAAACCAGAATTTAATAAAAACGACAAAATAAAAATACAACATTACAATAGATTTTTATACAGAGTATGGATGTTTTATAAAACCTATCATGCTCTATTTGCAAAATCTCAAAGAAAACCTATTTTTGAATTTGAAAATCTAATAATAAATCATCCAAATCAGGAAGCTTCCGAAAGCTCTACAAGTAAAGGGGAGCACAAACTTGAAGTTGATTATGTAAAAAACCATGAGAGTAAATATGATATATTGGCTCGTCAATTGCCGGTTGGAATATTTAAATCAGAAATAAGTGAAAAATATGCAGTTATGCCTGCAAATAGCAAAGCACAAATTGATATTTGGGCGATAAAAGACTCCACTCTTAAAATATTCGAATTGAAAACTCCTACTAATTATAAGGTAGGTATAATATCAGAATTAATGTTTTACGCTAATATTATGTCAGATGTAAAAAACGCGGTTATAAAATTTCCGCCTTCAGCGGCTGTTTGTAATTATCGTTCATTTAATGAACTTTATAAAAGAGTAAAAGAAAAGTCTCTTGAAAAAATTGAAGCAATAATGCTTGCTGATAATTTACATCCATTAATTTCCTGCAAAAAAAAAGATATACTAAAAATACTAAATAGTAATATATCTGGTATAAAATATTCTCATGAGAGGTACTCTGACAAATGACTTTTACAATCCATCGCGGTGCCAATGAAATAGGCGGTACTTGTATAGAAATATGCAGTGAAAAAGCCCGTATAGTTATCGATCTGGGTTTACCGCTGCAAAAACCGTATGGCACTCCCTTTGAAGAAGAAAATGCAAAAGAATATTTGCCTGATATACCGGCTTTGTATACCATTAAACAAGATAAACCCACTGCGTTATTGATATCTCATGCTCATCAGGATCATTATGGATTAATTCCTTTTATTAAAAAAAGAGTACCTGTGTTTCTTGGAAAAGCAACTCATGAATTAATAAACCTTACATCAATATTTTCCGGTAAAAATGCACAAGTCATAAATGTGAATTATATAGAAATAGAAAACGAAAAATCTTTTACTTTTAATGATATAGAAATTACTCCTTTTTTGATGGATCATGCAGCATTTGATGCATATGCTTTTTTAATTAAAACCGATGATAAAACTCTTTTTTATTCCGGGGATTTTAGAGCACACGGCAGGAAATCCAAATTATTCTATAAATTTTTACATAATGCCCCAAAAAATATTGATTATTTGTTTCTTGAAGGTACTACCATATCAAGAAAAATCGAAAGATTTAAAACCGAAGAACAGATAGAAAATGAATTTGTTTCAAAATTCAAAGAAACCAAAGGAATTAATCTGGTATATACCTCAGGTCAAAATATTGACAGACTTGTTTCAATTTATAAGGCATGCAAAAGAAGCGGTAAATTATTTGTTATAGATTTTTATATTGCAAACATATTAAATAATTTAGCAGAATTGGGGCATGGAATTATGTTCCCTTCAGATACATTCAATGACATAAAGGTTTTTTTTCCAAATCAGCTTTCACGAATGATGAAAAAGACAAATAACCTGAATTATCTTTACAGGTTTAAGAAATATAAAATAACAAAACCAATGATTAGCGAAAATGCCAGGAAGATTGTAATGATTGTCCGCCCAAGCATGATCAACGATATAAAGCAAATTCAAAATCTTTCCAAGGGTAATATTATATATTCCCTCTGGTCAGGCTACAAGAGCAGCGAAACAACAGAAAAATTCCTTTCATATTTAACAGGCAGAGGATTAGATTTATCAAATATCCATACTTCGGGGCATGCAGATGTAGCAACATTACAGAAACTTGTTAATGTAATGCAGCCCAAAGAAATCGTTCCGATTCATACTGATAATAAAGAAAAATATAATTCCATTTTTAAGGATAGTGTTATTCTTGATATAAAAGATAAACAACTAATCATTGCAAATACAAGTGATAATACACTAAAAGAAAACAATGTTGATTTTAATAAAATCACATTGTTTGAATGCTTTGAGAAGGTAGGAACTGCACATAAAAGTACAAAAAATATAGATGGAAACTTTAATGAGATACAAGAAAAAGCTATTGAATTTATATGCCAAAAATTATCTATAAATAAAAAACAAGCAGTAATATACTCAGATATTCTCTTTTTATTTGACGGTAATTACATTACCTTAAAAGAATTAGCCGATCATATCGGCTGTAAAATACTGGATTTGTTACAATTTATGAGTGATTTGGAATTATTGGAAGAAAAAGCTTTATTGGATATTAATAAAAAGAATAATTCTGATCCTTTTGAAAAACGCGGTATATCATTTAATATTCCCTATGACACAATAATATCTTTACGTAAAAATGAAATGCCTAAAATTAGCTGGAAAAATTTGTCTTTGGATGATTTTATGACAGAAGTATTAAAATTATGTGAAGATTGTGTTCAACGTGATATAGATTATGAACAAGCAGTAAACAAGCTGGAAAAAATATTGGATTCTAATAAGCATCTTAATACTGTCAAACAATTAAATGGGCTTGATTTGAATATTGATGAAAAATTTATTTTATTAAGGTTTTGTCATTATTTAGTTGATAAAGACACAGAAGAGATGGACTTTCCAATGCTGCGTGCACCTTATGGCAGACGCTTATACAGATTTAGAATTGTCGAGCATAGATTAAAAACAGGTACACATATATTACAACAGAAGGGACTTATTGAAAATGCAAATAGCGGTGTATTTACGGATGCTAACAGTTTTAGATTAACAGAAAAATCAAAAGAATTATTACTTTGTGAATTTGAAAAAGAATTATTGGAGAAAACTATAAAAGATTTAATAAGTCCTGACTCTATAAATAAAAAACAGCTTTTTTATCCTAAAAACACTCAAGAAAAAATCGAAGAACTAACAAAATTATTGAATAAGGAAAAATATTTAGAAATTCAAAACAATCTGAAAGAAAACAAAATGCGTACAGGTTTTGCTTGTCTTTTTAGCGGAAGCCCTGGAACAGGTAAAACAGAAACCGCAATGCAGTTAGCGCGGCAAACTGGAAGACCAATAATGCTTGTAGATATTGCCGAAAGCAAAAGTAAGTGGTTTGGTGAAAGCGAAAAACGAATAAAAGAGATTTTTACCAAGTACAGAAATGCAGTGAAAAAATCCAAAATAACTCCTATCCTGCTTTTTAATGAGGCAGATGCAATTATTGGTAAACGGAAAAATCTGGATAACAACAGCGCCGTTGGACAGACAGAAAATGCTATTCAAAACATAATATTGCAAGAAATAGAAAACCTTAACGGAATACTTATAGCTACAACAAATTTAACACAAAATATGGACAAAGCCTTTGAAAGGCGTTTTTTGTATAAAATTGAGTTTGAAAAACCACAAGCCGAAGCACGAAAGGCAATTTGGAAAGAAATGCTGCCTTTTATTTCTGAAGAGAATATTAATTTTCTTGCCGCACAATATGAATATACAGGCGGTCAGATAGAAAATATTTCTCGTCGTAATACTGTATTCAAAGTTCTTTCCGGGAAAAACATGTCCATTGATGAAATAAAAAAAGTTTGCGACGAAGAAAATTTGCAAAAGACAATTAAAACAATTGGTTTTTTATAATAGTATTGAATTATTATTTCAAGAAAAAGTAACAAATGGGCGTACTGCACATAACAAACGGTTAGCGCTCACCGCCTGTTCGGCGGTTCGGGTTCCGCAAAACGCCAGTCGTCGGGCTAAAGCCCGCCTTTGTGGCATTTTGCTCCACCACATTTGGGGCATGGGTCAATGCTCCGCATTGCCCTATAACCTGCCCCAAACGTCGCCAACCTTGAACGTTATGCGACATAAAATCTGAACTGATCGAAAATGGTTTAAAAATCATTGGAAATTGTTACATTTTTTATGAATTCCAACGCATAATTATACTTTGTTGCCAAAGTAGAGGAGTAAAAACAATGGCAAACAAAAAGTTCTGGGTAGGAATACTGGTAATGGTGCTGGTATTCGGTATGGCGGTTATTGGTTGTGATAATGGCACAGGTAATGGCAATGGTAATGGCAGTGGGATTTTGGATGGAATGGATCTTACTACTAGGATGCCTACTGAAGCAGAATTAGCCCAATTCCCGTTAAATGTTGAGCAGTTCAACGCAATTGTGAATGCGGGCGGTAGCGGCTTTCAGGGTTGGGAAATAGGAATTGTCGCCGGATATGAAGATGACCAAGGGAATTTGGTAACATTTAATGGAATAAGTATGGTATGGTTAAACCGAAGTGTTGCTAATTTTAATGCGGTAGCAAACTTGTTCAGGGATACCTTGCCAGGATTTAGCGAGGAATTTAGAGGTACGGAAAACGGGTGGCATTATGCAGAGGGTGATAATTATTTGATATATTTTACCAGTACCGCAATTCCTGTGCAAGAAATACCTGCCGGTTTTATGAGAGTGGAAATTTTGGAAAACGAGTAGGAACAGTAAATTGCAACAAGCGTGTTGATGCGGATCGTAGCAGATTTTACATCGCATAACAAACGGTAACTGTACGCCGCCTATTCGGCGGCTAGGCTACGAAAAACGCCAGTCGGGCTGTTCGCCCTTTGTGGCGTTTTTCTCCGCCACATTTTTGCAGCCCTG
>WQTS01000056.1 GCA_009786185.1 Bacteroidota bacterium
TTGGACGTGAACAAAGCCAAAATGATGGGCGTATCGCCTCTGGATGTTTTTAACACCATGCAATATTATTATGGCGGCGGTGTGGCGGGCGATTTCAACCGCTTTACCAAATTTTACCGCGTAATGGTGCAAGCTGATCCGAATTCGCGCAAAAGCGTTACCGATTTGAATATCATGTATGTAAGAAACAATCAAGGTGAAATGGTGCCACTCAACTCGTTAGTTACCCTAAAACCTGTATATGGCTCCGATTTAATTAAACGCTACAATATGTTTCCCTGCATGACCATCAATATTACACCGGAAACAGGCTACAGCACAAGTCAAGCAATGGATGCAGCATCTATTGTTGCGCAAGAATTACCAGGTGGATTCAAATACGAATACTCCGGCATGACTCGCGATGAAATTGAATCGGGCGGACAGCAACTTTTCGTGTTCGCTCTGAGTTTTATCTTGGTATTTTTCATTCTGGCAGCATTATACGAAAGTTACATTGTGCCGTTATCCGTTATGCTGGCATTACTGTTCGGCGTGTTTGGCGTGTATGTTACCATTAATCTCATTGGTTTACCCGCTAATATTTACGTGCAAGTTGCCGTGATCATGTTGCTGGGATTGTTAGCCAAAAACGCCATCTTAATTGTAGAATTCGGCTTATTGAAACGAAAGCAAGGGCACAGTTTGCCCGAAGCGGCAGTTTCGGCGGCAAAAGAACGTATTCGCCCTATCTTGATGACTTCCTTTGCCTTTATTTTCGGAATGTTGCCGTTATGCTTGGCAAGCGGCGCCGGCGCTGCAGGAAATGTTTCCATTGGTATTTCCGCTGCGGGAGGATTTTTGATTTCCACCATTTTAGGGCTGTTATTTGTGCCTGTTTTCTTTGTGGTTTTTAAGGGGTTGCAGGAGAGGATTTCGAAATAGAAGCAAAAAACACAATTATAATTTGTGTTTTTGCAAAGATTAAAATTCCAAAATTAGAATGAACAAAATTTTTAATAAAACAGATTTGCTACAATCATTAATAAAATTCAAAAACAGTGAATTTATTAAAGTGATAACCAGAATGCGGTGTTGTGTAATGAGTATATAAAAAACAAATTCATTATCATAAAAAATTTAATAGTTTTGCATTTTGAATTAATCCAAAACAAATTTATTATGGAAAGAAAAACAGTAAGTTCATCTAATATAGCTTCAATTGGCTATGATGAAAGAAATCAAATTTTAGAAATAGAGTTTAATCGCGGAGATATTTATCAATATATGGATGTACCGTCAAGTGTTCATAAAGCATTGATGAATGCGGATTCGCATGGAAAGTATTTTTCTGCAAACATTCGCAATAACTATCATCCTGTAAAACTCTAAAATAATAATTATGGAAAGATATGCAAATAGAAGCGGTAATTCGCCAATTACTTATTATCAAATAAATGAGGATAGTATTACGGTATATTTTAAAGGGAACAATAAACCTTACACATATAGTTATCGTGGCGCTGGTACAAGTAATGTTGAAACAATGAAAAAGATTGCAAGAAGCGGTTCTGGGCTAAGTACTTTTATCAATAGAAATGTAAGAAACGATTATGATTAAAAAGATTGATTACATAAAAAAGTTTGGCTGTTTTCAAAATTATGTTTGGGATTCAAAGGGTCTTTCTGATTTCAACAAAGTGAATATCTTATACGGATATAACGGTTCTGGAAAAACAACTCTAAGTAACTTGTTTTATTTGCTTTCATCAAATTGTAAAAATAAAGCAGAATTATCTGATGAATATTTATTAGAAGATACAAGTTTCAAATTTGTAAGAGAAAATGATAGCTTTTCAGAAAAGAATTACAATGAATACAGCGATTTTTTGTATGTCTTTAATTCAAAATTTATAAACGATCATATTTTTGATGGCTCTAAGTCAAATATGTCTTCATTCGGAATAGAGTCGAAAATTACAAATGAAATTATTGATGAGATTGACAAGAAAATTAAAATTGCAACAAGCCGAAAAAAACAATTAAGTTCATGGGATGACCAGTTAACAGGCAAATTAACTGGATTATGGAATGCTCAAAAAATGCTTTTTAATCAAAATATATCGGGAAAGCGGTTAACTGACAATCCTCAAAGAACAGAAAGTAATAATCAAAATTCAACTGAACTAAAAAATGAACTGAATATTTTATATCTTGAAAACAAGAAATGTGGAAATATTGAGAGCTTTAAAAGTATTATTTCTCTCATAAAAGGAAAAATTCTTGAACTCTATACATTAGATATAAAAGAAAACGAGCTTGAAAAAATTTTACAAACGTGCATTAATAGCTCCGCTACGCAGGAACTTAAATCTGATATTGAGAAAATTAGTTCTAATACATCGGAAAATATAAATCAATGGCTAATTATAGGTAATGAACTATTGAAAACAAATAAGAAGTTCAAAGATCTGCATTGTCCTTTGTGTAAATCTAATATTGAAAAGATCATTGATAATTTGATAGCCCAGTACGACATTTATTTCAATGAAAGTCTGAAAAAATTATTTGATGATTTAAATGAATTTGAAACTCAAATCAAGGATGTTATTAATCATGTTGAGATTAATATAAAAATTTTAAATGACATTAATGTTCAATTAAAGCAATTCAAATATGAATTGAAAAATAAAATTGACTTTGATAATGTTTTATTGAAAGAACAAATTAGAAAATTAGCAGATTTAGTTTTAGAAAAACGAAAACATCCCAATGAAAATATTTCATTAGAATCAATATTGTTTTCGGAATTAAAAAAAATCAATAAATCAATTCTATTACTAACGAGTGAATTAAATGAATTTGTCAAAAAACAAGAATTTGAAATTAGTAAATTGTTACAAAGAGATATAGTAAATGAAATAAAAGCAAAAGTAAAAAATGTTACTATTTCTGAATATAACGAAATGACAAATTGTATTTTAAAAAATTCTAAAAAGAACAATTCTCAAATTGCAAAAAAGATACAAGGTTTAGTCAAAATACTTGATATTGCAATTAAAAATTTGAATAATGAACGAGAAGAAGAGGTTGTTAAATTAGAAGCAGAAACGAAATTTGTAAATATATATCTAGAATATTTAGGTATTTCTAAATTTTTTGTTCAAAAAATAAAAAATAAAGATGCCGAAAACATTATAATCTCATATACCTCCGGAACTAAAAAACATTCATTAAAATATTCTTTAAGTGAAGGAGAGAAAACAGCGTTAGCCTTTGCTTTCTTCTTAAGCAAAATTAGAGCGGAACAACTTGAAGGCAGTGCTAAAACCTTTGATAAATCAACCATTGTAATTGATGATCCTATTTCAAGTTTGGATGAAAACAGACTTTTTCAAACAGCAAATTTGATAGACACATTTTTTCATTATAATGAATTGGTAAATGATAAAATTCCCAAGCAAACGTTTATTCTGAGCCACAATATAAATTTTCTAAAATATATCGCTAATATTTTTCACGCAAATGAAAATATCCAAGACAAAATATGTGAATATTATATAGAACCTTTTGCTCATAGTATTACAAAAGTTCCGAATGGATTAAAAAACTTTACTACAACATATTTAGAAAAGTTAGAGGAGATAATAAAGTATAATGAGAATTTATCAAAAGTTATTTACGATGATGCTAAAAAATATATTCCAAATTATATCAGAATCGTTTTAGAGTCTTTTTTATCATTCAAGTTAGCACTAGTGAAAGAAGGAAGTAGAGAAAGACTTCCCGGACTTAAATTTTTAATAGGAAAAGCATTTGAGAAATTAAAAGAATACGATGAAAATATTAAGATTGGTGAAGTAGATAGAATAGGTGTCATTAAAAAGTTAAACAACTTAAAAAGAATTGCCGATAATGAATCTCATGGAAGTATTTCAAAAATTGAATCATTAAATTACATTTCAGAAACAGAGTTAAAAGAATTTTGCAAACACACTTTGCAGGTTATAAGATATTTCGATGAAATACATTATCAAAAAGCGAAATCTCTAGTATCAAAATAATTATCATATATGTCGACTATTAAACTAAACCAACAACTCAACCGAGTAGAAATTAAAGAATTTGAAATCGAAAACGAGATTGTTTTCAATTTCTTCAATAATCTTTCCTCAACGGAAAGAGACGACAAACTATTACAAGCAATATATATTGGAGTTCTCGCTTTAATGGAAGATCGTTTTTCTTCTTTCCTTTCTAAAACAGCTAATGAATTAGGCACAAAATTGGAAAGCCTCAAGATGATTTTTGAAATGAAGAAAGAAATTTTCTACAAGTCAACCATAAAAGGAGTATTAGCCGAAAATGATATCGCTGAGTTTCTTGTTGAACATTTGAAAGAAAGAAAAATACAGGATAAGGTATATCTTACAGGAAATACCGCAGGAAAATTAACTAAAAACAAAACGGGAGATATTGTTTGCGAATTAAATGGTAGCGAATTAAAGATTGTACTTGAATGCAAATTTGACAAAAGTATTAAACTTGGGGATATCGAATCTAAAGAAATTTTTACTCGAAAAACAGATACTGCTTGGAGTCAACTGATAGAAGCACAAGCCAACAGAGAAGCACAAGCCAGTATCATTGTCTTTGATATTTCCTTGACAGATAGTTCTATTTTGAAAAAATGTGAAAATGTAGGATATATTCCCGAAATAGGATTCTTTGCTATTGTTGATTCACAAAAAGGTGATTATTCTAATCTTTCCATTGCCTATATGTTGGCAAGAGATATTGTTCTCAATGCTCAAATTCTTGATTTAGATAAGAATATTTTAATGTTGCTGGTTAATAGAATGGTCAAAGACATCAATGAAATATTGAATATCCGTTCCTTGGTCAACATCAATATTGAAAATAACAAAGCTATTTTAAAACAATTAGAAAAAAGTATTCTTTTAATGGAATTCAACCAGGAATACTTGTTGAAATTTTTGAAAGATGGAACATTAACGAAAGAGGATTTATTGGCTTTTTATCAGGGTGAATCAATAAAAGACAAGTATAAAATTATTGAGAAAGAAATTGAATATAAAATAAATAACACATAGTTATTAAAGAGAAAACCTTTATGGCTTTTTTGTTTTTTCATTTTTTCGAGTTTAAATAAAAAGCGCCTCATTTTTTGTGAGGCGCTTATGTTATTGGGCGACGTCCTACTCTCCCACCTTTCGGCAGTACCATTGGCGCAGTTGGGCTTAACTTCTCTGTTCGGAATGGGAAGAGGTGTACCCCAACGCTTT
>WQTS01000057.1 GCA_009786185.1 Bacteroidota bacterium
AATTAACGCAAAAAAATCCCCTTCAAAAATTTGAAGGGGTGGCTCGCGAAGCGAAACGGGGTAGTTTAAAACGCCAACCTTACTTTAAGCCCCGCCGCCATAAAATTTATCTTTTCGGTTAAAGAAGGCAACACGCTGTTGGTGGTAAACTCCGCAGGGTTAGAATTGGTATAGCTTATAAAGGGTTGATTATTATCTTTGAGAATGTTGTTCAACCCATAGTCAAAATAAGCGCCGATGCTGAATGATGTTCTTTTGCCGAACCTTAATCCTGCTTCAAGAGAGAGCATGGTAGATACGCCCAACTTCAGTTTTCCTTCCGAATACCGGTTTGTGAAAGTGCCAAAGTCTGCAAACTCCTGCGAGGTAATCCTATTATCATAATTAGGGTAATAGCCTGTGTTAGTGATCGTAACATCCGATGCATAATATTTAACGTTTAGCGGAATGCCTATCTTAATGCCGCCCAGAGCATAGAATTTCAATATTTGAAACTGCGCCATAATGGGAATGTTTAAAACCATGGCATTTTGAGTTTCGGTGTAATTGCTGAGCTTGGAGTGTAAATCGAAACGGTTGCCTTTGCTATCGGTTAGTCCCGGAGTAATGATGGTTACACCGTCTACCAATTTCGCTTTGGCATTGTATATACCCAAGCCCGCTCCAACGTGGATACCCACCATATCAATGAAGAGCAATGTGTAACCCACGCCAAAATCCCCACCAAAGCCGTAGCTAAGTTTGCCCTCAGCTTCATGTAATTTATAATCGAAGGTGGACAAACCGCCCCCGCCATTAATTGAAAACTGGTGTGAAGTTTGCGCCGATGCACACAAGCTGCTCACGGCAATACATAATAGGATAATAATTTTTTTCATAACTTTTATATTTGATATAATTTTGATTACTTCATTAGATTCAGAATATTTTCAAATGTGCATCGTTAATTATCACCGTATCACCAACTTGCTTAATAACGACAATGCCCCGATTAATGCATTCTTGTTCTAATTCTTGATAGAAAGTCATCGTAGCTAAACCCAAATAAATTTGATGATTTTTATATTCAGGGAAATTAACTCTAAAAGTTTGGGCTTTTCTTAAAATTGTAGGCACATCGTTTACGTGCGCTTTAAATTTAATTTCCACAATTCCTACGGATTTTCCGTTAATGAGCAGGATATCATACTCATCTTCAAATCCTTTTTTGGGAATTCCTTTTACATGCTCAATCATCTCATCGAAATTTTCGCCAAAGAAATTCTTTTGTCCTTTTTTAAAGGAGTTAATAAAATACTCTTCTGCAAAGAAACCGTGATTATTTGCCCAAGAGCCCGTTAACTTTTGCAGTTCTTTAATTTGAATAGCATTTTCTTGTAAAATTGCCCAAACACTTTCGGGCGTTGCATGTGATACGTTAGATAGTGAATTCATTTTTTTCTCTATGCTTTTAATGATACTTGATTTAACGCGGCGAAAATATAAAAGTTTTCATTTCAAAATTAATTTTAATAAATTATTTTTCTAATAATCAGCATATTAAAAATGAAATAAAATTACATTTTCCGGAAAATAATGCATTTTTTTCGATGAAATGTACAAAAACTCTCTTTATTGACGTCGGTTAAAACTGCGTGGCTGTTGCGCAACCCCTGAAAGGGGTAAATCAATAGCGTAGGGCATCGCCCTACGAGAGAGTGGTAGCATAATCAAAAGAGCCCTGAAAGGGCGTAATCATTAGATATCAGACTTTCAGCCTGATAAATTTAGCAATTGTATTTTCCGTAGGGCGATGCCCTACGCTATTGATTACGAGGCTTTCAGCCTTATAAGTTAGTTGTGCAATAACCACGCTCGTTAGGCGGCATTTTGGGTTTTATTATTTTCATTACGAGTAATTTCAAGGTTAATAAGCCAAATTAATGTTCTGCAACGCAACGCACAGAAAAGCCGTACGCCTTATTGGCAAAGTTCTCGTAAAAGGTGTTGCTGGCGAAGTTCAAGTAGGAAGCGTAGAGGCTATAGTAGACCTTAGTACTACTCCAATAATAGCCGCAACCACCTACAGCGTTGAGTTTGCCAGTACTGTTGTTACGGTTGCCGGCGGCAGGGAAGAAGAGAGAATCCGATTTGTCACCAATATAGCGTCCGTTAATGCCGTTTAAATTATCCCACACACTACCGGAACTTACTAAACTGAAGATCTCGGATTGTGTAGGCAAACGCCAACCTTCAGGACATGGGTCGTTTGCCGGTTCCCAACTGTCTCCGGTAAGAAAAGAATCGTCCCAAGTAGTTCCACCATCGCTATTCTTCATAGGTTCGATGCTGCTCCAGCCCACATTACGATTCCATTGGTATAGCATACCCGCGTCGTAAGGATGATTAGTAAATCTGCCGGGAGTATTTACATTACGTGTCGCCCATTTTATGCCATTAATGATCACACCTTTCTCTTCCTGATTTACAGTAATAATAGTTACAACACATTCTGCCGTATAGTTTCCCTCAATAGTTGTAACTACAATTGTGGCTTCACCATCAGAGCGAGCCGTTATTTGTCCACTTGACGTAACTGTAGCCACTGTAGGATCATTACTTCTCCATGATACAAGTTTGTTAGTAGCATCTTCCGGCAATACAGTTGCAATAAGTGTTTTGTATTCTCCAACTTCAAGAGTTAAAGAAGTTTCATCTAATTTAACTCCTGTAACAGCTATATCTTTCTTACAGTTTGTAAAAATGGCTATCAAAAGCACTGAAATTGTCAATAAATAAAAGTTTTTTTTCATAAATTTTATGTTTATAATTTTCTTTTTATCTCACATTCAATATATTTCTTTTCAATATTGCTGCTGCACTTTTCAAATGCCGCATAACTATGGTATATACGTATTTTTTTAACCATTATTGCAACTTAATCTTCACCTTATTTCAACAACGAAACAACCTTAGTAGCAGAAAGTTTCGCGTAAATAATAAACCCTATTCCCTTATTCATCTCACATCAAAAATAAGGGAGTAAGGTTAAAATTAGGTTTCTTTTTCTTCATAGCACGAGATTCCTCACTTCGCTAACGCTTCGTTCGGAATGACTACACACATCCGCGTTATGAGAGAGGTGGAAGGAGCGGCGGCGAAAAGAACTTTGTCTTTGATAACGTTAACCGCCGCCGCTCCTTCCACCTCTTTCCCCCTTGATGTACGCGTACCCGTCATTCCGAGTGCAGCGAGGAATCCCTTACAAATTACCGGCGGTTTTATTGCCGTCGGTTTTAACTGACGAATAAGTGATAAGTGAACAAACTAAAATTCCTTTTCCACTTGTGGAAAAGGTGGTAGCCGGCGGCAACAATTTTTTTTTAATTCAAAACATAAACCGCCGTCGGCTGACGGAAAAGGTTGTATAAATATAATTCCTAATAATTATTTTGAAAAAAAGAATTATTTTTCAAATGTCTCGTCCTGAAATAGGTTTACACAAAACCAAAAAGGAAGTCAACCCATGTCAGGACGAGACAAACTAATGTTATTGGTCAAAACTCAACAATAATTTCCTTATGTGGAATTTTTCCATTCACGAATTTGAGTATAATTTCTTCTCTATTAGGGTAATCTGAAAACAATTTTACTCCAATGTCATTAATTTCTGAGTAATCTTGAATATTTTTCAGTGAATAAACAATCATTCTTGGTGCATTTTCAAAATCAGGTCCTTCAAGTATCCTATCACAGCTCTTACATTTAGGATGAAATGTAAGAGTGGGCGGATATTCCCACATAAATTTTTTGAAATCTGATTTTTCTTTTACTTTTAACAAAACTGTATCGGGAACATTTTGGTCTATTGAATAATAAAGTTTTGCAAAAACCAATGTGTTAGTATCAACTACATTAGGGTAGGTTTCAATGCCTATGTAAATGTTAATGAGAGGTTCAACAATTTGAATTTTGTAAAATCTATGATTGTACTTTAAAAAAGTTCTGTTTTCCTTTATTGTCGAAAGTTCACAAATGCTTGGAATTCCGCAACAGGCATCTATTTGAGCGAGTAAACAATTACCGTGAGGATAATATTCAAAACGATCAACAGGTTTTGAGTAGGTAAATGCTCTTTCTTTGGAAAAATTAGGATAAATGGTAAGGTCAAATTTCGTACACTGTTCGTAACCAGTGTAAGTAGGACGATTACTGATGTGCTTTTCATACTTGATTAATGCCTTTTCACGATTGAAAGGAATTAGATAGTATGAAATTTCGTTATAATGGATGCGTTCAAATTGATCCATATAAACACTCACTTTAACTGTAGATGAATCTTCAAAAATAAGCATAGAAGTATCTCGCTCACTGTATTGTGCAAAACACAAAATAACATTAAGTACAAACACTATGCAAATACCAATTTTTTTCATAATTTATTTTTTTAATTATTTTTGTGTAAATACAATACGTTTGAAATGATAAATATCTTCTTTATATTCCATTGTTCCGTCGGGGAGCAAATAACCCCAATCCCACAAATCTGGACTAGCAGGAATTGGTGTATATTCTTCCGATTCTATTAAGAAAGATTTACAACTTTCATTAAGCCCCATTGTGCCGAAGCCCGAAGGAAAAACTAATTCGTATATTTTTTTAGTACCCTCTGTGTTACAATATTCCCTACAACGTATTATTCCAGGACTATTTTTTATTTTTTCTTTTACACAGTCCGGAATATTTTTTGCATAACGCCCTTTGTTTTCTTCATCAGATTTACAAGTAGTTAAGCATAATAGTAATATCACTGCGCTTAAAAATAGAATCATTTTTTTCATAATTAGTCTCCTTTTTTTATATTACACTTTCTAAGAGTCTCTTTAGCATATTCGGCAACTCTTTCATCTTTGCTGTGCGTTTGTTCTTCAATGAGGCGCAATGCTTCCGTTGTGCCCATAACTCTTAATCCATCTATAGCACGAAAAATATTAAGGGGAACTTCGCTACGAATTGCCTCCACAAAAATAGGAAAAATTGTTTCGTATTCGCCTAAGGGGGCTAAACCATAAGCGGCTACCGATACTCTTTCTTTTAATTATTTTTGCTCCAATAGTAAGATATAGTAATTTTTGGCTGCCTTTCCTCCCAATGTATAATAAGTCCAAGTGCAACTATATTGTAAATTTTCATCGTAAGGAGCGTGGTAACATACTTCATCCAATAATTTAACGGCTTCTTCTTTTAAACCGGAATAAGCAGTATAAACACCAAAAATGGTATAGGCGCCGGCTAAAGCTAATTTTTCGGGTACCGAAAGCGCTTCTCTTTTGCCATATTCAACTATGCAAGGCAAGTAGTCGGGATTTAAACTCCAGGCAAGACACACCAAGGCATCGCAGCTAACTGCCACAGAGGGGTTATTTTTTACCAAAACCATAACCGCCTAACAGAGTTTTATTTGGAAAATTAAAAGAGAGCTTAAATTCAGGGGAAAAATGTTTTTTCTGAGATTCTTGCGCACCTGTCC
>WQTS01000058.1 GCA_009786185.1 Bacteroidota bacterium
CCGGCGCCTCCGGGTTGAAAGAAAAAGCTGAAATAGATGGAATCGGCAGGCGTAATTCTCCGTATGGTATCTGCCAAAAACAACGAATCCAATCTAATGTAGCGCGAGGTGAGTGTGTCGGCGCCTTTGGACACCGCCGTTAAATGCGGATAAATTTCTCCGTCTTCGTTTAAGGCATCTAACGTAACCACACCAATAGTGGGCGGAAAAACAGGGAATGTATGATTTACAAAAGCCTGCTTGTCCATAAAAAGTTTTTCATTAGGATAGCCGATATAATTTGAAAAATCTTCAAAAAAAGGAAGCAGCAGCGGTGTGTTTTCAGTTTTCCCTTTAGAGAAAAGCCCTTTACGCTGTTGCATTTCTTTGATAATTTGCGTATTGCTTCCAATGCCTGTTAAAAATTCTTGCGCTTGCACGAAGCCGGTTAAGCCCAACAAGCAGAGCAAAAACAGCGCTCTATATAAATGTGGTATAAAATTGCAATATGTTTTCATTATTCTGTAGTTTCGTTTCGGTTTCTAAGAGGCAAATCACCCGGATTTTTTCCTACCACCAAAGTAATCGTTTCTCCTGCACTGATTTCGGTTCCCGGAGCGATAGCTCTTCCGTTGTAAAGCTGCTCTAATACAGCATTTTCGAAAGGACTTGGTTTAAAGATAACAGTTCCCCGTTCCAATCCGATGGCTCTCAACATAATTTCCGCTTGGCGCAAAGAAACATCTTGCAATTGGGGCATAGTTACTTTAGGTGGATCGCTTGAAGCTACCGTAACATACACTTTTCTTCCTTTTTTTACCATCTCACCCACGTGAGGATCTTGTTTTAACACAGTGCCGGGCAGCGTTTTTCTATCATATATATAATCGGAAACCACAATGATGTAATCCTTGGAAATATCCTCTTTCATTAACAGCTCTTGCGCGTTCATACCTATAAAATCGGGCATCACCACTTCGGTTCCGTGGCGTGTGTAAGATTTTAAAACAGCAAGAGCGACCACGAAAATAACAACAAGCAAAACCATAGCCAATAAAACATGGAATCCCAATTTACGAGGCGAAAAGAAAAAAGTTCGTAATCCTGACATATAGTTATAGCTAACCATTAGAAACAGCAAAAATATATTTTTATTATAATCGGGGTATAATAAAAAAGTTTTCATAATCATCTCCTTTATATATATTTTTTCGTATCTTGCGCCCGATTTTATACCACCCCCTCTATGAAACTGAGAGCCTCCGGTACATCTAATAAAGCCATTGCATGCTTGCGCAATATCTTTGCGGGCTCTCTTATTCCTCGCAATTTTTGGAAGTTCGAAAGGCATGTATTTCGAGAACGATAGTTGGTTCCATGGCGCGTTTAAACGTTCTAAAAGTTTTCATAGTACACTGCAAAAGAGTATCTATGTGCAGAGAGATAAATTAAAAATGCAGTTTTATTAAAAAAATATTCATTAATGTTATTAGTTATGAAAAACAAAACTATGTTTTTTTCGCACAGCTTGCTAAATATTAGCCGAAATGTTGCACTTTTTTGTTCCCTCCTTTTTTACTTTGGGCAAATGGCAAACGCTCAGCCTGTTACCCTTGATCCAACCTTTGGAGAAAACGGTATAGCCACAATACCCAAAATGCAGATTGAATTTTTAGATTTTGATAAATCAGGTAACATTATTGCTGTTGGAACAAGTATGGGGACTATTCATGAATGGCCTCTAACCATCGTGAAAACAAATGCTGATGGAATTATTGACTTAAGCTTCGGAACAGATGGAGTAGTAAAAGTGTTAGAATACAGGATAGGATTTCCACTCGGTTTGAAAATTACCAATGAAAATAAAATTTTAATATACGGGAACTTTTATGATGATCCGCAGAATCAAAAAAAAATACTGATGCAATTTAATGAAGACGGAAGTGTTGACGAATCTTTTGGAGAGCATGGAAAGATAATACTTCACCTTGCTATGGGCTATGTTGCAAACCTTGAAAATGATGATTTCATGCTGATAGGAAGCCCTACCCGCGCTATTTCTAAGTATAACTACAGAGGAGAGATGGATGAAAATTTTGGAGAGCATGGGACTGTAACTTTGACAGATAGTACAACATATGCGATTTATGTACACTGCATTAAAATCCTCAGAGATGGATCTATTATTGTTGCAGGAATCGACATATTAAATAGGGATGATACAGAGTTAATTTGCATCAAACTGGATCCAACCGGTAATTTAATTACCGGTTTTGCCAACAATGGAGTATGGAAAATGAATGTGATGGTTGACCCTTTTCCAGATTTTGTGGAAGTCCTCCGTGACGTTGTTGAAGAAAGTAACGGAGATCTTGTGTTTGTCGGTAAAGCCTGGGGAGGCTTTATATGCAGTCTCAATTCCGATGGAATACTTAATCAAGATTTTGGAACAGATGGTTTTTTTTATTATGGCGCTCCTTCTGCATATGCTCAACAAATTTTACAAAATGGAAACAAATATATAATTGGGGGTGATCACGAAAATATAGTTAGTGTCAATCAAGATGGAACTTTAGATAATTTTTTCAACAATACGGGGTCTTTTGTTTGTGATGGTGGGTATCGTTTTTGGGATTGGAAATTGCAAGGAACAAATAAATTGATTTTAGGAGGAAATTCTATAGCAAGGTTAAGTATTCCACATAATTCCATAACATCCTATCAAAAACCTGACGATACGTTTATTGTTTTTCCTAATCCTGCAAAGGATTATCTTTACTTTAACGCTGAAAGGAGTTTTGAAGTTATTGATGTTCTTGGAAAAACTGTATTAAAATCGGAGAGAGCCATGCAATCTATAAATGTGAGCCATTTAAAGGCAGGCATCTATTTTATAAAATTTGAGAATAGGCAGGTGAGGAAGTTTGTGAAAGAGTAAGGTGATATTTTTTACAGAATTACAAAATTAAAACAATTAAATAAATTTATTAACAAAAATAGTATAACTTATGAATGCATATAATTATAAGAAAAAAGATTTTACTTTTTATTGCATGCTTTTTATTGGCTCACTTAACATCAGCTCAAGGCAGCCAATTAATAAAAGTAGATGGAGTGTATTACGTTGAATCCAACGGAGTGCCCTATTTGGCTGATACCTCAGTGGTAACTGTTAAATTGAGAGATGGATTAGAAAAAAGCGGCATAGCATTGAACATAATCCGGACACGTAAACTGGGTTTTATAGATGTTGCTGTTCCCACTAATACAAACTTAGAAGAGTTTGTAACTATGTTGAAAAAGTCGAAAGACTTTGAATATGTTGGTTATAATAGCTTTGGGAGAGCTTGTTTTAAGCCTAACGACTCCCAAGTGGATGAACAATGGCACTTGCCTTTTATAAAAGCTTTTGATGCTTGGGATTTAACTACAGGCTCAGCTTCGGTAAAAGTTGCGGTTTTGGATAGCAATTTGGAATGGTGGCATCCGGATATAGGTTATGGTAACGATGGATATAAAAATGTTGATGAAGAGCTCGGAAAGGATTATTATAATGGAGAAGTAGATGATCATGGAACAACAGTGTCGGGTGTTTTGGGTGCTAAGTCCAATAATGGAATAGGGGTAGCCGGTATCTCCGGCGGAGATGGCACTTCTCCCGGAGTTACAATAATTCCTATGCGTGTAGGTAGTTTTATGGGGTATCCGAGTTATCATATTAGCGCTGCCATAAATGATGCGGTAGATCGCGGAGCAAGAGTGATTAATATGAGTTTCAGTGTAGCGCAAAATGATGACATTGACGCTTCCATTGCTAATGCCGCGCAAAATAATGTAATACTGGTTGCCAGCTCAGGAAATATTAAGGATGCCACTTCGGGGGTCCGTTACCCTGGTCGACATCCGGAAGTAATTGCTGTTGGCGCTGTTGGCAAGGATACTACTCGAGGAGATTCTGAATATGGAGCACAGTTAGATGTGGTTGCTCCCGGTGTTGACATATTGACCACTACTTCAAACGACAGTTATGTAAGTAAAACCGGAACCTCTTATGCAGCTCCCATGGTATCCGGTATTGCCGCATTAATGTTATCAGTTAACCCTAACCTTACAAGGCAAGAAGTCCGGAATATAATTGAAAGCACAGCGCAAAAAGTATGCAGATGGAGATATCCTTACGACGAGACACCGGGACCTAATGGGGGATGGCACGAAGAAGTGGGCTATGGAATGGTAGATGCCTACGCTGCCGTACTCGCGGCAATACCATGTAAGAATGGTTTGCCTGTTGAAAGCGGAAGGATTACCCAAAATACTACATGGAACACGCCACGGCATGCAATGAAAATTATTGTTCAAAGCGGCGCTACATTAACGACTACTTCACGAGTGGAATGTGGGATTATAGGATCTTTTACCATAGAATCCGGCGGCAAGCTTGTTATTGATGGCGGAACATTCACCAATGCTTGTGAAGGCGAAATGTGGCAAGGTATTACCGTGTTGAGCGGCGGTTCTGTAGAAATAAAAAATAACGGTAAAATAGAACACGCCATCTGCGGCATTGTGGTCAAAGGTGGCGGCATGGTAAATGCTACAAACGCTCGATTTGTAAACAATACCGAGCATGTTAACTTTGAACCGTTGGCTTCAGGACAATCCGTTTTATCCGGCACATTTATCCAAACAAATTTTACTATGGATAACAGCTATTTGGGTAATCTAATAAGTTTTGATGCACAAATTAAAATGGAAAGCAGTAACAAGATATTGGTAACAGGAGGTTTTGCCGCTCCGGTTTCATTTAATATAGACAATGGAATTGTCGTAATAAACAGCGCCACAACATGGGCGGGTAATATTCAATTATTATCTGTTCCTGTTGCCATACAATCAGGAGGTACTTTAACTAATACAGGTACGATAAGCAGCAACGGGCAGACTTCCGTTACGGTTCACCCGGGCGGCAAAATCATTATTAATGGCGGCACGTTTAAAAATGTTCCGGCAGGTCCCATGTGGCAGGGTATCACAGTAATGGGAGATCTTACAAAACCATTGAATCAAAACGAGCAAGGTTATGTAAAAATAATAAACAACGGCAAAATAGAACACGCCATCTGCGGCATCGTGGTCAAAGGCGGCGGTATGGTAAATGTCACAAATGCTCATTTTGTAAACAACACCGGACATGTTAACTTTGAACTGTTGGCTTCGGGGCAATCTTGTTTATCCGGCACATTTACCCAAACAAATTTCACTATGAATAACGACTATTGGTGCGATCCGGTAAGTTTTGTCGCGCGCATTAGAATGGAAAACAGTAGCAAAATATTGGTAACGGGATCTTTTGCCAGCCCGATGTCATTTGATATAGACAATGGAACTGTCGCAATAAATAGTGCCATCACATGGGCGGGTAATATTCAATTACTATCTGTTCCGTTTGCCGTACAAGCAAGAGGTATTTTAACCAATACAGGTACCATAAGCAGCAACGAGCATACTACTATTACGGTTCACCCGGGCGGCAAAATTGTGATGGATGGCGGTACGTTTAAAAATGCTACCAGCCGGCTTTGGAAAGGTATCACCGTATTAGGCAACCCCAGGCAACCCATGAGGGAGGGCGCGCAAGGCGTTATTGATTTGAGGAACGGCGGCAAAATTGAAAACGCCAAATGCGGCATCACCGTGAAAGGTGGCGGTATGGTATATGCCACGGAAGCACATTTTATTAACAACACGGTGGGTGT
>WQTS01000059.1 GCA_009786185.1 Bacteroidota bacterium
TCGTGCTTTGCAGCACACAGCGATCGAATATCGCAAACGCGAACCCTCGATCAAATGGGACGGCAAAAATATAACTTTTTTAATACAAAAAATAGACCAAAACAATTTTATGCGATTTTTAATGTAAAACAGTTATATCCAGAGTGATATTTTTTTAACCATGGCAAATTTTATGGAAAATACTGACAAAATTTGCAGAGAAAATAGCCTTTTTTGAACACAGATGACGCGGATGGCACAGATGAACACAGAGAAAAGCTTTAGTGGATCACAAGCTTTCGAGCCACGCGATGTTGTTTCGTAGAAGCTACAAGTAAATAATGACCCGATCGCAAATGCGACATATAAAGAACTCCATCAATAAACCCATCTTGCGCAAAAATAACCCGACCGGTCATATCATATATAGAAATATGATAAGGTTCAGGCTGGTTGGTTACAATGTTAATATGAGAGCTTGCCGGATTGGGTGTAAAGTAAAATGATGAGATATAGGAAAGTTTTTCTTTTGTATCCTCAACTCCTAAATCATAGCCAACTTCAACATCTGTAATATAAATGATCTTTGTAAAGGTTCGATCTTGGGAGCCATTGCTTTCCAACCGAAAACGCGCCTGGAAAAAATCGCTGCCCTTATAATCATTTAGTGAAAAGTTATAAGCTTCCCAACCTGAATCTTTGCCTGAAATATAAGCCAATTTATGCCACGTTTTTCTGTCAGTAGTAACTTCAAACCACATGCCGGCATTATGTATCGGTATAGGACAATAATAATATACCGTGTTAAGATATCCGTTAATAACACCTCGCCATCTAAAACGGATAGAAATGTTTTCCGCATTATTAGGAATTGGAAACCAGTCTAATTCTGCAATAGACAAATAGTTATCAGAAAAATATGCGCTACCTCCGGTATTACAAAGTGTACTTCGGCCTGCATATCTGAGCACCCAATCACTTTGCTCAAATCCATACTTACTGACACTAAAATCGTTTGAATAAGGCAATTGTAAAGGTGCAACAAACGTTATCTCATCTTTATTGGAAGGAGCGCTACTAAGGTCAACTACATAATATTCATACTTTTCACCAAGTTTTACATTATAATCCACATAAAAATTTTCAATAACTTCTTCCAAAAATGTGTTGTTTCTATATACTTTGTATGAATTAGATTCGCCGGAGCTGTCCCAAGATACAGTGATTTTACCTATTCCTGAACAAGCGCTCAAATTTTGCGGAGGTAGCCACGCATTTGCCAACTCGGCAGTGGCAGCTAAAACAGCTTGCACAAACGCTTCTGCCAAATCTAAGCGGTTTACGCCGTCTCCAAGCGTATCGCAGTCCCTGTGATAGCAAGGATGCAAATCAAGATATTCAATGTCACCAATATATAAAGCAGGATATTCATACTTATTAAATGGAAAATTGTCTGATTGCATATCGCCAAAACTGAAACGGATAGTGGGAATAGAAGGGATGTAGGTATTTGCCGTTTGTTGATAGTATTCAAAAAGCGCTTTAGAGATAGAGGAATACCCGGAAGCCATTATGGTGTTAGGATTTTCGGGTGGAAACCATCCAATCATATCCATAAGAAAAAGGGCAATAATGTTCATATTTTCGGTAGCGCATTTTTGAGCAAAAGATATACTGCCATTACAAACACACAGCTCGTGAGCACCAAAAGGCACAAAAATTATGGAGCGCTTGGTGGGAAAATCTTTGAGCAAACGTGCACATTCTAAAACGCCCGCAGTTCCGGAGGCATTATCATCTGCACCGGGATCTCCCCACGAATCATAATGAGAGCTAATAATAATGTATTCATCCGGAAATTCCGTGCCTTTTTTAACTACCACCACATTGCCGGCATCTAATTGTTGCGAATTATAGTTAAAGTAATGTATAGAAATATCTTCATATCCATAAGATTCAAAATGATCCACCAGCCAATTTTGTACGATTAACGCAGCCGGTGATTCTCCATTTCTAATAAATCCCTGCATGTATCGAATATGACTCTCAATGCTATCTTGCGAAACCTGATTGATGAGATTTACAATCTCCGGATTTGTTTCTGTTACAACAGGATAGGATTGATTGCGATTGCCTTTGTTGTTGATTAATTGTTGCGCAGGCAAGGCTAGGTATAAAAAGCTGAAAAATAAAAGGATAAGTTTTTTCATGGGATTAAAGTTTTGGCAAAAATAGTAGAATTCGTGACAGTCGTAACGCGTGCCATTTGTCACGATTTATTATAATACGCCAAATTCTCTACCGAAGCAATAGTAATAAAACTTGCGCCGTTGGTGGGACCAAACGAACCACCGATAACAGTTACAGTATCAGATAATGCTACTTTATTCTCAGCAATCAATCTTTCTAATATTTCTGTGAGAAACCTATCGCGCGAATCTTTCTTATTTATAGTGTATGCTTCTACTCCAAAAGTAAGCGCCATTTGGCGGCGTACCATCTCGGAATAGCAAAAAGCATATACCGGAGTTTTACCCCTGTAGGCGGCAATATAATTGGCAGTTCTGCCGGTAAGCGTGTCCACAATAATGGCTTTGATAGGCAAAGTCTCGCACGCCGAAACAGCAGCTTGAGCAAGTACCGAAAGTACGGAGTTGCTTGCAATTCTTGGTCTCAATATATAGGTATCCAATAGTTTTTCCGATTCGCAAATCACACGAGTCATAACATTTACGGCTTCAATAGGATATGCGCCCATCGCCGTTTCTCCGGAAAGCATTAAGGCATCGGCTTTTTCATGTACTGCTGTGGCAACATCGGTTACCTCCGCACGCGTAGGTCGCGGATTGGTAATCATCGTGTGCAACATCTGCGTTGCGATAATCACGGGTTTGTTCATGCGCACGCACTTGCGCACGATTTCGCGTTGTATAACCGGGATACGTTCAATGGGAATTTCAATACCCAGGTCGCCGCGCGCCACCATAATGCCGTCAGATACTTCAATAATGGCGTCAATATTATCCACACCGGTTTGGTTTTCAATTTTAGCAATTACTTTAATCAAAGATTGTTTTTCATTTAGTAATGCTTTTATTTCTAAAATATCCGAAGCGTGTTGTACAAAACTGTGTGCAATAAAATCCAGCTCACTCTCAATAGCAAACTCTATAAATGCGCGGTCTTTATCTGAAATAGCGGGTAATTTTAACTCAACTCCGGGCACATTCACCCCTTTTCGAAGTTTAATTTCACCGCTGTTTTTTACTTCACAAATTAAAGCATCGTCATTTTTATCTATAACCATCAATTCAATATCGCCGTCGTCAATTAAAACTCTATTTCCTATTGGAATTTCATTCACAAAATCATCATAATTTACAAAAACAGTGTTGCATTCGCATGTTCCGTTTTTATCACCTTTTATAAAAATTCTATCTCCTTTATTAACTTTAACAGGAACTCCGAAAGAGGAGGTGCGCACTTCCGGTCCTTTGGTATCCACCAAAATTGCCGCAGCGTTATTAGCATTTCTAATATTGTTAATGAGTGTTTTAGCGCCGTCTATATCTTGATGCGCCGTATTAATGCGTATCACATTCACGCCGGCTTCAAAAAGTTGAGACAGAAATTCCGGAGCACCCGTTTGGGGCGAAATGGTAGCAATAATTTTTGTGCGTTTGGTCATGGTTTTAAAACTTTTTGGCAAAGAAACATGTTTTTTTATCTGATTCGTAAATGTTATTATATATTTTTGTCCGTCTAAATAAATGTATTTTAAAAATGAATTTTAGGTCTTTAAATTTTTAAATCTTTAATTTTTAAATCTTGATATATAGCTTTTTAGAACATCTCGGCAACTACTTTATTTTTTTGCGTCGCGTTTTTTCGCGTCCGGAAAAGTGGAGCGAGTTTTTCAAGAAAATGATTGACGAAATGTATGCGATGGGTGTAGGGTCATTAATTATTGTAATGATTGTTTCCACTGCCATGGGAAGCGTTATTACATTACAAACCTCATTACAAGTAGAAAGTAGTTGGATACCATCCTGGACCATTGGTTTTACGGTGCGAACTTCTGTAATTATGGAATTGTGCCCCACCATTATTAGTTTGCTATTAGTAGGTAATCTCGGTTCGAGAATTACGGCAGAAATTGGAAGCATGCGCGTAACCGAACAAATTGATGCTTTAGAAGTTATGGGAATTAATCCTGCATCTTACTTAGTACTTCCCAAAATTTTAGCCTCTTTTATTGTGAATCCCGCATTAATTCTTATTAGTATTTTTTTCGCACTGTTTGGAGGTTATCTTACGGTTTTGGCTACGGGATATATTTCTGTTTACGATTATGTAGATGGGCTAACCTCGTTTTTTAGAATGTATGATGTTTGGTATGCTTTGACAAAAACTGTGATTTTTGGATTTATAATCACGTCTGTTGCAGCATTTTATGGATATAAAATTGAAGGCGGTGCATTAGAGCTCGGAAAAGCGAACACGCAAGGTGTTGTTGTTGCCAGCTTTTTTGTCTTGATACTTAATTTGCTGATTACTAATATTATGTTAAATTGAGATGATTGTTGTAGAAAATGTAAAAAAATCTTTCGGAACAAAAGAGGTATTGCACAATATCAATATTACGTTTGAAAAAGGAAAAGTAAATTTGGTAATTGGACGATCCGGTTCCGGTAAAACCGTATTAATGAAATGTTTAATTGGATTGTTGTCGCCTACCTCAGGAGCTATTTATTACGATAATAAAGATTTTCATCACATGTCGTTTGGAGACCAAAAAAAGCTGCGTATGGATATGGGCGTTGTTTTTCAAGGCTCTGCACTATTCGATTCTCTGACTATAGAAGAAAATGTGATGTTCCCGCTTAATATGCTCACTAACCAGTCGCAACAAGAAAAATTAGATCGTGTGAATCACTGCTTGCAGCGTGTGGATTTGATAAATACCAACCAACTTTATCCATCGGAATTGAGTGGCGGAATGAAAAAGCGTGCCGCTATCGCGCGTGCCATTGCTATAAATCCCAAATATCTTTTTTGCGATGAACCAAACTCGGGACTAGACCCCAAGACCTCACTCATTATTGATGAGCTGATTACCGGTATTACACATGAATACAATATGACTACCGTGGTGAATACGCACGACTTGAACTCTGTAATTACCATCGGTGAAACAATCGCTTTTATAAAAGATGGTACTTTAGAATGGCACGGAACCAAAGACCAAGTGCTTGTTTCCGACAATGAAAGTCTTAATGACTTTATTTATGCACAACCTATTACACAGATGATTAGACCTCACGTTAAATAAAAACAATTCCTATTATTTATGAAACAGATTAACTTTTTACAACTACTTAAAAAGGCATTGCCTCATGTTATTGCCATCGCTTTATTTTACGTACTCACATTAGCCTATTTTAGTCCGATATTCTTTGAAGGGAAAGAGCTCCCGCAAGGCGATATGGTAAGTGTGGAAGCCATGATGAAACAAATGAAGGATTATCAAAAAGAAACCGGTGAGTATAGCGAATGGAATCCGGCAATGTTCAGTGGAATGCCTTCAACTACGTTGTATGCTGAGCCATCGTTTAATATCTTTAATAAAATTAGACATTTCTTACGTTTGGGATTGCCCGAACTCTCTGCAGGGATGTTACTTGCTTATTTAATAGGGTTTTATATATTTATGATTTGCATAGGCGCTTCGCCGTGGCTGTCTATATTGGGCGCCATTGCTTATAGTTTTGCCTCCTATAATCTTATTATTATTGAAGCAGGGCACGTTACCAAAGGATATGCCATGGCTTACATTGCGCCTTTGATTGGCGGAG
>WQTS01000060.1 GCA_009786185.1 Bacteroidota bacterium
AATTAATCGAATACAATAATATAAATGACAATCTGCAAATTAATGTAAATCAATATGAAAACGGTGTTTATTTTGTAAAAATGTATTCAGGTACACACCAAGTTACCAAACGATTGATGATTGTAAAATAACCAAATAATTATTAACCAAAATTAAACCAATTTAAAATGATGAAAAAATTATCTATGTTTTTAGTCGCCGTTGTTTTGGTGTTTGCAGTAAATGCACAAAGCATCGTGTTGCGAACAGCTAATACCGGCATTAGCAAATCGAACGACCGGTTTACCGGATTTCAAGCTACGTTTTCGTATGACCAAATTGAAAGTGTAACAATCACAGAAACCGAAAGGGGTACGTTTTCGGCTATCACTATCAAGGGTACTTATATTGATGGCGAGTTTGGAACGCCGGGATTACCCGTTTTTAAAAAAATGATCTCAGTTCCCATTGGTGCAACTCCAAAAGTTGTGGTGAAAAGCCATTCTACAAACGAGTATAGTTTGGAGGAATATGGTATCCATCCAATCTTTCCGCGTCAGCCGGACGTTAGAAAAGATTGGGACATGAGTACAATTCCTTTCGCATTCGATGAAAAGTTCTATGCAAACGTAGATTACAACGATGCAAATATTGCAGATGTGGTAGTTATTGGGCAAATGAGAGGAATTAATATCGGAATGCTCGTTGTTCGCCCTGTGCAGTATAATCCGAACACTAATACTATCAAAGTTTTTAATGACATTGAAGTAGAAGTAATATTTGAGAACGGTGATGCCAAAAAAACATACGATTTGTTCAAAAATACTTTTAGCCCCTATTTTTCGAATACGTACAAAAAAATGTTCAACACTGGTGTTAATAGAAACGTTTATGACAATAATCCCGACTTATTCTCAACTCCTGTTCATATGTTGGTTATTTCTCATCGTATGTTTGAAACAACTTTGCAACCGTGGATTGAATGGAAAACCAAAAAAGGTTTCTATATGGACGTAAACTATACCGATGAAATTGGAACAACCAATACGGCTATCAGAGCATTTTGCCACGACAAGTACAATCAAGGCACAAGCAACGGAACAGCGCCTACCTATATTGTAATCGTTGGAGATGTGCAACAAGTGCCTACTTTTCAAAGCATTAATTCTAATGTCAATTTTGTTTCCGACCACCAATATGCAAACGTAACTTCCGGTTATTTTCCCGATATGTATGTAAGTAGAATGTCGGCGCAAACCACACAACAATTGCAAAACATCATCGAAAAAACACTCTATTACGAACAATATCAATTTGCCGACCCAACCTATTTGGATAATGTATTGTTGATTGCAGGTGCAGACGGAACATGGAACCCTCGCGTGGGGCAGCAGCAAATAAACTATGCAAACACACATTATTACAACGCTGCAAACGGATATGCTAATATCTACAAATATATAACATCGCCTTACACTAACTGCTACACGCATCTTAACAATGTAGGTTTTGCCAATTTCACGGCACATTGTGACAAGACTCTTTGGAGCGACCCTACTTTAACTATTGCAAATGTTAACGCATTAACTAATGTGAATAGATATTTTGTAGCTATGGGTAATTGCTGCATGTCGTCCGATTTCAATCATAATGAATGTATTGGTGAAGCAATGGTACGCACACCTCAAAAGGCGGCTGTAGCTTATATCGGTTCTGCGCCAAATACATACTGGTACGATGACTTCCATTTTTCCGTAGGAGCATATTTAGGACCTATGGGAGGCGTAACAAATCCGACTTTGGATAATACTATGGACGGGTTGTATGATATGATGTTTTGGGATGCTGATTTTAATTGTCTTAATTCGCATATCTTTGGAGGAAATATTTCGGTAACTTACGCTCATGTTAACGGACTTCCCGTACATACCGGCGGAGCTACCGGTGGTCCTTGGTATTATTGGCAAGCATACAATATTTTGGGAGATGGCTCTTTAATGCCGTATAACGGACAAGCCAGCGAAAATAATGTTTCGCACCTGCCTGTTATTTACATTGGATTGGATTCTTACGAAGTAATGGCTGATCCGGGTTCATACGTGGCTATATCAAAAGATGGTATATTGCTTGGCGTGGCTGTAGCCAATGCTTCGGGCGTGGCGCTTGTACCTCATACGCCTATTACTTCCGGTGGAGATGTGGATATTGTGGTTACAAGAAATCAGCGTCAACCTTACATAGTGCAGGTTCCGGCTGTGGCGCAAGAAGGTCCTTATGTGGTTTTTGGCGGCTATGAAGTGGTGGGTGCAGAAGTATTAACTTATATCTCTACAAATAGAGAAATTGAAGTAACATTGAAAAATGTAGGTATTGCAACCTCTGGAGCGCTAAATGTAACCATTACTTGTGATGACCCGCAATTAACCATTACGCAAGCTACCGCACAATGCCCTCCGATTGCTCCCAACGGAACAGCCATTGTAACGTTCAAAGTTACTGTAGCTAACGATATTCCCGACAATAAAACTTTCCTTGTTGATGTAACTGCAGCTGAGGCTAAAGCCACGTGGGTGAGCAAAATGCCTTTGAAAGCGTTTGCACCTAATTTTTCGTTAGAGAAAGTTTTGATAAATGGTGCTGAAAACGGTAATTTAGAACCGGGAGTAGTAACAATTACAACAGTTATACTAAACAAAGGCGGCGCTGATGCTTATAATGTAGCCAGCGATATAGAAATCAACAGCGAGTATCTTACGCTTGCTTGTCCGGAACTAAGCACCCCAATACAACCTTTGCCTGCCGGAGAAAATATGGAAGTAACCTTTACTTTAGTTGCTGATCCTTCAATGTCTTATGGGTATGAAGCAAATCTTAATCTTTTGCTCACAGCTCAGTATGGACGCTCTTTTACGGCTCCGTTTAAAGTTGCTTATTCAGGTTCTGACGCGTATTGCGTGCCCGAAAAGACAGATTGTAATCATTCAAGCCCCGACAAGTTTACATTAGTTAAATTATATAAAGTTTCCACTCCTGAAGTAACATTGATAAATCATAATCCGACATGCGGAACAGAAGGATATACCGACTATACAAATATAGTAGTTCCCCTTGAGCCCGGAGCACAATATAAACTTGATGTATCGGTTAGTACCGGAACACAACATATTAAAGGATGGTTTGATTTAAACGGAAATAATATCTTTGAAAGTAACGAATTGTTATTTAGCGGTTCTTGCAGTTCAGGCACTCCGACATCATTTACTTTCACTATACCTCAAGACTTTGCGCCTGGTAACCAACGTTTCAGACTCCGTTGCAAATTTAATAGCACAATGGCAGATGCGTGTGAAGGCTACTCTTACGGACAAACACTTGATTACACTATAGTACTTCCGGAACTTTACCCACGCGTTCAAAATGTGAATGCTGAATTAGAAGGCAATAATATTACTGTTACATGGGAGGCGCCTGAAGAAGGCACGCCCACCGGCTACAATATCTATCGCAATGGAAATCTTCTAAATACGGCATTGCTTACGGTTACGAATTTTACAGAAAACAATGTTCTCGAAGGTATTTATGTTTATAATGTAACCGCTGTGTATGAAGCGAATAAGGAGTCTTATGCTCAAATGTCGAATGTTATCTGCAACTTTACTCCTCCGATACTCTGCGAAACACCGGTGAATCCGTCGGGAACAGCTGATGAATGTATCGCCGTTATTACTTGGGAAATTCCGGAAAACATTGATGGAGTATTATTAGGCTACAATGTTTACCGCGATAACGTAAAAATCGGTGAAACTTTCCCTTCTACTTTAGAATACCGTGATGCAGTACCTGCCAATGGGACATACGTTTACCAAGTAAGCGCTGTTTACGGACATTGCGAAGAATCGGAAAAAGCAGACGAAGTTACGGTTGTAATAGATTGCGTAAACATCAAAGAAGTGCAAACGGATGCTTTCCAAATCTTCCCGAACCCTGCAAACAACAGTGTTACCATTAAAGGCGACGGACTTATTCGCGTAGAACTTTTCGACTTACAAGGACGCAAATTAGCCGAATACAATAATCTAAAAGACCAACTGCAAATTAATGATTTAAGCAAGTTTGAAAGCGGTGTGTATTTTGTAAAAATGTACTCGGAGAATCACCAAATGGCTACCAAAAGGTTAGTGATTATGAAATAATAAAATTTTCAATGATAAATGTGAGGCGGTATTATAAATGCCGCCTTTTTTGTATCTAAATTCTATTCGGATTCTTTCACAAAGCTAATCGCGTCTAAATTTGCCCACCACGTGCGATTTGTATATTCCCAGCTAAATGAATGAAATCCCTCCGGTAAAGAATAACTGTACAGTTTCCAGCCCTGAGGCATATTGCCGGCCGGACTCCAAGTACCTATATCTATTTCTTCCCATAAGCTACCATCCACATAAAGATTAACTCGTCCATACCCTTTCAAATAAAATTCCACATAATCGCATGTTTTGGTTGTCGTTGCAGTAGCATTCTGACCTTTCACATATAGCGAATACATATCATCGTAACCATCGGAGGGAACAATCTGCCATCCGGTAACTTCCCATCCTATTGGCATCTTTCCGTCTGAAAAAGAAACAAAATCAGGGCTTTCTGAAAGCGTATTTTTTATCGTAATCGTTATCAGAGCTTCGGCTTGCTCCCCTGCGCTATTTGTGGCAATAACTTTAAGAGTATGGCTTCCCGGCGCAATATCGCCTACCGTAATGGTAAAATGGCACGAAAAATCAAAAACCTCAGAAGTACCAATGTAGTGAATGCCATTAATATACAAATGTATAGAGGCTATTTTTTCGTCACTGTTTTTTACTGTTACTATTACCTGAATATCTTGATCTTTGTGAAATTCCTGCCCGTCTTGCGGATTAGTTATAATACAGCTCATTGGTTCTTTTTTTTCTTCTTCTTCTTTTTTGCAGGAATTTATCATAAAATTAAATGAAGCTACCGGCAAAAACTATCGTTTACCTACGGAAGCAGAATGGGAATATGCGGCACGTGGAGGCAACCAAAGTCAAGGATACAAATACAGCGGCAGCAATGATATTTTTGAAGTAGCTTGGTGGTACGCCAATAGTGGAAAGAAAACCCATCCTGTTGGCACGAAAAAACCGAATGAATTGGATATTTACGATATGTGCGGCAATGTAAGTGAATGGTGCGGCGATGGGTATGCAAACTATACAGATGAACCACGGACAAACCCGTATGTACCTGCGGGTGTTTACAACTGCATACATCGTGGCGGCGGTTGGAGCACCTTCCTAGCGCACTGCCGTGTTTCATACCGCCAATATACGATGCCTACCAGTCGCCTCAACTATATCGGTTTCCGCCTTGTGCACCCTTAGTTTGTCGGGTAGAATATTTTCTGTCTACATCCACTTTGTGTTCACAACCTTAATAGGGCAAGATTCTTATTTTTTAATTTTATCTCGCTGCTACCTTTCCTGTTTTGTGCGAAAGACACCTTAAATCATTTTCTGATGTTAAAAAACAATTTACCTCTTGACAAAGGCTATTTCAGAGTGTATATTTGCAGTGCAAAAGAAATGAAAAACTAGAGAATAAAAAACCTAATTTTTACCTAATATAACAAAAACACACCTTAGTAGCAATAAATTAACCTCTGAATCCTAACCTAATTACCCAATTAATAATAACAAAATTATGCTAATAGAATACAACAACCTCTTCATCCACTTTGTGTTCACAACCTTTAACAGAACTAAAATTATTCTTGAAAAAAATCGTGAACGTATCGAAAAATACATTACCGGAATTGTCAATAATAAAGGATGTCATTTATATCATATTTATGCAAACCCGGAACACGTACATTTTCTTGTTTCTCTTAATCCGAAAATTGATACTGAAAGTTTAGCGACCATAATTGCAGATAGTTCAGAACGTTTTATAAATGAAAATAAATTATGTTCAGGATATTTCAATTGGCAGCAGTCTTGTTCTGCATTTTCAGTATCAAAAGGTGATGTAGAAAAAGTTTGTAA
>WQTS01000061.1 GCA_009786185.1 Bacteroidota bacterium
GCATCGACGACCCTGCCATTAATTTAGCCATCATGGCTGCCATTTTATCTTCCACCGCCGATATTCCGATTGATGCCAAAACCTGCTTCGCCGGTGAAATGGGGCTGAGTGGTGAGGTGCGCCCCGTTCCGCGCATTGAACAACGCATTGCGGAAGCCGATAAATTAGGATTTCAACGATTTTTCTTGTCGAAATACAATATGAAGGGCATTAACGCTTCAAAATATCAAATACAATTAATTCCGATTGGGAAAATTGAGGAATTGTTGAAATTACTATTTTAAGCTCCTATTATCAATAAAAACATACTTTTGCAACTCCTTACATTGTAGTAGATGAAACAAAAAGACTTCATTTTCAACATTTTTTTCCTCCTTTTTCTCAATCTGCTTATTAAACCGTTTTGGATTCTTGGCATTGACAGAGGAGTTCAAAATGCTGTGGGCGCCGAAAGTTACGGTCTTTATTTTGCGGTATTAAATTTTACGATTATATTTAATATGCTGTTGGATTTTGGGTTAACTAATTTCAACAATAGAAATATTGCGCAAAACACACAGCTTTTATCGAAACACGTTTCAAGCATTTTATCATTAAAAGTTCTGTTGGGGGTTTTGTATTTCGTCATCGTATTATTTGCAGGAATCATTGTTGGTTACAGTAATTTTCAGCTAAAAATATTAATATGGCTGGCACTGAATCAGTTTTTAAATGCGCTGATATTATATTTGCGCTCTAACGTTGCCGCTCTGTTAATGTTTAAAACCGATGGCGTTTTATCTGTTTTAGATAGATTGATAACTATACTCATTTGCAGCGTTTTACTTTGGAGTAACATTGCCGACAAATCTTTTCAAATTATGTGGTTTGTTTACGCCCAAACCGCCGCCTATTTAATTGCGGCTGCAGTGGCGCTAAGTATTGTGTTGTACAATGCAAAATTTATTCGTCTAACCTGGAATTTTACCTTTTTTAGAGCCATCTTAAAGAAAAGCTTTCCGTTTGCAATGCTCGCATTATTGATGTCAATTTATGGACGTATAGATTCGGTGCTCATCGAAAGGATACTTCCAAGTCCCGACGCTGCATATCAAGCAGGAATTTTTGCTTCCGCTTTCCGGCTTTTAGACGCTTTGGTAAATGTGTCCTTATTGTTTGCCGTAATTTTGTTGCCTTTGTTTTCTAAAATGTTGAAAAAGAAAGAGGATTTAGTTCCTATTATCAAAAGCGCTTTTACATTGCTTTTCTTTTTCGCGGTTACTTCAACTGTACTGCTCGTGGCGTATCGCGTACCGGTGATCACTTCACTATATCATCCGGAAATTTCCGGAGAGGCTGTCAGAGTATTTGTCATCCTTATTTTTTGTCTTATCCCTTGGTCTATGACCTACATTTTCGGAACGTTACTCACCGCAAACGGCAGTATGCGTTTGTTGAACATCACTTCCGCAATAGCTATTGTGATAAACATAGCTATTAATTTTACATTAATCCCCATTTTGGAGGCGCGAGGCGCTGCCATTGCCAGCCTTGCTACACAATCGTCCATCATGATTATGCAATTTATTATTGCTTTTAGGTTGCTGAAAATTCCATTTTCCACACTTCCCTATTTTAGATGTTTGCTCTATGTGTGTTTACTGATTGCCTCCACTTGTTTTGCCATTCAATATCTGCATTTCGGACTTATTTTGAATTTGTTAATTTGCGGCTGCGTGGCGCTTGTATGGGCTTTTGTTACCCGTTTGATTCCGTTAGGGTTTATTAGGGAGGTTTTTCCTAAAGCGTAGAAAAGGGATGCACTTCATTCTCTACTATTCATCCAACATTAATTTTTTTTGTGATTTCAGTTTTTTGAGTTGTTCTTTTTGAATCTCTTCAATGCTTTTATTCGGTGTAGGTTGATTTTCAGGCAATATACCGCCTACCCGTACAATAGTTTGCCGTACTTCTTGTCCAATTTGATTG
Organism: Bacteroidota bacterium; assembly: GCA_009786185.1. Classification (GTDB taxonomy): domain Bacteria; phylum Bacteroidota; class Bacteroidia; order Bacteroidales; family WCHB1-69; genus WRNX01. The sequence goes on from WQTS01000061.1 coordinate 1,969, forward strand.
TGAGTTTCTGAAGCAGCATCAGTACCTTGTATCGCTCCATTCTGATTTTTTCTTCAGCAAGCGATATTCGAAATAAATTGGCAATTAATTCATGACTATTCATGTAGTCTAGAATTTTTTGTTTGGATGACAAACGTTTACGATAGTGAATGTCTTGCACTGTTTCGCCACCGTAAAGTCCCATATATCCTGCATTTTGAAATTGTGCAAATTCCTCTTCAGTAATAACACCTGCATTATGAGCGGCTTCTGCAAGCATTTGATTCCACTGTTTAATATCGCCACGAATAACTAATCGTTTATTCTCCTCGTCTAATTGGTTGAAATAATCAGCAACTTCCTGACGACGTGTTTGAATGGCAAAGTAGGTTTGTCCTGTAGCAATAATTTCCTTACGTGGATCTCCATTTTGCACAATTAAGTAACAGGCATATCGAGAAAGCTTATAATCAATAACTTTTCGTTTTCCACCTTTGCCGTGTTCGATCAATTTGTTGAGGTCAACAAATTGATCAGAAATATCAAAACCACTGTTCTTACAGGCAAGCATGGCCCTGTCTATTACTTTTGAAAAATTACGCCATTCGGTATATTCCAATATTGGTGCCAATTCACGAGCAATCCAATATTCGTTACCGGCTTCATCTGTGTGTTTGATTTGCTCAAATCCTTGATACTCTTTTGCGATTAAGTTACTCATAATATAATATTTTAATTTCAACTGTATTAATTTGGACAAAAGTATTATTTTTTTCTATTACAAATAATCTCTATAAAAAATATTCGTTAACACAACAATATTTTAAACTTTTTTTAACCCTATTCTATGAAAAGAAAAATTCTCTTCTTACTTTGTATTTTGCCCTATTGTTTATTTGCCCAACAAAAACACACGCTCAGCGGCTACATCTATGAAAAAGGAAGTATGGAAAGTTTGCCCGCCGTTACCATTTATCTTCCTGATTATAACGCAGCTGCTTCCTCAAATAGTTATGGGTTTTATTCTATCACATATTCTGCAACAGACTCTGTTACGGTTATTTATAGTTATATGGGTTTCGCCGTTGATACCGTGCGTTTAGCTTCCGTGCCCAATTTATCTTTTAACAAATTGATGGATAGAACCATTAAACTACGAACAGTGAGTGTTTCTGCCGAGAAAAAGAGCACAGAAGTAGCGCAAATGAGTACTCATACTATTTCAGCATTAGAAATTAAGAGCATTCCCATGCTGTTTGGCGAAAAAGATTTGTTTAAAACATTGATTTTAATGCCCGGAGTTTCTTCCGGTACAGAGGGTACCTCCGGTATTTTTGTGCGTGGCGGAACTCCCGACCAAAACTTGATTATTTTAGATGAAGCCACTATTTATAATGCCAGCCACCTGCTGGGTTTTTTCTCCATTTTTAACGGTAATGCCATTAAGTCTGCCGAGTTGATTAAAGGTGGTTTTCCGGCGCGTTACGGCGGCAGACTTTCATCCGTGATTGATGTAACAATGAAAGAAGGAAATAAACAAACCTACCATGGTGAAGGCGGAGTTGGCATATTATCAGGGCATTTTATGGTGGAAGGTCCCATTGTGAAAAACAAATCTTCGTTTATGGTTTCAGGGCGCAGAACGTGGTTCGATTTGCTTATGCGACCCGTAATGGCTGCTATACAGCCCGATTTTTCAGCAGGTTACTACTTCTATGATTTGAATGCAAAATTGAATTACGATTTTGGTGATAAAAATAAATTGTATGTCAGCGGCTATTTTGGTCGAGATAAGTTTTCTATGACGCACAAAACTGATGATTGGGAGTACAAATCAAAATACACTGCAGGTTTGTATTGGCAGAATGGGCTCGCCGCAATTCGCTGGAACCACATGTTTTTTAATAAATTATTTTCAAACCTCTCTTTTATTTTCAGTGATTATAAAATGAATATTTTTCAAATACACAATACTCAGTTTAATGGTTTTAAAAATCAACTTACCTACGATTTTACTTCAGGAATCAGAGATTATACGTTGAAATATGACATGACTTATATTCCTAATTCAATGAATACTATTTTAATGGGCGTATTAGTAACCTATCATGAAGCGCGCCCGAATGCCGTACAGCTGAATGATGATGGGCGCAAATTCAAAAATACCACTTTAGCTCCCGGATTAGAATACGCACTTTATCTTGAAGATCAGATAAATATAAAGAATAAACTACGCATTAATCCGGGGTTTAGATTAAATTTCTTCTCTGTTCCTCAAAAAACATACGTTGCACCTGAACCGAGATTGAGCATAAGTTATAATCTTCGTAAAGATTTGGCTATGAAAGCTTCTTACGCTATGATGAATCAATATATGCTGTTATTATCGCCCACTACGGTTGGACTTCCCACCGACCTTTGGGTGCCGGTAACAAAAAATATTCGCCCGCAACGTTCTCAACAAGTAGCATTAGGGTTAGTGTATGAACCGAAAAAAACCATGATGACCTTCTCTGTGGAAGGATACTATAAAAAGATGGATCATATTATCGCATATTTGCCGGGCGCTTCTTTTTTAAATGATCTTTCAGATGCTATGGGTGGAAATTTTAATGAAACCGGAAATTTGGATTGGGATTCTAAAGTAACTACCGGACAAGCTTGGGCTTATGGTGTTGAGTTTCTTGCACGTAAATCTATGGGAAAATTTACAGGTTGGGTGGCTTACACACTTTCTTGGGCACAACAACAGTTTGACGAACTTAACTACGGCAAGAAGTTTTGGGCAAGATATGACCGCCGCCACGATGTGTCTATCGTTTTGATGTACAGTCCCACAAAACGCATCAACCTATCGCTATCTTGGGTGTATGCTACCGGAAATGCGCTCACTTTGCCCACGGAATCTTATCAAATACAAAGTATTAGCAATATTTTAGAGAGATACGGCCAGATGCAGTCGGGAGACCAAGACACGCATACATGGTTTATGTATGCAGAAAATTTTGGAACTAAGAATGATTTCAGGATGGAAGCATTTCATCATTTGGATATTGCAGTTCAATTTATTAAACCACACAAGAAAAACAAAAGATTTGAAAGTATCTTTGAAGTGAGTGTCTATAATGTGTATAATCACAAAAATCCATTTATGTATATGGTTATGAGCGCCGGATATACGCAAGAAAAGTTAGTCCGTCGGTTAGCAAAAATAACCATCTTCCCCATAATACCTTCATTTACTTATAGTTTTCGTTTTTAAAAACTGATTGTCATGAATAGATTATTTTTTTACTTGCTGTTTCTTTTAAGCATTTCGCTACATTCCTGTATTACCTACATAGATAAAGAATTGGATATAAAACCGAAATTGGTTTTACATTGCTATCTTGTTCCTCAATTAGATACAACCATCTTGCATTTAACCAATTCGGCTCCGTTGTTCACAAATAATCCTCGAAAAATTGAACCGGTTGCCAATGCCACTGTAGAAATATCTGATAATAACAATCAGTGGGTAAAGTTGGAATATAATTCAGAGCATGAAATTTATTTTATACCTCAAGCGCAATTTCCAATAAATGAAGGAAAAACATACTACATTAGAGCTTCTGCGCCCGGTTTTGAAACGGTTTCGGCTTCTTGTGCAGTACCCTATCTCAGAGAGGTAAATTTAGACTTTGTTGTTGAAGAACACGGCAGCGATGCTCACGAGCCTTATCCTCATTTCCATGGTTATTTAAGATGGATCGACTATCCGGGTGAAGAAAATTACTACATGTTTTTTGATAAATCCCGGATGATTTATGATTATTGGACTTACACCGATACTGCTTCCTGGTACTCATGGTGGTTACTATGGGATGCGGATGGGAACCCTTGTATCTATTCCGATAAAGGTCAAGATGGAAAAAAAATGTCGGTATTAATGATGCTTGGCTACCCGGATATATATGAAGTAACGCTGTTTCAAACAGATAGAAACTGTTATTTGCATGAGAAGAGCATAATAGATTACGACAGTGATTTGCAATCCTTTATGTTAGAGCCCATTCATCTTTATTCCAATATAAGAAACGGATATGGCGTATTCGGCGCGTTTGTGATGCGGGATTATGTTTTTGAAATTGATGTGGAATAACAGTAGGGGCACAAAATTTTGTGCCCCTACGTGATATTATTGTTTTATAATTTTTTTGGTGATTTCAAATCCTTCATTATTTTTCAAAACAACAAAAAATACACCCGCCGATAAATTTTGCGTAGAGATAACAGCTGTAGCATTGCCGGTTAAAATTTCTTCTTTTACAATCTGTCCCAAAGTATTAGTGA
>WQTS01000062.1 GCA_009786185.1 Bacteroidota bacterium
TATCAAAAAGGAAGAATTGAGCACCAACTTGCCACCGACCCCGACGTAAAAGCAGCGATGGAAATTCTTTTAAACACAAATCGTTATAAATCTATTTTATCGGGTAAAAAATAGTTGGGTAAAGAACACGAAAAAGTTGTTTGATTTGGTTGCGGAGTTTTGAGGAGCTCAGATTGTGATTAGCTCGTTTGGGGCAAAAAAAATCAGAAAACATACAGATGAATTTTCTCTTGGAAAACTACAAATTGTGTTTATTTTTGAAGATAATTCCTTTTTTCTATTTTTGCCACAATTTATTAACTATTAATAATGATTTATGACAAAACAAATGAAAAATAGCAGCTAATATAAAACTTTTTTGCTTTTATTCCTGTTCTTGAACTACCACGTTCCAAAACTGTCAGAAAAAAGCGAGAATACTCACATAGCGAAAAGCATTTTTGCTTTTATTCTTGTTCTTGAACTACCACGTTCCAAAACTGTCAGAGTAAAGTGAGAATGCTCATGTAGCGATACGTGGGCTTTACTCATTATTTGACAGTAAGGTTGTGGTAGACCTCAAGAACGAATAGAAGTAATGTTCCACGTTTTTTTATTACAATAAAAAGAAGAAGCATGAAAAAAGAAAACACCCCACACAACATCCACATCGGCTCTATTATTAAGGCAAAAATTTCCGAAAGAGGTATTTCCGACACACAATTAGCAAAAATGATCTACTGTCACCATTCTACCATTCATCATATTTATAAAAGAAGAAGCATTAATACGGAACAATTGTGGCAAATTTCATTAGCTTTAGAATATGATTTTTTTACGAAAATCTATGGATTTAGTTTACCTGAAGCAATAGCCCACCGACACGATTCCGATACAACAACTATTGTTATTTCTGCGGAAAAAATTTCCATTGAGCAAAACAATGGAATTGCCAAAATAACAGAATATAAGAAACATCCTGAAAAATAAACAGAATCTGTTTTTGAAAGGAATCAAATTTTATTTTGAAAAAATTCAAAAATATCTTGCATTATAAGAAACAATAAAGTTATTTTTTTTAATTCCAAGTAGATAGCCTTATAAAAAAAATCAAACCATTATTCCAAAAAAAAACATTTATTTGCATTAAGATTCTAACCTTTAATTAATACATTCATGAAAAAGATTTTTTATTTATTTATTACAGCAGCGTTACTATCCGCTGTGATTTTAGCTTGTCAAGACAAAGTTCCTGTTTCAGGCATTAAAATGAACAAAGATTCATTTCCACTTGCTGTTGGTGGAACGACAACCTTAACGGTGGAAATACTCCCCCTTTCTGCTACTAATAAAACCATAACCTGGAGCACCAGCAACAGCAGTGTGGCAACTGTAGTAGATAATACTTCAGGGGCTGCACTTGCAGAAGGTTTGGTAACAGGCAAAGCGGAAGGCACAGCAATAATTACCGCTACTACGAAAGACGGCAAACATTCGACAATATGTACGGTAAGAGTAATTAACGCAGAGCCTGAACTCATATTGGTAGAGGGCGGTCCCTTTACCATGGGTTGTATTGACGGGAATTGTGATGATGGGAGTAATGAACTACCTGTACACGAAGTAACACTTAGTAGTTATAAAATAACAAAATATGCTGTAACCCAACAACAGTGGGAGGCAGTTATGGGAGATAATCCAAGCCGTAATAAAGGTGATGGTTTGCCTGTTGAATCCGTTAGTTGGCATAGAGTACAGGAATTTATTCAGAAATTAAATACCTTTACCGGAAAAAGCTATCGTTTACCCACAGAAGCAGAGTGGGAGTATGCAGCAAGAGGTGGCAGAAAGAGTACAGGTAAAAAATATAGTGGAAGTGATAATATTGAGGCCGTTGCTTGGTATTCTTCTAATAGTGGAAATAAAACACACCCAGTGGGCACAAAAGCCCCTAATGAGTTGGGAATTTACGACATGAGTGGTAATGTATTAGAGTGGTGCAGTGATTGGTACGGTACTTATATAGGAGGTTCGCAAACAAATCCTACTGGACCTATCTCAGGTACTATGCGCATAGTTCGTGGTGGAAGCGCCCTCAATTTTGGCGCGAATGGTTGTCGTGTTTCATTTCGTACAGGTACTCTTCCAAGTAATTCTATTTCAGATCTTGGCTTTCGCTTGGTTCACCCATAGATTAGATAAATTTTACGAAATGCACTTAGGTGTTTTTTTACAATATTTGCATAAATTAAAAAATAATTGAATTTCTTGAGATATAGGAACAGAAACAAGATAATTAGAAATTATTTGGCATTGGCTACAAGCCGAAACCCAATATTGCGATAGCGAGCATCTGGCGTACTTCCGCGTGTAGTTACACGTACATATCTTGCAAGGCTACTACAGCAGCCACCACGAATCACGCGATAACTACCTTTAGCTGCACCTTTGGGATTTGTCTGCGGTTCGCTGCTATAGTCGCCGTACCAGTCACTACACCATTCCCAAACATTCCCACTCATGTCGTAAATACCTAATTCATTGGGCGCCTTTAAACCAACTGTACGGGTTTTGTTGCGACTGTTCTTGGAGTACCATGCAACATTATTTACAACATTTCTACCACTGTACTTTTTACCTGTACTCTTTCTGCCTCCGCTGGCAGCAAATTCCCACTCTGCTTCTGTGGGCAAACGATATTTTTTCCCTGTTAATTCATTTAATTTTCTAATAAATTCTTGCACATCGCTCCAACTTACATTTTCAACAGGTCGCTTGGCGCCCTTGAAACGAGAGGGATTGGCACCCATTACAGCAACCCACAATTCTTGAGTTACTTCATATTTAGCAATATAAAAATTGCTCAAAGTTACTTCATGGATAGGTTCCTCATCAAGGAAACAATCATTTCCTTGTTCAATAGTACAACCCATCATAAATGAGCCGCCTTTTACAAATATCATTTCAATATTAAAAATAGGATTGTTGTCATAAAAATTGTTATTGTTTTGGCTGTATATGAATACAGAAGTTAGCAATAAAAAAGTTAAAAAAAAGACACTTCTCATTATTGATTGATTTATCAAATTAAAAAAGACTTCCTAATAATTAGTTTTTACCATTATAATTTTTCAAAAAATCGAAGTCCTTTTAAACTTTTTGAAAAATCCTTCAAGAGTTGCAGCAAAAGTATTATTATTTAACAAATAAACATTTTCCGTTTTTAATAAAGTCAAAATATAATTTTGAAAAACTCAAGAATATCACATCATATTCTGTAAAAACAGAATTAAATCATTCAATTTCAAAAATATAACTATTTGAAAATATTCAAATCAATCTTGAGAATAATTCAAATATAAATACGGATACAATAAACAGAAAATATACTTTTATACTGAATTAATGTTTAACTAAAAAATTAAAGTCATGAAAAAATTAAAATTAAATCAGCTAAGCAAACAAAAAGTAGCTGAAAGGGAAATGAGTGCTATCACAGGTGGTGCTCAAAGCCAAAATGACAAATTTCTCAAAGCCGAAGTAGCGGCTGATGGGGGTTGTATTTTTTCACATTGTGACACGGGTCCAAATATGGCTAGTTACAGTAATTGGACGAAAGATGCTTCTTAATCTTGGATTATGAGAGTTCCCTTTAATGTTTAGGGCCTGAGGCAGAGGGTTGTTAAACAAAATAGTCTTAACAACCCTTTTTAATTTTTTTCAAAAATTCTAAAATAATGAACTACATCATAGGTAAACATATATTCTTACAACATCCCTATATGCAACATAGAGATGTTGAAATCAATAATGAGTATTACATTAGAAAGAAAAATTTTCTTGAAAAAACAAACTTGCTATCTAGTAAAAAAATATCATTTAAAAGTCTTGATGAAAAAGAGATTGAAAGGTCAATGTATAACATTGAGCAAGTTGTATTTGAAGTTACAGAAAAATGCAACTTGAATTGTGTGTATTGTACGTTTGGGGCAATGTACAGTGGCAATGAAGAACGTATAAAAGAGAAGCGAAATTTAAGAAAAGAAGATGCTATTAAACTATTGGAATATCTTTACACTACCTGGAAAGAGCGAGAGCAAACGGGCGTGCCTCGAAAAATTATGATTGGATTTTATGGAGGAGAGCCATTAATGAATTTGCCATTAATTAAAGCTATTGTACAATGGACGAAAGAACATACTACCAGCCAATTAACATTTGGTTTTATGATGACTACTAATGGCTTGCTTTTACATAAATATATAACATTTTTAGTAAAACATGATTTTATTACCTACGTTAGTTTAGACGGAGATAAAGAAAATATGGCATATCGGATAGATCATAAAGGGAAAAATTGCTATAAACGTGTGTTTAACAATGTTACGAGTATAAAAAAAGAATATCCTGAATTTTTTGAACAGAAACTGAATTTTTTAACTGTTTTGCACAATAAAAATTCTGTGGAACAGGCAACTCACTTTTGCATGACACATTTTAATAAAGCACCTCTCTGCTCAAGCTTGAATAGTAGTGGCATCAATCCACAAAAAAAAGCATTGTTTTCTGAAATGTCTGAAATAGGTTCTATAAAACTTTCAAAAAAATCGACAAAAGCCATGATGAAAAATGGAATAGGAGTTACTGAAAATATCCATTTTTTACGTTTTTTTAGCGGATTCTTTTTCCCTAATTACAATGAGTTATTAAGTAAAGAAAATATGTCCGAGTTTCGGAAATTTCCCACTGGAGTCTGCCTTCCTTTTTCCAGGAAAATCTATATGACTTTAAATGGAAATTTGTATCCCTGTGAAAGACTTGACACTTGCTTTGCTTTGGGCAATGTTCATGATTCTAAAGTTTTGGATGCAGAACAAATAGCATCTCAGTATAATCAATATTTTAAAAATATATCGCCTGCTTGTACTGCTTGTGAAAGAAATTTTTCATGTAATAAATGCTTGTTTCACATTGACGATATTCAAGAAAAAAAACCACATTGTAATAATAGAATGAACAATGAAAAATTTTGTGAAACAACTAATATAATCATTAATACATGTAAAAAACATCCTGAATTGTATCGAAGAATTATGAAACGACTAATATTTGCATAATGAAAAAAATGAAAGGTTCTTGGCTGTTTTTTGAGCCATACGTACATATTGCCTTAAAACAAACATCGACCCTCCTCTACAATACAATTAACGGAGAATGGGTAAAGATAACTGAACCCGATTTAATAAAATTAGTGTATGCTACACAGCATTATTTGAATCAGGGAGTTGTTTTTTTGGATCATGCGTTGTATGAACAAGCAATTGTTCTTGAATTTATTAACGAAATAAAAGAAAAATATATTGGTGATATTATTGATGTGTCTATACTGCCGGAAAAGCCCATTCAATTTATTCCTATTCCCAGTTTATACAAAGGAACTGTTAAGGCTAAATCCTCTCAAGAAGACTTAATTAGAGAAGATTTACTTTCTTATTTCCATTTCTTAACCTTACAAATTAATAATCAATGTAATTTGTCGTGCGAAAATTGTTCGCATGCTTATAAGCAAAACTTTAATTGCTTTTGCAATCAAAATAAAGGCAAGATTGAAATGTCATTGGCTCAAATTGAGAAGATTTATCAACAAATAAAAACTATTCCGGTAAAACGTATTTATATTGCAGGAGGAAATATTTTTCTTCATACAAAATTCAAGGAAGTTTTAAAGTTATTTGAGGATAGAAAATTTGTATGTAGTTTTGGCTTTCATTATTTGAATTTTCCTGATGAAAATATGTTAAAAGAGCTTCAAGGATATAGATTGGAAATTTTTGTCAACCCGCCTTATCAAACCGACAAAATAAAATCTATCATTCATCTCTTGAAAAAGCAAGATGTAGAGTATTTGTTCAGATTTAGGGTTGCATCAGAGATTGATTATGAGTTACTTAATTCATATTTTGCTCATTTATTAACTGAAAACACATTTACAGTAGAACCACTTTACAATGGTCAAAATCTTGATTTTTTTGAGAAGTATGTTTTTATGAGTGAAGCTGATATTTTTGAAGAACCTATCTCATTACGTAATATTTTTGCAAATAGCATAGTGAATTCTAACTTTTTTGGTCACATTTATATCAGTTGCAATGGAGAAGTAAAATCAAATCCAAATAACAAAAACTTGTTGGGCAATATCTCAACCGACACTTTTTATCAGCTTATTTCAAATGAATTGATACATAACCATTCATGGAAAAAGACCCGGACAAAATCCCCGTGCAATAAATGCTTATATCAATTTTTGTGCCCTCCGCCATCAAACTACGAATACGCCTTAAATAACAATAACTTATGTCATGTTTATAAAAAATGAATAGACGATAAAATCATTGAATAATCGTATCATAATTATTTGAATAAAATGTCTGCCTCTTTTCCCTACATCAAACAACCCGACACTTTAAAAACGAACTTTCCGAATTTATAGCGAATGATATTGTAGCGCGTTATTATTATCAAAAAGGAAGAATTGAGCACCAACTTGCCACCGACCCCGACGT
>WQTS01000063.1 GCA_009786185.1 Bacteroidota bacterium
TGGCTCGTGGCAAGTGTAGGTAGCCCGCCACTACGCCAAGCCGCCACCACGTTGTAGGCAATGGCGGACAGTGAAAGGGTATCTCGAAAAAAAAGTGTAAAATTGAAAGTTATTCCAATATAAAAATATCAAACTTATGAAAAATAGAAAGTTATTATTACTAATAGGCGTATATGTTGTTACAATGACTATTGTTATCTTGTCAATTTATGCTTATTTCATTGAAAAAGATGCTACTGTTAGCAGTTTAGGGGTAGGACTTTCTGCGATAATGGCTTACCTCATATTTAAACTCAACTCCAATATTAATGTAGAAAGTAAAAAAACGGAAAGAAGAATTATTGGACTAATAAGTGTCATTACAATTTGTATTATTACATTTCTTTTTAATAATAATCTAGGTGTTGAAAAAGCAAAAAAAGAAGAAATAGCAATGAGTGCTGATAGTGAAGAATTACAAGTAAAAATAGTTGAGGATACTATAAAGGGCTGGACAATAATTAAGAACAGTCTAACAGATGAATTAACGAAAGAAGAAGAAGCAGAACTTATTGATATTGCATATAATCACAGTACTTACTCTATTCGCGATAAGGCTGCAAAAGAACTGATAAAAAAGACGAAAAAACAAGATATTATTATTAAACTTGCATATAATCATAGTACTTACTCTATTCGCGATGAGGCTGCTAATAAATTGATAGAGAAGTCTGATGACAAAGACGTTATCCGTAATCTTTCAAAAAAACACAGTACTTACTCTATTCGCGATAAAGCTGCTGTTAAATTGATGAATTGGCATTCTACAGCAAATAATTATTTCCAATAATGCAAACTATCAACATGGTAAAAAGTCTCAACAGTCGCTTCCTTTGTTGGCAAAGCCGCGTTCGCTCCGCTCACGCCGCTTTACCAACCGCACAGCCAAACAATGGCTGCCGCCATTATTTGGCTTCGGGCTCTCGCACGCTTCAGACAAGTTACAGGGAATTGACAGAAAATATACCGTTAAAAGGAAAAAGTCGTGGGAAGGCAGCCACAGCCTACAACGAGCGGTTTTGCGTGATTGCGGCAGTAACCCCGCAGATAATGCAGTGCAAATTAGCAAGTTACTACCCCGCAGCAAGTTCAGTGGAAGCCGCAACCACGCAAAGCCGCCACCACGTTAGGCGACACCAAGAAAAGGCACGGCGGATTTGATTGATTGACAAAAGGAAAAGAAAAAACTGGATGAATGGTATAAGGAAAAAACGAAATTGGATACTAAAAAATGAATGATAAATTTTTACAAAAATGAAAAGAGCACAATTAATCTTAATTATCACCCTCATCTGTACGACGATTATAAATGACATCATAGCTCAGACGTTTGATCCTTTGGCTGTGCAGGTAATAAACACTTTAATTGCAAAAAACCAGTTGCAAGCAACACCCAATGCTCCAGAAACATGGAATAGGTTTGCTACATGGAATAGTCAAACACCGAAGCAGTTAATAGAGTTGGATTTTAGTAATGAAGGTTATTATGGACTCGTTGGGAGCGTTTCTTTAGCCGGTTTAGCAGCTTTGCAAAAACTGCTGTGCTTGGGAAACAGTATAAACGAAATTGACCTAACAAACTGCTCTCAACTACATTCATTAACTATTAGGGGGGGGCATATTTACGAACTGGATTTAGCAAGTTGTACACAACTACAATCACTGAATCTTAATGTAAACAATATTTCTGAGCTTGATGTAACAACCTGTCCTCTACTTAAAACTCTGATCATTTCTTGGAATCGCATTAAAGAAATAGATCTGACTCATTGCACGGCACTTGAATATGTTGATTGTGGTTTCAATATGCTAACATATCTCAATTTATCAAACTGTTTACTACTAGAATATTTGGATTGTAGTGGGAATCAACTTACTGAAATAGATTTATCAAAAAAAATGCTACTCAAATATTTATACTGTTGGAGCAACAATCTTATCGCACTTGATGTATCAAGTTGTTCACAATTGCAAACATTGGAGAGTTCTTTTAACTGTAACCTTTACGAACTTAAAATAACAAACTGTACTGCATTGCAAAATTTGAAGTGTAGCTATAACAAACTAACCGAACTTGACGTAACAAATTGTAAGCAACTTAAACATTTGGATTGTAGTTATAACAGACTTGCAAAAGTTGATTTAACCGGATTGAATACCCTAAATCAATTTTACGGAGATAATCAAATAGTAGATATTACCTTATATAAAAACGAAGCCGGTGAATATACTTGCAGTATGTTCTTAAACAACCCAACTTTTTCAAAAAATGCAATTAGTTATTCTGATGGAGTTATAAAGAGTGCCAATGTTGCGGTTCTATCAACAGGTTTTACTGTACAAACAAACAAAGGAGGATTTGAATTAAGCGGTACATTTCTTCTACATTACGACGGAGTAGGTTTGGAAATTTATGACCCTCATGATTTACAAGTAATCAATAATCTTATTGCTAACAATGGATTGTATGCAACCCAAAATTCTCCTGAAACATGGGAGTTTGCAGTTTGGGATGAAAAAATTCCAAAACAAATCACAGAGTTGTTTTTGCCAACTGCTTATTCAGGATGGCCATATTCCTTGAACGGTGATGTTTCATTAGCCGGGTTAACAGAATTAAAAAAATTGGATTGTCATGTATCTCCAAAAAAATCACAAATATCAAATCAAAATGAATTATCAAATCGAAATTATGCAGTTACCAAACTTAATGTAGCAAATTGTACCTCTTTAAATACATTGAATTGTTTTTTGAATTTTAACTTAACTGAAGTTGATTTAACAAACTGTATTCAAATGCAATCACTAAATATTTCTAATTGTTGTTTAACAAATATTGATTTGTCAGATTGTATAAAATTAGCAACTTTTCAGGGATACTACCAAAATGTTTATCTCTCTTTGTATAAAAATGATGCAGGGGAATATACTCGAAATGTTTTTTTAAACAGCCCAATCTTTGGGAATAGTGCAATCAGTTATTTCGGAGGTGTTTTGAAAAGCACCAACAATAATGTGTCTTCAACCTCTTTTACCGTACAAACAAATAAACCAGGTTTTGAATTGAGTGGCACAATGAATTTCAACTATACAACTGTAGGAATAAATTTACCGGATAGTGTCCAGTTGAAAGTTTACCCTAATCCTGCGAGTGAGATAGTATTCATTGAGTATGATAATTGTTATTCGTTAAAATTATTCGATATGATAGGTAGAGAAGTATTGACTCAAAATGCAAAAGGAAAAGCAGAAATCAATATTAGCCATTTATCGAAAGGCATTTACAATGTGAGAGTTTTTTCTGAAGGTAAGGTTATTGGAAAAAGTAAAATAGTAAAACAGTAATAATGAATAACAAACGGGGCGATCGCCTAACGAGCGGTTTGGCGTAATGGCGGCAGTAGCCCGCAGAAAGTGCAGTACGAACTTGCAAGTGTCTTCCCCGCAGGAAGTTCAGTGGAAGCCGCCACTACGCCAAGCCGCCACCACGTTGCAAGCAATGCCCGGAAAAAGCGTACAATTCAAATGGATACAAAATGTATGGAAATGAAAAGTAAATATAACAATGCGAAAGAATACCAAAAATATTATTATATGAGAAAGTTTTTGATAATTTGTACAGTCATAATTGGTTTTGGATTTAATGCCAATGCGCAATGGATTGATGGTTCAACCTATGATCGAGTTAACGCACAACTTAGCAGTATAAGAACAGGATCGGGTAGTAATTCTAACAGGAATAATTCTCAAGTATCTGATATAGCTACACAAACTATTTATAAAGCAACAGACGCTTTTGTTACAGGTTTTATTAATTGGCTATTTGATGGTGAAGCGAGACGTGCAAGACAAATGGAAGTGCAACAAATTCTGTACCAACTTGAATTGCAAAGACAAGAAAAAGAACGTTTTGAAAAAGAACAAGAGCGTATTAAACAAGAACTATTTTTGGCAGATGTCGCAAAAACATTTGATTCTTTTGTGGGGTACGATGATTTTACAACTTTTGAGGGATCCGACGATTTTACTTCTTTTATTGGATATGATAAGGTAAGAAATAATGACTTGAACTTTATAATTGATGCAGAACTTTTAGATGATACTGAAGGTGTTTATTCAAGAAATCTTTTCGGAATCAAGGCCGATGCAGTACTTTTAGATGATGATGAAAATTTATTCATTGAGGAAAATGACAATGTGGTTGCATTTATTGGAAAATCAGGTACACCAATTTATAAAAACACTTCCGACCTAAATCTAAATATGGATATACAGCAACCCACCCATGTGCCAGAGATGATTAATACGATAGATACTTACAAAGCAGAACGCGAAAGAATTGCAGCAGCAACTGAAAGTTTTAGGTTACAAAAGGAAGAGTTGGAACGAAAATGGGAAGAAATAGCCAAAGAATGTAGCAGGAGTAAAAATGAGTTTTTGTGTGTTAATCAATTAAAATCTATTTCCGAAAAAATAGAAGCATTAACCATACAAATAGCCAAAACAGAATGGCTGCAATCATTGGTAAATCTATCACCAGCCGAATTACAGCAGCAAAAAGAATATTATCAAAATTTGTATAATATGGCATTGTTTGCCAATCATTCGTATGGAAATGACACCCCATTGCCTAAAGGATTTAAAAAACCAAATAATGATAATTTGAATAATCTTGTTGAAGATTATAATAAATCTACAAGTTTGACAGGTTTGGTAGGTTTTAGTTGTGAAGTTTTTCAAAATAAAGAAGGAAAATACATTGTAGCATTCAGAGGAACTGACCCACCAGATTTGAGTATTAAGCAGTTAAAAGAAACCACTACAGATTTTGCGGCAAATTTATTAGAAGCATTAGTACCCATCGCTCAAACAAAAGCTGCGCAGAATTTAATAAAAGATTTGATGTATAAATATGAAATTAGTGCTGATAATATTACTGTTACAGGACATTCGTTAGGTGGCAGATTGGCAGCAGAAACAGCGATAAAACACGGATTGACTGCATATACATTTAATGCTGCCGATATTTCTGTATCAACAAAGGCCGCAATAAAGGGAAGTAATTATAAAAATCAGAAAACCAACATAATAAATACAGTTTCTTCCAATGATTGGCTAACAGGCACAGTTGGACTTGGCAGTTACTTTGGTGGAAATGTCAGTAATAATATAATTCTAAAAGAAGCCAACGGCGGACATTCGATGACCGATTTATCTAATAATATATTGGAACGCTTGACAGATATATACCATTTTTTGTATCAAAACAAATGAAAAAACTCTTGGGCGTTTGGTCAAAAGAAATAAATAATAAAGGAAAAATTGAAGATAAGTTGAAAATGCCACAAAATAATAATAACCAAATATATGAGTAATTAAAAACCTAAATTGTATGAAAAAAGTAATTTTTATTTCGTTGTTCTTTGTTGTGTTACAACCTGCCCTTTTTGCACAACAAACTAAACTATCGGAAGAAGGGTATAAGAATTGGATAAAAGCTGGAGAGCGAATGAAAAACATTAAGCAGGAGAGTGATTATTATTTGGTACTCAATGATCTTCTCAAGGTGTTGGAAACAGACTCCCAATATGCCGATGCATTTTTTAATATGGGTATTGTTTATAGTAAAATTGGAGAATTTACCAATGACATCTCTTATTTTATGAAAGCCAAGGAATGTTACGAAAAACATCTTGTTTTAGATCCTTCCAAAAAATCTACAACTATCAAAGCATTGGCTCAAGTGGAAATAAAAATAGATGATTTAAAAGAGCTTATAGTCCAACAAGAAGTTCAAGAACGCGTAAAACAGGAACAAGAACTCTTAAATATGAAAATATTCCGGCAAAAAGGATCATATACAGATAATAATGGGAATAAACTATCAAACAAAGAAATAAAAAAAAGATTGGGAATTGTAGATCCTGAATTGGAAAAACGTTTTAAGAGAGCAAAAGA
The DNA here is from genome assembly GCA_009786185.1 of Bacteroidota bacterium. Taxonomy (GTDB): domain Bacteria; phylum Bacteroidota; class Bacteroidia; order Bacteroidales; family WCHB1-69; genus WRNX01. The sequence goes on from WQTS01000063.1 coordinate 5,998, forward strand.
TTTACAAATAACGGGGTGGACATTATTTGCTGTTAGTGTGGGTTTTGGAATTACTTACCCGATAGCATCTTTAGTAGATGGTGACCTTGGGTTTGGCTTGGGTATTATGGGTGGATGTTTAGGTGCAGGATTTCTTGTATGGCTCCTGGGAATAGCTGGTGGAAAAAAAGCTCATAAAACAATAACAACATATAACGAACAAGTAATTCTAAAATCAAAAAATAATTACACTTCACAATTATACTTGGGATTATCTTCTTCTGGTGGGATAGGATTAACTTTAAAATTTTAGAAAAAGAAGATAAGAAGGATAAAGATGTGCAATATGCAAAAGTTAAATGTAGTGAAAATATCACCCGTCGCTTTACCGAGTTTTCAAAGTCGTGCTCACTCCGTTCACACCACTTTAAAAACCCCGCGCAAGAAAATGTCGACAAATCCTCGCGCCAGCATATTGTACGACAAAAAATACAATATGCGCCACCCAATATTTGCCTCCATTCTCTTGCTTTTGCCAGCGCACGCTCAAGCAAAGACAGGGGGATTTGTTCAGAAAAGTGAAACACAATTTCTACCGGAGAGCAATCCTCATGCCCAAAAATTTCTAACGCAATTTTTGAGGCATTTGCCCACCCACCACCCTGAAATAGAAGATAATAGCGCAATAATACCGAATTTGACAAAATCGGTAATTTTGAAAGAAACGCCTGAAAGGAAAAAAGGGGGAATGGCATGGCACTGCTTGCAACGAGCGGTTTGGCACAATGGCGGGTGTGCCTCGTTGGATAAGTGGTGAAAAACAGCAAGTTACGTGGCTCCTGGCAAGTGTACGTAGCCCGCCACTGCG
>WQTS01000064.1 GCA_009786185.1 Bacteroidota bacterium
TGATTTACATTAATTTGCAGATTGTCATTTATATTATTGTATTCGATTAATTTACGTCCTTGCAAGTCGTACAATTCTACGCGGTTAAGTCCTTCGCCTTTTACAACAATACTGTTACTTGCCGGATTCGGAAATATTTCGAAAGAAGCGGTTTGCATTTCGTTGACACCAAGCCTTACCTTAATTTGCGCTATGTAAGGAATATACTGATTTCTTGTAACCACGATATCCACATTCCCTTCCGAAGAGATGGGCGGATTCAATGGAACTACAGCCGTTCCTTCTGCATTTACTACGGCTACGCCAAGCAATGCGCCATCTTTTGAAATGGCTACATAAGAACCGGGAACCGCCTCTACTTCATAAGTTTCTGCTCCAATAGGCAATGATCCGTGTGAAACATTGTTTAAAGCAGCTTGAGCATTATAGGGCATTAAAGAGCCGTCGCCCAATACGTTGTAGGCTTCCCAGTAATAATGTGCAGACACATGTGTGGTATATCCTGCATTGTAGGCGTACGTTACCGCTAAATTACCACCGAAAACATAAGAACAAAGCGTATTAAAATCGGCATCTTTAAACATAAAATCATAACAACCTGTTGTTGTGTTCTCTAAGGTTGGAGTTGTAACAACATTTATACTTCCTGCATATGCTCCTACTGAAAAATGAAAATCTCCACCCCAGTAACTACTGGGCGATGAGCCAATGTATCCTACAGCGCCTTTCTTTTCGGCACGTACCATAGCTTCGCCAAAACATTCAGGATGCTGAGTGTTAGCAAAGTCAGCAGCTAAGCAGCAATTGCCCATGGCTACAAAATATTTATTTAAATTGGTCAATGAACTAATTTGTGAGCGAGAAAAACGAGGATCGCTCCACTCTTGATAATAACAATGTGCCGTATAATTAGCAAAACCAACATTGTTTAAATGGGCATAACATCCCGTATATGGTGATGTTAAATATTTGTGTACATTGTCATAACCATGCGCCGCATTGAAATAATTATCGGCGGCATAGTTTATTTGAGGTTGTGCCAATCTGGGATTCCAATAACTATCAACTCCTGCAATTAACAATACATTGTCTAAATAAGTCGGGTCTGCAAACTCATATCTTTCATAATAGAGAATCTTTTCAATTTGGTTGGCTAACTGTTGTGTAGTTTGCGCCGACATACGGCTGTAGAACATATCGGGAAAAAAAGTTCCATCTACGGAAGCATACCAGAGGTCTGTATACCATCGTTCGTTAGATGGTACACCGGGAGCTGTACACAATTGGCTTGCAGGAACTTGAGGCGAATCTCCTACAATAATGATAAAAGTTGGAGTTGTGCCATCATTGGCGCCATCATTGTATTTATCATGTATGAATGCTTTGATTTGTGCTGCCGTCGTTCCGATATCATCAATATAATTCACATCCATATAGAAACCTTTTTTGGTTTTCCACTCAATCCAGGGTTGTAAAGTTTGTTCAAACATACGATGAGCAACCACCAACATGTGCACCGGAGTACTGTATAAATCTGGATGGTCGTCGTATATGTTGCTTGTTACCCCTTTATTAAAAACAATTTCATACACATTTTTAAAATAGGGGCTGAATGTATTAACAAACAACGCTTCTGTTTTTTTATAATTAGCATTTTCAAAAATCACTTCTACTTCTATATCATTATAAACCATGATTGTATTAGTGCTCGGGTTATATTGAATGGGGTTAACCGTAAGCATGCCCAAAATAACACCGCGCATGGTTCCTAACATATTTATTTCGGCAATGTTAATATTGGTGTATTCGTTTGCTTCGTATGCCTTTGGAGTATAAACAAAAGGAACATGGCTTGAGCTTTGATCTTTTCTTACATCCGGTTGTGCGGGAAAGATTGTTTGAATGCCGTATTCTGCCAAGTTATATTCGGTAGCCGTAAAGTTTTTTACCACTACTTTTGGTATAGCATCCACAGGAACTTGAATCATTTTTCTGAAAACAGGCAGTTCAGGCGTTCCCGGTTCGCCGGCATTATAAGCGCCCGCAATGGTGAGTACGGAAAATGTTCCTCTTTCCGTTCCTGTGATAGTTGCACTTTCAATTTGACTGTACGAAAATGTAGCTTGAAATCCTGAAAATTGGTCATTAGACTTACTCACGCCGGTGTTTGCCGTACGCAACATGATACTTTGTGCATTTACTGCAAATATCAAAGTAACAGCAATTAAGAATATGGATAGCCTTTTCGTCATACCTTTAAGGTTGGTTAATAATTACAATTATAATTTTAAAACCGCAAATGTATGATAAAAGTTTTAAGGTACGGATAAATTTGTTAGTTTTTCAAAACTTTTTTCACTATTAGTTTATCTTTAGTGTGTATTTTTAAAAAATATACCCCTGCCGGTAGATGGGAGATATTTACCACAGCTTCAGAGGAAATTAAGGACATGGGGGACAATAACTTTCTGCCTAAAACATCAAATATCTCTACATCTGTAACTTGTAACTTGTAATTTGTAATTCGTAATTCCCCCGTTGTTGGATTGGGGTAAATAATTAAATCCGGCAATGGCTCCGTAGGCTCTTCTATTTCAGCAGGTTCGCTTCCTTTAAAATAGGTGATGCCGCCTGCCCAATTTCCTACGAGCAAATCGGGTTTGTTGTCGCCGTTGAGGTCGGCTACGGTGGCAGCTACTCTAATGCCTTCATTTATCTGATATGCCTTATTATAAGCTGTTTCTGTAATTTTTTCCAAAAGAGTAAAATTGCCGGCAAGATTGTTATCAATATTTGAAAAAAGAAACAGCTCACCCTGTTCGCTTCCGCAAAGCAGCAAGGTTTCACCATTATACCTAAAAAAATGCGGGGTTGAAAAACCAAAATAAGAGACTTCGGGATTTCGCACATCTACGTTTCCAAAAAGCGAATTAATAAGCTGAAAATTAGGGTTTTGATTTGTTCCAACATTTTGGTAATAGGATAAAGTACCTCTTGCACTTCCCACTAACAAGTCTAATTTCCCATCTTTATCAATATTAAAAAGTTGTGGTGCGCTAAATCCAAAGCTACCCACTTCAATATTTTGGTAGTTTTTAACCGGAGCTTTAAATTGCGGTAATTCTCCTTTAATTGCTGTATTTTCAAAAAACAGTAGTGTGCCGTCGCTGTTTCCGCACAAAAGGTCAATTTTTCCATCTCCGTTTAAATCGGCAAAAGTAGGATATAGCGCCAAGAAGCCATATTTTTTCAAGTCGCCGAAATCGGAAGTAACCCACTCAAAGTTAGGCTGTTTATCTGTGCCTACATTTTTATAAAACGTGATGGAAGAAGAATAGTAAGATCTTAACACGCCTTGATGATAATGTGCGCTGTCGAAACTGCCGTAATTGGCAATAAATAAATCCAATACGCCATTTCCTGTCCAATCGAACAGCACCGGAACGGCGCCACTTCCCACATCAATCATATCTTCTTGCAAAAATGACTTGGTTTCCAACACATAATCTTTCGCTTGTTCATTGTAACGATAACGCCACACAGAGTTAAGGTCTTCCGATTTTGTAAGCGACGGATCGTTAGGAGATACAAGAAGGTCGGGTTTTGTGGTACCCAAAAAATCGATGGTAGAGAGTGCCGGCATAGAATAAATGTGCACGGGGGTTTGTGCATTCGGAAAATCATCTGTTTGAGAAATCATCAGCGCTTCCTCTTTTGTACCGCCATTGAGCAAAAGTTTCAATCCGGGAAAATCCACATCGCCAAGAACAATATCTTGCAATCCGTTTCCGGTCCAATCGAGTAAAAAAATGGAAGAACCCATATGTTTTGGTCCTTTGGTATCTGATTTTGCATTGCAATAGGTTAAAAGTGTAATTTCATTGTTGTCAGCGGCTTCTTCAAATTTCCCCCAACATTCATCCGCTAAAACGTAAGAAAAAAAATCATTATTTTGTGAAATATTTTTCTGAAAGTGTACAAATTTTCCCAGCACCCAAAAATTAAGAATATCCAATTTCCCGTTTCCGGTAATATCTGCGATGCCCAAATAATCATCCGGCGATGCAAATATATTTACCTCATTTCCATAAAGATTCGATTTAACCGGATCGGCAACCAATCTAAAAGCGAGTTCTTGATTTGAGATATTTTCAAAAACGCGAATACCGCCTAAGCCGTTGTAAGTAAAGATATCCACCTTTCCATCATTATTAAAATCTTTCAAAATCACCCAGTTATGTAAGTCGGGGAAACGATGTTTATACTCCGGAGCAAAAACAAACAGAGGGTTCGCGTTTGTACCTTTGTTAATAAAAGGAAGTATCCTGTTTCCATGCTTCTCGAAGGCGATAAAATCGGGAATACCGTCCAAATTCAAATCAATTTGCGAAAAATATACCGAATTCATTCCGCCCGCCCAAGGATATAAAAGCGAATAGTTGTTTTTTTTTACCTCAACCTCCTGATTTTTTACGAAGCCTAACTTATAATGGGTGGTTTGTGCACATAATGTACTCAGAAGAAACATTAAAATGCATGCAGTTGTATAAAAACGGGAAAACATTAGAAAGCGGCTCATAAATCGGCGCAAATATATAAACAAACGAAAATAGTTATGAAAAAGTTCCGGATAAGCGAAAATAAATACTTTCGCGAAAAATATTCAAGATTTTAACCCATTGATTCTGTTATGGTTTATAATTATACAAAAATTGAACCTATTTTCAAATATTATTTAAGCACCGGGTTTACTCACTCCATGCAAGAAGTTGCCGATGCGGTTCAAATTACAAAAAAAACATTGTTTAACAGATATATTTCTAAAGAAAATTTAGAGTACTGTTTGATAGACTATTGGCAAATAAAATCATGCGAACGGATTGTGCAACGCATGGAGTTTGCCAACAATGCCGTAGAAAAGTTAATGATGTTCTTGTTTGATTTACAGCATTGTAAAAATAACGAACCTCATTTCTTTCGAAAAGCCAAAGAGATATTTTTGGAAAACTCCGAACAAAGAAATCCGCTGTTTATCACACAATTGGAAACCATTTTTAATATGGGGGTTGAAGAAGACCTCTTCCGGTTTGATTCAGATCCTACAGTATTTGCTTACTTCTTCCAATTTAATGCTTTGTTTATTTTATTGAAAGATAGCTTGATAAACACTGACTACATCTCCTTCCTTCTTGCGCCGATTCTTACCGAAAACGGGAAAATGGTGTTTAAGGATATTGATATTGAGCAAGTTTTTAAATAATTATCTTGCCGCAATCGTCTCAATTTCAACCAAAACATTAAGTGGCAGTGTTTTTACTGCAAAGGCTGCGCGCGCTGGCGGGTTTACCGCATAATATTTGCCGTAAATTTCATTCATGGCTTTAAAATTTGCCATATCACTTAATAAACAAGTGGACTTCACGACATTTTCGAATCCATAGCCGGCTTCTTTTAAAATAGCACCGATATTTTTCATAACTTGTTCGGTTTGTGCGTCAATGCCTTCCGGAATTTCTCCATTTTCGGGATTTACCGGAATCTGCCCGGAAATAAATAACATGCCGTTAACTTCAATTGCTTGACTGTAGGGTCCAATGGCTTTGGGTGCGTGGTCGGTGTGAATAATTTTCTTCATAACTATATATTAACTTTAAAAAAATGCGCATATTTGCAATATGTAACTTGAATATACGATATAATATTGCATAACATAATTAATTAAAAATAAATAGCATGAAATCAACATTTTTCTTAATCTTAACGTGCGTTACCCTTTCGTTGTCGGCGCAAAACTCCAACATTCAATGGCGAAACGACCGTACCGGAATTTACAATGAAAAAGGCTTGTTAAAATCGTGGCCCACCACCGGTCCTGAATTACTTTGGTATTATGATGAACTGGACGAAGGGCACTCATCTATAGCTATTGATGCTGATAAACTCTATGTTACCGGTATGACCGGCGACGTTGGCTATCTCTACGTGTTTGATTTGAATGGCAAGCTGTTAAACAAAAAAGGATATGGTAAAGAATGGGACAAAAGCTATAACGGTTCGCGCGGAACGCCTACAATCAACGATGGTAAAATTTATATACATACCGGACTTGGCGATCTGATTTGTATGGATCAAAACAGCTTAGAGATTCTTTGGAAAAAAAATATGATGACCGATTTTGGCGGCGAAAATATCCGCTGGGGTGTAACCGAATCGCCGCTCATTATTGACGACAAAGTTATACTTACTGTTGGAGGGAAAGAGCATAACATTGTAGCATTAAATAAAAACGATGGCTCACTTATTTGGTCAAGTAAAGGCGACGGCGATCTTTCGTCCTATTGTTCTCCGCTTTACATTGCCAATCAGCAAATTCCACAAATAGTAACCATGATGGAGAAACATATTATTGGAATTGATGCTGCAACAGGAAAAAAACTTTGGTCGCATACTTATGAAACTCAAAGGGGTATTCATCCCAATACGCCTGTTTACGACGGTAAAGATATGGTGCTTTGTGCCAGTGGTTACGGCAAAGGTTCCGTAATGCTTCGCTTAATAAACGGTGGAAGAAATGTAGAAAAAGTTTGGGAATCGCAAGAACTTGAAACAAAAACCGGAGGAATGGTAAAAGTAGGTGATTACGCGTATGCTTCGGGAGACCATAATAAATTTTGGTACTGCTTGGATTGGAATACCGGTAAAACAATGTATAAAGATAATGCATTGGGGGGCACAGGAGTTACAATTGCAAATGATGGTATGTTGTATTGCTATAGTGAAAAAGGGCTTATGTCGTTGGTAAGAGCAACGCCTGAGAAATTTGACATAGTGAGCACATTCCCCATAACCTTGGGCACCGACCAACATTGGGCGCATCCGGTGATTTACAAAGGAGTTTTGTATGTAAGACATGGGAATACGTTGATGGCGTATAAGATAAAGTAGTCTGAACCATGATTTTTATAAGATTAATATAATGAACATGATTAAAAAAAACATTATTTTTTGTTGGCTGCTTTTTGCCGGTTATATGCTATCGGCGCAGCATACTGTTGAATGGCGCTACGATCGCACCGG
>WQTS01000065.1 GCA_009786185.1 Bacteroidota bacterium
TTCAAAACGTCCGGGAGCGTTATGTCGGAGTACGTTATACGTTCAGTCCCAAAACTCCTTTTTGGCATGAGCCGGACAAAAACATGTGGAAAGATGAATGAAATTAAAATAGTTGTAGCCAAAAAGGAATTGATATACCAAGCGCCCGAAGCGTTCGATGAAATGACACGGGAACAGTTCATCCTCACCGCAGAAAAGATTATCCACATTGCCGCCGGTATTGATAACGACAATTACTACCCTACCATGACAGGCATGGAAAAAAAGATTTGGGATAAACTGCATTTCTTTCAACGCTATTCCATTAAACGCCTCTTTGACTTTATCACGCTTGTTTCACCGCCTATCAGCAAACAACTCTTGCCATATATTGAAACAGGCAAACAGCAGTTTATAGGCTACCAGCCCAGCTTCTCAAATACAACGTGGCAAGAATTTATATTTGCCGATCAGTATGTAATGTCCGGCAAATACAGGGAAGCCGCCGCCTGCCTCTACCGTCCACAACGTCAAGACTACACAGGGGAGACAGACAGGCGCATCCCCTTTACCATTTACGGCACAAACAGCCGGATGAGTTTCTTTAATAACATCCCCGAAGCTGAATTATTTGCCTTCATTCTCAATTATAAATCCTTACGCAAACGCAACATTGAAGAAAAATACCCTTTTATTTTCTCTCCCAAAGCGCAAAGCACATCACAAAATAATTCAACTTTCTCATGGGTTGCCATACACAGAGATTTAATGGGTGATCACTTCTATGATGAAACCAAGTTTTACGAGCTAAATGTGCACGTAATTCTTAACCGCCTAAACACCGTAATAAAAGACAACCGCAAACGCCCCAACTAACCACTAACCGTTAACCACTAAACACTATTTGCATGGCTCACTCCGTTACATCCACCATTGATGGCAATGTTATCACCGCCGAAGAATTTTACGCACAAGCGCGTAAATGGGCAGCTATTGTGCGTAACATCGCAAAAGCAAACGCCTCGCGTTTTAAGAAAGGCAAAACAAAGCAAAACCACACTTATAAAACCGGAAGCAAAGCCGGAAAGAGTGAGCAGAAGCTGCACAACAGCATCCGCTATGCCATTGTCCGGAATAGCGGCGTACCGGAAAATGTTAGTTTTAAAATTCCCATACACGGCATATTTAGGGAGTGGGCAGTGGGTTATGGTCAGCCGCGTGTTGCTGGCAAATATGTGAGCAATAATAGTCGCGTGAAGCGCACCATGGAAGATTGGATAGACATTCCCATTGAAAAAAACACGCAAAAACTATTTAATTTGGCTGCTGAATTTTGGGGCGATCAGGTAATAGTTAGCTCGTTTGGGGCGAAAAAATTGTAGTAAATCACTCTATTTATTGCAAAAAACATCCCAAGAATTGTCGCAATTAATAACTATTGACTCATTTTATCTTACCTAAAACAATATCTAATACGCTGAAAATAAAAAAGGTAATAAAAACTTATTCATAGAATCGTTTTGCATGTACTTTTTCGTATCTTGCAACCGATTTAATTAGTCTACGACCTTATGGAAACAAGAGCCGTTAGTATATTCAATAAAATCATTACACATTTGCGTAGTATCTTTACAGGTGAATTTTCATTCTATAGCACGCAATTAGATTATATTACAAAATTTTGCTCCTCATTTATTTGTCCATTTGTTTATTTGCACACTTGTTTTTACGCATATCATGATTTTTGGAAATTAGAAAATCGTGTGTTTCGATAATGGTAACCGGTTGGTTGTTGGTTGTGTTCCAAACGAGGTGTCTCAAAGCCAAATTATTGATTATATGGCTAAGAGTGTCAATACTTTGCAAGCAACAAATACAAAAAAGCATACATTTGAGAAATCGTTTTAAATTAACAAATAAAATTTAACCTAAACAAAATCATTATGAAAAATAACTTTTTTTTAATAATCCTAATAGCAATCTTCGCTTTTGTAAGCTGTAACAAGGCTGAAAATGAAACAACGCAAGATCAAGGCGGAGCATCGAAGTCTTCGTCTTCTTATAGTGCATCTTCGATGCGTATTTTTAATGACTATGATGAACTAAATCGCGAAATTGAAAAGACCATTAGCTTTACTTTAGAAGAGTTGGAGAGATATGAAGAAGCGAACGGTTTTAATTCGTTTGGCAAGTTGGCAGATAGGGCAATGGAGACAATTCTGAATGATCTTGATAATAACCGCATTAATTCCGCTAATTTATCCCAAAAGCTTAGTATGAATTCAGATTTTATACAACTTGTAACCATAGAAGGCGAACAATTTTGCCAAACAAAATACCGTAACTTACCATGCCGTTATATCATGAATGCAAATCGTATGTTCCAAGTTGATGATATGTGTTGGAAAGTATTTGAAGATGCCCGTGTTGGTTATCCCATTCAATATTATCAAGAATTACTAAATCTAAAGGATTCAGAATTAATGCGAGAGGACATAAATGGGGTAATTATTCCTAATCCTTCCAGAACTAATAACTCTAAAGGCTCATATTCAGGAACACAGGTAGAGCGGTTATCAGCAATGGTTAGTTATCAACGAGTTCTATCAGAAGTATTCTATTTTGAGGAATCGTTTTCCATGTCGGGTATGATACGTAGAACCAGAGGAACTTGGTATGCATCATCTGAACCTTTCCAAAGAGTTTTGGGGATATGGTGGTCAGCGAAAAGAGACATTACACACAACGTAACGGTCTATACCAAAAAAGGTAGTGGATCTGATGTTGGATCAAATCATGGTGACCTTAGACAGAGAAAATTATTTAGTATTGACGTACAAGTCAATGGTAATACTTGGAAGACGGAAATAGGACTGACAAGTATAGTTGGTACTACAAGAATTCCTGCTTCAAGTATAACGTGGTAGTAAATTAACAAATTATTTGATTATGAAGGTTAATAAGCCAATGTTATTGTTTATCGTATTGATGATCATTTCGTTGAATTTAGTTTTAGTAAAAGCTCAAACAAATGATTATCAATATTCAGTAAAAAATAGATGGACGATAAAAGCAAGTATTTCAAGCTATAAAACCGCTTTTTGGGGTAATGCTTCTGCTCATATTGGAGATTTTTTTATTACTTCTCAGAATCGTAAAATGGCAAATTTCAAAGTAGAAGCTAATTACGGGGTTAATAGATTTATTGAGATAGGTGTTTTCACAGGATTTCAGCATTATGAATGGCTTGAAGACTACTCATCAGACTTAGCTGAAGAAATAAATAGAAGTTTTGCGCCTTTGTTTGGTGTAAATGCAAGCTTTCATATTCTACCGTTTTTTGTTAAATCAAAAAAATGCCGTTGGGATTTGTATCTCACTACAAAATATGGTGGTTGCTATTTGCCTCACAAGGAAATAGATCAACCAGATTTTCCACATAGTAAATACCGACAGGAATATGGGCTTGGGATTGGAATTGGTTACTATTTTAAAAATATTATTGGCTTTTTTGCAGAAGGTTCTGTTGGACAATACTTTTATTTTCAAAGATTTAAAAGAGGCATAGTTGTTGGAAACTCTTTAGAGTTTAAGGATTTTTCGGATAGTAATTTTAGTTTTCGTATCGGAATTGCAGCAAAATTTTAGTTTACAGAGGCTGTTTGTAGAATTTATTAAACAGCCTCTTTTTTAAATAATTGAATTATGAAAAAAACATTTTTATTAGCATTGGTATTATGCTTTTTAGTAACAGTAAACACCTTTCCTCAAAATAGGAAAGAAAGAGAAATAGAAAAATCTTTCAACTTTAATGAACCTTTTCATTCATTAGGTTTCAGTGTATTCACAGGGATTAATTTTGCCCCAAAACTGCAAAAAACTTTAGGAGAAATTGAGCCTATACTATTTCATTCGTTTGTGCCGGAATTTATTTTACAATACAACTTTATGATTAGAAACGGTTTCGGTATTGCGCTGGAAGTACCTTTTGGCATATTTAGTCGTACAAGCCTAACTAAACTATCTAATTATGGAGCGTCCAATGACGTTTATCTCGAAATGGGTTCTCTATACATTGGCTTTACCGGAAAAATAACTGTTTTTAAAGAATTAAACAAAAGTATTTGTATGCAAGGCGAGTTAGGTATAAAATTCAACCCTTTTTATCATCCCGCAAACAAATGGATAAATAAAGAGTGGGATATTTTTAACACGAATGATTATGGAATTACAGAAGACAACTCTTCCATTAATTTTATTAAAATAGAACAAAAATATTATGCAATTCCAGACGCAACGACAGCCGTACTGTTTTTCTTTCATAGCCAAAAAAAGCCAAGACATAATTTCGTTCTTGGCTTAAATGTGAATTTGTCGTTTGTAAAAAGGATAAAAGTAAATTATGATACAAGATTCAGTGAATTAGGACTAAATGAAGTTCCTTATATTGGCATTGGCAGTTATGGTTGGAATTCAACTGCAATAGGGATTACTTTTGGATATCGTTTTTTTGGAGTAAAATAAAATATCCTTTATTTTTTCTCGTATTTGAACGTGCTCGTACTTTCATAACCGTTAGATTTTTTTTCTTTCATTGTTACCGGAAACCAATTGTCGTTATACGTGTATTCAAATGTGCTGACACCATCTTCATTACCCCAATTTGCAATTTTTATATTGTTTCGAGAACCAAATATTTGCATGCCTTCCAGATGCCACCAAAACCACCATTGTGGGGTTTTGCAGCGATAAGATGGAGATCTCTTTTCGTCGTAGGTGGTAAAAGTAAAGATTTGAGAATATGAATCACTTGCACCACCCCACTCACTTTCCTTCGTATATGTTATTTTACTCATATTTCCAGCCTGATATTCATAGGTATAAATATTTATATACCAATCTCCATTATCATAAGTCCTGTTATATGTCCATTTTTCAATTAATCCTGCAACATTCAGGTCTATTGATTCGCTATTTTCACCATCATCATCTTCCCACCATGAACGATTAACCGTTATTTTGCTGCCTTCTTTGGTAAATGTATATGTAGAATCATTCCAATTCATCGAAGTCAAATTTCCTGTACCGTTATAACTTAACGCTATAATTTCAGAATGTGTATCGCTATAATTAGCAGTAATTTTCGTAATACAATTTTGGTCGTCGTATTCGAATTTCGTTAAACGCCATCCGTTATCCTTATTGATTTCTACCAGCAAATATACCTCATCTTCGTCTTTATCAATCTTATCGCATCCGCTAAGGATGAAAACAGCCGCCAATAACGAAAAACACATTATTCTAAAAAAGTTTTCTCTATTTGTTCGACTTTTCGAACCTGCCCCGCTTTGGAAATGGTCTTTGGTTTCTATTACACTGTCTAAGTTGTTGAATTTTTGTTCTTTCATAATAAAATTTTCTTTAAAGGTTAAAAAATAAAATTGTAGGTTTAGCAGTTCAATTTCCACGACTTTCTCCACCACATTCTCATCATTTGCACCCAACTTTTAAGTATGTGCAAAAATATATAAAATCACATACCCACAATGTTTCAAGGCAATTACATATAAAGAATTACTCTCTCCCCTCGCCTGCGTATCATACAAATACTCTTTTTTGTCCTATTTTCCCACTTCTCCCCTCTTTACCTTCGCCATAAATCTCTCAATTTATGGCAAAATCGAGTACACGTAGAATCAACATCTACATCAACGGCAAAGAGGTAGAAGCATCTGTTAAGAGTATCCGTTCGGAAATGAACAAGCTCGTGAACGAGCAAAACCACATGGTCATTGGCTCAGATAAGTATACGGTGATAACCGGAAGCGTTTTTGAAACATTGACAGGTTCAAATACAGGTACAGGCTCTGTGTTATCACTTGTATATAACAGAGGATTCCAGCCCGAAGCAAGGCGAATATTCAGAGCTGCTACAACAGAATTAACGTGCCGCAATGCCTCGTTTTTAGTAGGAAAGCGCGACATCATACGCGCTACTTTAATTTTCATACGCTTTAATTTTAGCGTGTTAGGGTCTTCGACATAGTAGTCTATCAACCACCCCGAAGGGTATTTTTGAAGGGTTGCCGGCATGTAATGAGTAGCGTTTACTGCCGTAACAAGGGCTAAGTGAGATTGTGAATTTGACATTTTTTTTTAGCGTTTGCGCTACGCGGCAAGCTATAAAAATAAATCGGTTTTGTCCCGATTTTGTCTCCGTAAAATAAACAATGAGCAAGCTGTGTTTGCAAACTGCTCACTCATTGAATTTTAAAAAGCCATTGTGCGGATGAAGGGACTCGAACCCCCACGCCTCTCGACATTAGATCCTAAGTCTAACGCGGCTACCAATTACGCCACATCCGCAAATCGGGGCGCAAAAATATATTTTTTTATTATCAATCAATTAAAATTTGTTTTTTTTAGACGTTTGCCTGAGTCTTTTCCTATTTCATAATTCGTATATCAAAAAAAATATATTTTTGCGGGCTTTTTAAAAAGCGCTTTTAGTTTAATAATAATCAAAACTTAAAAACATGAAATCTGTATCTATGAGCGGTTCTCTTAGAGAGAGCGTAGGGAAAAAAGATGCGAAAGCACAACGCAATCAAGGATTCATTCCGTGCGTAATTTATGGCGGTCAAGAACAAATGCAATTTGTGGTAGAAGAGTCTCAATTCCGTCAATTATTATTCACTCCCGAGGTGAAATATGTAGAATTGGAAGTAGGCGGCAAAAAATTCGAAGCCGTGGTACAAGCCACACAATGGCATCCGATTACAGACAAATTATTGCACGTTGACTTTTTAGAAATAACTGATGGAAAACCTGTTACTATTGGAATTCCTGTGGTGATTACCGGAACTTCTCCGGGAGTACTCCGCGGAGGTAAGTTGGTGAAAAAAGTACGGAAACTCACCGTAAAAGGATTATTGAAAGATATTCCGGAAATGATTACCGTGGATATTTCTAATTTGGAAATCAACGATATGATTAAAATAAGCGACTTGGCAATTCCTAATCTTACTTTTATGGAAAATCCGGGCGCTGTTATCATTAGTGTTGCCTCTACACGTAACGTTGTTGAAGCGCAATAATAATACAGAAATTAATTTGTATAAAATATATGGACAGGGTCGATGCAAATGCGTCGACCCTTTTCTATTTTTGAGTTAAATTTTCATTTTTAGATCAGATTTTATGGCTCATTTGTTCAATTATTTGCTTTTTTAGTATTTCAACCAAATTTTATTTCTTTCATTTTCATTTCATTACGAATTATTTTCAAAAAAAGTTGTGGTATGGTATTTGTTAATAAAAAAAGTATATTTTTGCCGTCCCG
>WQTS01000066.1 GCA_009786185.1 Bacteroidota bacterium
AAAGCAATTTATTAAGCTATGAAATATGCAAGGCTAAAAGGAAACGGGCAATTGGAACATGCTCCAAATGAACTTCAAATTGAAGATTACGATATTACTAATCCTACACACGAAGATTATCTCAATGCTGGGTACAAAGAGTATATACAAACTTCGCACGAAAACCGGAACTGGTATATACCAGTTCCTAAATACAGCGGAAATGAAATCCAAATCATTCAAGAATGGGATTACGAGAAAGTGCCGAAGCCTGATTATGCAACACTCGTTGAACAAAGAATTGCTACAAAAATTGAAATAGATGGTGTAACTAAAGGTGGCTATTCTATAGGAGCAGAAATTGCGCTAAATCGCAAACCTGACAACCATCCTGATAAGGTAACATATCTTGAATGGGTGGAAGAAAGCAAATTATGGGCAGAGGAACAAATAAGAGAGTGGGAGAAGGCATGATGTAAAAAAGCCCCCATCTCCCGCGTAGCAAATTCTCACGCTCACTACGCAAAGCAAAGGTGCTGACACACCAAGACAGAGGCTAAACGCCTGTTGGTGTGTCAGCACCTTTATATATAAAAAGAACGCGTGAGAATGCGCAAAAATAGGAAAAAACAAAGAATGACAAAAATGGAAAAAGAACAAAAAAAATTAAGAGCGTTTATCTCTGCTCCGTTACCATTTCAGGGGCAAAAACGCAGGCATGTAAAAGAGTTTTCAAATATCATTAAAATATTGCAACCTGAAATCGTGGTTGATCTGTTTGGGGGGAGTGGCTTACTGTCGCATCTTGCCAAACGTGCAAGCCCGAAAAGTCGTGTTATTTATAACGATTATGATAACTATCGTGAGCGTTTGGAAAACATTGGGAAAACAAATGAATTGCTGCGCTATTTTCGTGAGCTATTAAAAGACTTTCCAACAGATTCCAGATTGGATGGTGCAATCAGAGAAACAATACTAAAGAAATTAAAAACAGAAAATACAAAAGGCTATGTGGACTGGATAACATTATCGTCATCGCTAATGTTTAGCATGAAATATGCCACCAATTACGCTGATTTTGAAAAAAACAGTTTTTATAACTGTATTCGCATGTCTGATTATATTGCAGACGGATATCTTGACGGACTGGAAGTAGTACGCGCTGATTACAGCGAACTCTGCCGGCAATACAGGAATACGCCCGGTGTGCTCTTTATAGCCGATCCCCCGTACTTATCTACAGACGTGAAAACATACAATTCCGTCGAATATTGGACACTTAAAGATTACCTGAATGTGCTAACAGCGTTAAGCGGATTAAACTTTATTTACTTCACCTCTGAGAAATCACAAATAATAGAATTGTGCGAATGGTTGGATAGTAACGAAGGGAAAGTACGTAATATATTCAAAGATGTTCATGTAAGCACTGTTAAATCCAATACAAGCGGAAAAAATTCCTACATAGATATAATGTTGTATAAATTAAATGCTGTTTAAAATGGAATTAAATCATATTTACACAGGCGATGCCTTAAAAGTGTTACAGGAGCTACCAGCCGAAAGCGTGAACTGTATAGTAACAAGCCCGCCGTATTATGGACTTCGGGATTATGGCGTTTCCGGTCAAATTGGATTAGAAGGTTCTCCTGAAAGTTATATTGAGAAGTTGAAGGCTGTTTTTATGGAATGTAGGCGCGTGCTAAAAAAGGACGGTACAATGTGGATAGTCATTGGCGACAGCTACGCAGGCAGTGGGCGCGGTATTGGCGATATTAACAAAAAAGGCATTCAGCAAAAGGCAAGCTATGTGGGTGAATTTTGCAAACCCTACCAGCTTAATGGTTATAAAGGTAAAGACTTGATGGGTATTCCGTGGGCTTTGGCTTTCGCACTGCGTACAGGAGGCTGGTATTTGCGCCAGGACATTATTTGGCACAAACCAAACCCAATGCCGGAGAGTATCCGCGACCGCTGCACAAAAGCGCATGAATACGTTTTTTTATTCAGTAAATCGGCAAAATACTACTTTGATAACAAAGCTATATTAGAGCCTGCAAAGTACGATGGTCGCAAGGAAATGACCCATAAAGGTAGCGCCAAGTATCTTAATGATGCTGCCGGGATAACAACACAAAACGTATCCAAAGGCGGTCGTGAGCGCTGGCCCAACAAACTACGCGGTTATGTATCAAAAGACGGCAATACAGGCTTGCCGCCACAACATCACGGCAGCAATATACCCACACTCCCGGCACGCAACAAACGTAGCGTATGGACTGTGCCGACAAAAGGATTTAAGGGGGCACATTTTGCCACTTTTCCGCCTGCCCTGATACGCACTTGCATAGAAGCAGGCTGCCCACAAGGTGGCGTTGTACTCGACCCGTTCATGGGTGCAGGTACAACGGCGGTAGTGGCTAAGGAACTCGGCAGAGATTACGTTGGGATAGAATTAAACAGCGAGTATGTGAGGCTGGCACAGGAGCGGATAGGCAAGAGACAAGGCAATGCGTGCGCCTCTTAAAGAGGATAATTTGTTTTAAATTTAAGAGGATAGTTTGTTTTGGCGATTATAAAATAATAAATTTATAATTGCCGTATATAGTTTTAAATTTTTAGAGTTGTGCAAAATAATACTAATTTTCTATACAATCGCATTTTTAACACATTAATTCCCACAAAATCAGCACTACATTCGCCCAATATTAAAAAAATCCATTTTTCTCCCCACAGTATCACAATTCCGTGATACCGTGCAAGCCAAATTCCTTCTCCACTTGTGGAGAAGGTGGCAGCCGGCGGCGGAACGGGATTTCTCGCTACGCTCGAAACAGGTTCGCCGCCGGATGACGGAAGAGGTGTAATAAAAATGAGGCGAATTTTTTCATAAGGAATTATGTTTGATGCACCTTTTCCGTCATCCGACAGTGGAAAAACCTACGAATTTGTAAATGATACTTGCTGTCGTCTGCCACCTTTTCCACAAGTGGAAAAGGAATTTGCGGCTTGGCACAATGCGTGGTTTTGTGCAAACGAAGTGCATTGCCAGGGCTACTGTTTATACATATCTTTTGATTTCGTCAATAGTCGCACAGCAACGATTGGTAAAAAACCATTTTACCCCTTGACAAACGTCTTTCCGGAATGTATATTTGCGCGACTCAATATTATTACTATGAACATACTAAAACTCAACTCAGTAGAAGAAAAACTCATCACAGTTAGAGGCATTTCCGTTATCTTGGATAGCGACGTTGCAGAACTATATGGCGTGGAAACGCGTGATATTAACAAGTCTGTTAGGAACAACCCCGGCAAATTTCCCGAAGGATATTTAATGGAACTCAATCAAAATGAGAAAATTGAACTGGTGGAAAATTTCCACCGGTTCAACAGATTGAAACATTCTACTGTATTTCCGACTGCGTTTACCGAAAAAGGCTTGTATATGTTGGCAACCATCCTAAAAAGCCCTAAAGCCACACAAACTACAATTGACATTGTAGAGGCATTTGCAAAAATTCGGGAATTGTCGCGTACACTCACCAACATTACGAAAACAACCGATGAAGCCAAACACAAAACATTACTTGCAAAATCGGGAGATTTATTAAACGATTTATTATTTAATGATTTACAAAAAGTTTCTACAGAATGTTCGGTAGTGTTTAATTTAGGATTGATGAAAATAAAGCATCAAACGAAAAGAGAACGAATAAAACCGGAAGAGCAAAGTGAACTTAAAGAGCTTTTGTATAAGATTTTGAGAAAGTTAGAGGAGTTTAAATAGCACTAACTTTTCTTATAAAACTAAGAAAACACATTAATTACTTATGAACAAACAACACATTAACGAAATTATCCTTTATCAACCGGATAACTCCATTCAGTTGGAGGTGAGAATTGAAAATGAAATGGTTTGGTTAACTCAAGCACAGATAGCAAAACTATTTGGTGTTAAACAACCAGCGATCTCGAAACATCTAAAGAATATTTTTTTAAGCGGAGAACTTAACGAAAAATCAGTGTATTCCATTTTGGAATATACTGCTTCCGACAATAAAACTTACAACACCGGATTTTATAATCTTGATGCAATTTTATCAATAGGATATCGTGTTAATTCAAAAAATGCAACACTATTTCGCATTTGGGCAAATTCTGTATTAAAAGATTATCTGTTAAAAGGCTATGCAATAAATTACAGGTTGGAAAATTTAGAAAATAGAGTGTCTTCTTTGGAACATAATCAGACGGAGATAAAATCAATTATTCAAAAATCTTTACCGCTAAAAGAGGGTGTCTTTTTCGATGGTCAGATTTTCGATGCTTACACTTTTATTTCCGATTTAATCAAATCTGCCAAAAAATCTATTATTTTAATTGATAATTATATAGATAATAGTATTTTACTTTTATTATCCAAACGAGCTAAAAGTGTGAATGCAACAATCTATACCTCAACAATATCATCTCAATTACAACTTGATTTGCAAAAACACAATGCACAATACACACCCATTACTATCAAAACTTTTACGCGCTCGCACGACAGGTTTTTATTCATTGACGAGAATGTGTATCACATCGGCGCTTCATTAAAAGATTTAGGTAAAAGATGGTTTGCGTTTTCGAAAATGGAATTGGAGGCAAAAATGTTGTTGCAAAATATTTGATTTGTAAAAGAATCATCTTACCCCTTGACAAACGCCTTTCCGGAATGTATATTTGCGCGACTAAAAATACTATCATGGATATACTAAAGTTCAACTCTGTAGAAGAAAAAATCATTACCCTGCGCGGCATTCCCGTAATTTTAGATTATGATGTTGCCGAAATTTATGGTGTAGGAACCAAAGAAATTAACCAAGCTGTAAAGAATAATCCCGAAAAGTTTCCCGAAGAGTTTATTATGGAAACCGATCAGAATGAAAAGAATGAACTGGTCAAAAGTTTTGACCGGTTCAGTAAATTAAAACATTCTACCGTATCTCCCAAAGCTTTTACCGAACAAGGACTTTACATGCTGGCTACTATCTTAAAAAGCCCTAAAGCAACAAAGTGAACTTAAGGAGCTTTTGTATAAGATTTTGAAAAAGTTATAGGAACTTAAATAGCGCTAATTTTTACATTGACAAAAATTGCTATTTTTGCAGCCGTATGAACAAAATAGACGAATTTCGCACCTACCGCGCTAAAATGAATCAAGTAATTTTAGACGAAGATAACTTGTTTTTTAAGCGATTTTTTAACTTAGATACAAGAACATACGAAGACGGAGCTTTAGACGCCAAAACAAAAGAAATGCTTGGTTTGGTTTCCTCCTTGGTCCTGCGTTGCGATGATTGTGTGAAATATCACATCGAAAAGTGTCATCAATTAGGTGTAACGCGTGCACAATTTTTTGAAATTTTGGCTATCGGAAACTTGGTGGGTGGCTCTATCGTCATTCCACATACGAGAAGGGCGATTGAGTATTGGGATTTATTGTAATCAACTTACTAAAACTTACTTTGCCACGCCTTCAAACACGCCTTTTTATCTATTTTTTCATCATTAATGATGAATGAATCGGCTACTTTTCCAAGATAAATGGCATGTTTAGTATGCAGTTCCTGTTCGGTTTCTACCACAAAACTTCCGTAATTGTAGCAAAATAGATCTTCTTGAGTATGAATGTTAAAGCCAAGATCATTACCAAAACTCATTTTGCACAATGCTTCTATAATACCGCCGAACTGACAAGTAAAAGCAGAGATAATTTTTTTATTATGAATATTTTCAACCATAAAATTAAAAACCTCCTTTAATTGTTCAAAATTAGGATTTCCTAATGTATCAGGCTGATGTTTAACAAAATAAATATGATTTCCTGTTTTTTTAAATTCGGGAGAGATGATGTTTGAGGCTTTTGCGGTGGCAACGGCAAACGAAACCAAAGTAGGCGGCACATTCAAATCTTTGAAAGTTCCGCTCATAGAATCTTTTCCACCAATGGCAGGCAGCCCAAAAAAGTTTTGAACGGTTATGGCGCCCAACAATGCGGCAAACGGCTTGCCCCATTTTTCTTTATCTTTGCCGAGTTTTTCAAAATATTCCTGAAAAGTGAAGCGAACTTTGCGGTAATCGCCACCTGTTGCCACTAATTTTGCTAAAGATTCAATAATGGCGTACTGTGCTCCGTGAAACGGTGAACGTTCTGAAATAAAAGGATTGTAGCCAAACGACATAATGCTGCAAGTGTCTGTAAATCCGTGACGTACCGGTAATTTTTGTACACTTGCTTGCGTTTCCGTCAATTGATATTTTCCGCCAAAAGGCATTAATACTGTGGTTGATCCAACGGTAGAGTCGAACATTTCGATCATGTTTTGTTGGGAAGCTACATTTAAATCGGATAATATGTTTTCTACTTGTTGTTGCATCGGAGTATCCATTGATCGAAAGGTACGCGAAGGATTTTCGCAACGGACGCAAAAGTCTGAAATAAGTTCATTTATTCCCGGCGTACTTGGCGCACTCTTTGTGCCCTTTGTGGTTAAAAATGTTTGTCGCCCAACCCCAACCCATACATTCGTTTTTTGCCGAACCCCCGATGTGTTAATAAATTCGCGGCAAATATTCACAATCGTTTTTCCATTCCAATTTATTTTCAGACGGTGGTCGTTGGTAATGTGGGCAATAACGGTAGCTTCAATATTCTCTTTTCTACAATATTCAATGAATATTTCCACATCTTCGGGAGCAACCACCACGCTCATGCGTTCTTGCGATTCGCTGATTGCTAATTCTGTGCCGTTCAAACCTTTGTATTTGGTTTTCACGGCGTTGAGGTCAATTTCCAAGCCATCTGCCAGTTCGCCAATAGCAACGCTTACGCCGCCCGCGCCAAAATCGTTCGATTTTTTAACCAATCGGGTAACCTCAGGGTTACGAAACAGGCGTTGTATCTTGCGCTCTTCGGGAGCGTTACCTTTTTGCACCTCAGCCGCGCATAACTCCAACGAAGTTTCCGTGTGTTCTTTTGAAGATCCGGTAGCGCCGCCAACGCCATCGCGCCCGGTTTTTCCGCCAAACATGATAACGATGTCGCCGGCTTGCGGTTTTTCACGGCGCACATAATCTGCGGGAACTGCGCCTATTACCGCGCCAATTTCCATGCGTTTCGCTTTGTAACCTTCGTGGTAAATTTCGCGAACGTGCGTACAAGCCAATCCAATTTGGTTGCCGTAAGAAGAGTAGCCATGCGCCGCAACTTTCGAAATAACACACTGTGGCAATTTCCCTTCCATCGTATTTTCAACAGGCTCGGTAATATCACCGGCGCCGGTAACACGCATCGCTTGATATACGTAACTTCTGCCGCTCAACGGATCGCGAATGGCACCGCCCACGCAAGTAGATGCGCCGCCAAAAGGCTCAATCTCAGTAGGATGGTTGTGTGTTTCGTTTTTAAACATCAACAACCATTTTTCCGGTTTTCCGTCCACGTCCACATCTACATACACACTGCACGCGTTAATTTCGTCCGAAACTTCCATGTCTTCCAAGTTGCCGGTTTTGCGCTCATATTTGCCGCAAATGGTTGCCATGTCCATCAAGGTTATCGGCTTTTTGCCGCCGTGCACTATATTTCTCAATTCCAAATATTTTTCAAAAGCATGTTGCAATTGTTCTTGAAATTGAGATGGCGCAAATATAACATTCTTTATTTCAGTCTCAAAAGTTGTATGCCTGCAATGATCGCTCCAATAAGTATCTAATACTTTGATTTCTGTTTCGGTGGGATTGCGCCTTTCTTCGTTTTTAAAATATTGTTGCACAAACAAAATATCTTCCGGCGACATTGCCAAACCGTGTTTCTTTCTAAAACTTTCAATCTCTTTTTCAGAAAATTCTATAAAACCATTAAAAACAGGAATCTCTGCAATATCCACATTTTCGGAAGCATCTAAAACATTCATATCTTTTTCTCGCGCTTCTACTTCGTTGATGCAGTATTTTTTAATGCGTTTCAAATCTTCATCAGAAACAGAATTATCCAACAAAATTAATTTGGCGCTTTTGATGATCGCTTCGCTTTTCGGGTCAATCAGTTTCAAACATTGCACGGCGCTATCGGCGCGTTGGTCGAATTGTCCGGGTAAAAATTCGATGGCGAAATGGGGCACATCCGTATGTAGGGGCGCAAAATTTTGCGCCCCTACCGTTACATCATCCGTCACCGGCTCCGAAAACACCGATACC
>WQTS01000067.1 GCA_009786185.1 Bacteroidota bacterium
TGTCGGGCGAGGAGTACAGTATAGCCACTGCCATCATTTTAGGCAATGATGAAACTATGGATCCGGAGCTGCGCGCCACTTGGACTGCCGCCGGCGTGAGTCATATTTTGTGTGTATCGGGAATGCACGTGGGTATTGTGTTTATGATTATGAATTATTTACTGTTTCCGCTCAATTTTTCAAAACGGTCGCAAACGGTTAAGAGTATCATTCTTTTACTCATTGTTTGGAGTTATGCGAACATTACAGGGCTTGCACCATCGGTGATGCGCGCCGGTACAATGTTTACTTTTGTGCTTTTAGGAAACTTTTTGCGCAGAAACACCAATGTATTTCACAGTCTCTTTGCCTCCCTTTTTCTTTTATTAACAATAAATCCGCTATTGGTTTTCGAAATGGGATTTCAGTTCAGTTACTTAGCAGTGTTCGGCATTGTGCTGTTACAAAAGCCAATATATAATCTTTACAAACCTAAAGCAAAGATAATAAGATACTTTTGGGATCTTTGTTCCGTTTCCATTGCGGCGCAACTTTCTACGGCTCCCATCGCTATTTTTTATTTCGGACAATTTCCAAACTACTTTCTCATTGCAAATTTAGTGGTCATTTTTCTCTCTTTTTGGGTGGTCATCACCGGTGTTGCGATTATGGCGTTTTCTTTTCTGCCTTACATTTCACAACTCATTGGTTATTTGCTAATTTATCAAATTAAAATTATGAACTATACGGCAAAAATAATAGAAATGCTCCCCTACTCCACCACCAATCAAATCTCCATTTCGCCGCTGCAACTTATATTACTATATATTATGATCGGCTTCTTTTATTACGCTTTTACAAAAAAAGATGCAAAAAGTTTTCTCTATGGATTAGTTTCATTATTAATGATTACAGGATTGTTTACGTATGATAAAATTGACAATAAAAACAAAAAAAACATAACGATATACGCTATTTCTAAATCTGTCGCCATAAATTTTAACCAACACGGAAAAAGCATTTTATTATCTGATTCTATTCACTCAAAAGAAGATAGGCGGTATCAATTTTCAATTAAAAATCATGAAAGGAAAGCGCGGATTAATAGTGAAATTCTTAATATTCAAGAAGATTATGAGAATGAAATGTTTTCTAAAAAGGGATTTTTTCTTTTTTTCAATGGAAAAACACTCTATCTTTTGTCAGGAAATGACAAATTATACGCGTCTTCCGAAAAGATGAAGATAGACTATCTGTATCTTTCTCGTAACCCTAAGCTAAAACCGGAGGTCGTTTTTCAAGTTTTTGATTGTAGCACGATTATTTTAGATGAAAATAATTGGTTGAATTTTGAAAAAGAGTGGGTTGAATTTTGTCAAGAGCATAATATCAATTATCATTCAATGAGGGAAAGAGGAGCTTTTATTGTTGATTTGTAGCATTTTACTTCCTTTTTTATCTATTGACTGAAGTCAACGACAATGATTAGTTTATCGTGTTTTCTTTTCTTTAGGTTAATACACGAAACACCCTCTTTCCTTCGTTATCTCTATCATTAATATCCGTTTAAATGAAAATAGCTTTTTTTTGGAAGAATATTGGACTATGTTTTGCTATATTCTTGTTTAGTATGCATTTATTTGCACAAAAACCGTTGGTGTTCGAATCTCCCAAATATGAATTTGATAATGCGATGGAGCTATATCAAAAAGAAAAATATGGCTCTGCACAGCAATATTTTAAATGGGTATATGAAAATACAACTGATAAACAACAAGATATAAAAACAGATTCCTATTTTTATATGGCATTGTGCGCTGCTAATCTTTTCAATAATGACGCCATTTTTCTATTGAATGATTTCATTGCCAAATATCCGGTAAGCGCGCAAATTCCGCAAGCTTATTTTGCCCTTGGAAAATTCTATTTTCATAAAAAAAATTACAAAAAAGCGATAGAAAGTTTCGATTTGGTAGGAGAAAAGAACATTTATAGGGAAATTCGTGCAGAATTTGCCTATAAAAAAGGGTATTCTCTCTTTGAGCTTAACAGATTTGCAGAAGCTCGTCCGTTTCTAAAAACTGCCGCTGAATTGGAAAGTCCATATAGAAACAGAGCCATCTATTATTTAGCGGTTATCGCCTATCAGGAGAATCAGTATCAAGCTGCATTAGAGGATTTTATGAAAGTGAAAGATGACCCTGAGTTTAAAAATACCGTGCCTTTTTATATTGTTCAAATTTATTTGTTGCAAAAGAAATATGATGAAGTGGTTTCCAAGGGCTTACCATTATTTGAGCAAGCCAATGACAAAAGCAAAATAGAAATTGCACGTTGTTTGGCGTTGGCGTATTATGCGCTTAATGAATATGAAAAAGCAGATCACTTTTTCCAATATTATTTTACCAGAACTAAAGATAAAATTAACCGCGAGGATTATTATGCCGCCGGAATGGCAAATTTTTATATTGGAAATTATAAAAATGCGATAGATTTTCTTTCGAAAGTTACTTCCATTCAGGATGCTATGGCGCAAAATGCGTATTATACCATCGGATATTCTTATATTCAATTGGAAGAATGGAATTTGGCATCGCAAGCGCTTTACGAAGCATATAAAATGGATTTTTTGCCCAATATTAAGGAAGACGCACTTTTTAATTATGCAAAAATACAATATGAAAAATCCTCTTCATCTTTTAACCAAGCAATTAAAGCGTTAGAGCAATATATTAACGAGTATCCGAATTCTACACATAGCGATGAGGTAGAAAATTATCTTTCAAGAATTTATATGTCTACAAAAAATTATCAAGGCGCTATAAATTCGTTAGAAAAAATTCAACACAAAAGTCCGGCCTTGTTAAGAGCCTACCAACGTGTTACTTATCTGCGTGGTCTTGAGTTATTAAATAACAGAGATTATGATGCTGCGTTGAGAAATTTTGAAAAGTCTTTAAAATATCCTTTAGATAAAAGTCTTGAAACCTCCGCTTTGTATTGGAAAGCGGAAGCACAATACAGAAATTCTCAGTTTACGGATGCGGTGCAATCGTACAGATTCTATCAAAGAAATAGTGAGGCAAAAAAGGATGCAAATTATGCACTTTCGTTTTACGGATTGGGTTATGCTTTGATGCGCAGCCAAAGATATGGAGAAGCTGAAAAAGCTTTTTCCGATTTTTTAGCTGCCAAAGGAAACGATACGGAATTAGTTTCCGATGCCTATTTGCGGTTAGCAGATGCTCAATTTATGCAGAAAAAGTTACAGCAAGCGATTGCTAATTACGATAAAGTTGCCAAAACGGAACAATCCGGCGCCGATTATGCGTTGTATCAAATTGCCATTTTGCACGGCTACCAAAGAGAGCTAAATAAAAAGATTTCTGTGTTAGAGAGTTTGCTTAGAAAATACCCGAATACCGGTTTTAAAGCGGAAGCAGAATTTGAGTTAGCCTCCACATATCATGCTTTAAATCAATATAAAAAAGCAATCGATGCGTATCAAACATTTATTAAAACTTATCCTAAAAACAGTTTGGTTCGGCAAGCCTACACTAAGTTAGCGCAAGCATATTGGAATAATAACGAGGTAGATATCGCTATTAATACCTTCAAACATGTGTTGGAAAATTATGCTGGATCACAAGAGGCAAAAGATGCTTTGGCGAATCTTGAAACAATTTATGCCGAATTGGGAAGACTTACCGAATTTTATGCGTATGCTCAATCCAAAAATTTGTCTTTCACAGCTTCACGACAAGATTCGGTAAGCTATAAATCTGCCGAAAACAAATATATAAGAGGCGAACTTGAGGCGGCTTACAAAGGTTTTTCTGATTATTTAAAACAATTTCCTCAAGGAATGTTTGCATCCAATGCATTGTTCTATAAAGCCGAATACGATTATGATAAAAATCGTTTAGATGATGCCTTGGCGGGGTATGAAGCGTTGATTTCACGCTATGTAACTGAAAATAATGAAACTGCGCTACGCAAAGCGGGACTCATTCAATTTAATAAAAATAATTTTCAAAAAGCATTTGAATATTTTTCAAAATTGTTGGAAGTTGCATCTAATGAAAACAATAGAATTTTGGCGAACAATGGAATTATGCGTGCCGGTTATGAGTTGAGAAAATTTCAGGATGTAAGAACAAGTGCCGAATATATCATTAATGCTTCGCAAGCGCCGCGTGAAGTGAAAAATGATGCGTATCTTTATGCCGGTCGTGCCGCTATGGAATTGGGCGATTTTTCCGCTGCAAAAAAACATTTTGCTATTTTAGCCGAAAATCCGATTAATGAAAATAGCACAGAAGCTGCCTATAAAATTGCACTTATCGAATTTAAACAAAATAACTTACCGGAAGCGGAGAAGGCAATTTTGAAAATTATAAACGGTAACTATTTCGGAGAATATTGGATTGCTTCTACCTATATTTTATATGGAGATTGGTATGCTGCCGGCGGTAAAACTTTCCAGGCAAGGAATACCTACCGAAGTATTATTGATAATTATGATGGAGAGGATTTGCGGAAGGTAGCGCAGGAAAAGTTAGAAAAATTAGGGGATTAGGCGCGAAAGCAGAAAGGAGAAAGCGCGAAAGGGAACGGAAATCCCCTTCAAATTTTGAAGGGGTGGCTCACGAAGCGAGACGGGGTAGTTTATATAAAAATTAAAAAAAATGAACATCCAAAACCACTTACCAATTCAAGAAAAATCGGAAGATTGCGAACGTTTTGCCAAAAACATTCGTACCCATATCAAAAATTATATTCAAGAAAATAAATTACAATCCTTGGTATTAGGCATTTCGGGTGGCATTGACAGTGCGTTGTGTGCCGCTTTGTTAAAACCGGTTTGCGAAGCGTGTAACATTCCGCTCATCGGTCGTTCCATTACGATTGAAACGAATAAACCTGATGAAATTGAACGGTCGCTCAGGATAGGAGAAAGTTTCTGTCATGATTTTGAATATCTTGACCTAACACAAACGTATTTAGAAAACAAGAAAAATCTAATTTGCTTAGATGATTCCATGCTTTCAAAATTGCGCCAAGGCAACATGAAAGCACGCATGCGCATGATGATTTTGTACGATTTAGCGCAATTATACCGCGGTATTGTAATTGCTACCGATAATTTCACCGAATACCTCACCGGCTTTTGGACGCTACACGGTGATGTGGGTGATTATGCACCCATACTCCATCTTTGGAAGACGGAAGTGTTTACGCTCGCAACACACTTATTATCAGAATACGATGAACAGCAAAGACAAGCATTGCAAATGTGCATTGATGCTGTGCCTGTGGATGGATTAGGCATCAGTTCCTGCGATTGCGAACAATTGGGTGTTGCTGATTATTTTGAGGCAGACAAATTATTTATTCGTTACTTTTCAGGAGAAAAAGAATTAGAATCACATCCGCTTATTAAGCGTTATCAACAATCGCATTATAAAAGGAGCAATCCGGTGGTGATTACGAGGAGCGAGATTGTGCGGTAAACTATATTCCAAAAACTAATTACAACCTATTCACTTTGTGTTCACCGTAAATAAAAAAGCACCTACATTATATTTGTAAGTGCTTATTTTCTTTGGTGGAGGCGAACGGATTCGAACCGATATTTTATTGTTTATTGTATTCAATTCGGCAGCTTACCAAGGTGGCAGCATCACACACATTTTTCTACGAGCCAACGCCGCGAAAGTATAAAATTTATCCCTGAAAAAATTATGTCATTAAGCTGTCTACAGGCATACCCACGCTTTCATAAAATTGCTCGTTAGCAGCAGTTTATCACTTTTTACTTTTAAAATATTTTTCAAGTAACTCATCATTAATGTATAAACTTATTTCATTCGGTATTTCTTCCCAAGTATCATAATCAATTTTCTTTGATAATGAATAAATAACAGGCTTGAGGTCTAAATCAAATTCTCTGGCATAAACACTATGGACACAATAACTGCTATCTAAATGCACCCAAAGCATTGGAAAATTGGAAAATAAATTCCTAAAAAAGCAATGACGTTTAGTATATTGTAAAGTTACACCTTTCTGAATACTTTCTTTATAAGCATCACAACAGTAAGTGCCATTAAAAAAACTATCAACAACTTGAATTATATCTGTATTCTTATTTACACTCATTTCTAAAAGTTTTGGATTTTTGCAATGAACAATACTGTGTTGTCCGTTACGATTTTCTATTGTAAAAGGTTTTCCTAAGATTGAAATTATTTCCTCGAATGGCATACCAATTTCAATTTGTTTGATTTCTGTGCCAGTAATTCCATTAGCAATATTTGTTCTGTATCCCAAAACTTTGATTACTAATACTGAACTTAGAATAAAAACAATAATGGATAATATAATTAGTCCTAATATTTTGATTATCTTCATTTAGTTTATCATTTTATTCTTTTCAAATTAACTCTTTAATAACGCTCTTGCTGTCTCCAAATTGCTGCTAACAGCGTTAGAGCATTATTTTTGAAATGACATATTTTTCAAAATATCCATTTTATATACCCCTAAAAATTATGTCATTAAACTGACTGCAGGCGTACATCCTCGCCTGACACAAAACCATTCATTAGCGACTGCTCTCTGTAAATCAATTTCTTTTTCAATTTGAAATTGGCTATATCATTATTTGTAAATAATTTCATATCAATATAATGGCTGGTTTTTGATAAAAATTAAATTTCAATGATAGTTACTCTATATGTACCAAGTTTCGGCGAATTGCCAACAATTGTCAAAAAACCATTGTCTGTTAATGAGAAATCCTGATATTTAACATCTAAGGTTAAATGAACTTTGTTTGCTGTTAATACATTCCCTTCAACTATGTCAAGTTTCCCAAAGTCATAATTAACTCTCATATAAATTTCAAGTGTTTCCTCTTCTTGTTTATTTCGATATTCATAAATAACTTTACCTAAAAACAAAATATCGTTATTACTAAGTCTCTTTTTGTTTTTAAGTTTTTCAATGAAATCACTAAATACTGATTCTGATGGTGTCATAATTTATTTTTTATTTTTCTTTTTCAATTAGCAGTGTCCTGTCCAAAATTACCGCTAACGTAGTGACACATTGCCGTAGTTGCGGCTTTCCAACACATTTTCAATGTGATACAACACTGCGAAAATATAATATTTATCCCAAAAAGTGCAATTTTTCTATATAATGCAAAGTGTTTTTTTGCGTTTATTAATTTAAGGAAGATGCCGAAAATCCTATACTAATAGAGTAGGCTTATTAAAAAAATATAAGTTATGAAAAAGCTATTGGTAGTATTGGCTATTGCAGCAATTGGTTTTGCATCTTGCAAAAAATCCTGTGTTTGTACAGGCAGTGTAACAGTTGATGGTATTACAGAACAAGTGGTGGAAATGCATGTTGGAGACATGTCTAAGTCGGATTGTGAGAAACATGTATATGCGACCCCTCCTGGTGCAACATCTACAGTAAAATGTAAATCTGAGTAATGCAATTCAAATTACAAAAAAGAGGCTGTCTCAAAATCTGACAGCCTCTTTTTTATCTTTAATTCACTGTTATTCAAACCAATATTGTTTATAATTTCCAATAATTATCTCATAACAAGTGTTAGAGCGTTATTCTTGAAATGACACATTTTTCAAAATATTCACTTTATATACCCCTAAAAAATTGTGTCATTAAACTGTCTGCGGGCATTACTCCTCACTTTCATGAAACCGTTCGTTAGCGGCAGTTTATTTTTGTTTTATGTATATATGTTTTATGTTTTTTATTCCTGTATCTCTTTCATCTATGTCAAACTTATTGATATTTTTTATCAATGGTAATAATTTTGGAAATCCGTAGTTCCTTGGGTCAAAATCGGGTTTCTTTTTCAAAATATAGTTTCCTAAACTCGCCAAAAATGTCCAACCTGTTTCATCAGCCAAATCATTGACACTTTCGGCGATAATTCTAATAGTTTCTGTATCTACTTTACTAAGAGGTTCTTCTTTTTTAGACTTTGCACTTGTTTTCGCAACACTTTCAGTCACTGAGGTTGTTATTTTTAAAATTTCCAAATAGATAAATTTATCGCAAGCTGAAATAAATGGTTGCGGTGTTTTCTTTTCACCAAAACCAATAACTATCATTCCCGCTTCTCTAAGCCTTGTGGCTAATTTCGTAAAATCACTGTCGCTAGAAACAATACAAAAACCATTTACTTTTTCCGAATACAAAATATCCATAGCATCAATTATCATTGCACTATCACTTGAATTTTT
>WQTS01000068.1 GCA_009786185.1 Bacteroidota bacterium
AAGCCCGACGGCGTGCGTTGGCAGATAGAACGACGACGGTAGAACCGTCGCCGAACGTGTGCGGTGGGAAGCCGGAACGCCCAAATAATTTTAATGATTTTGCCCTGTGTATAATATTTTTCCTGCACATTAGTTATACTATTACTTAAAACATACATCTATGAAAAAAACGATACTTTTTACCCTTATCTTGTTGCTTGTTTGCACAACTTTTGCACAAAAACTAAGCGTGCTTATTGCTTATAAATCGTACTATGATGCCGCAACCGGCGAGCCTTATTTGGAAGTTTCATCTTTTGTGAACGGTAAAACTGTTACATACGTTGCTAATGATCAAGGAAAATTTGAAGCCGAAGTGCGTATTGTCGTACATGCTTTTCAAGGCGATTCGTTGGTTAATAGGTTGAATTACATCTTAGTAAGTGAAAAATTTGAAGATTCCGATGCCTCCACTAAACCAAATTTCGGAGATGTTCAAAATTTGCAATTGTCTAATGGAGAATATCTATTGCAATTTTCAGTGGAAGACATGCGTACAGATGCCAAACCTCTTTATTATACGGATATTGCCGTTCTAAATTACCCGCAAGACAACGTATCTATTTCTGACATATCGCTTTATAGAAGCGTAAATAGAGAACCGCGAGGAGATATTTTCGACAAATATGGATTTTCGTTAGAACCGCTGTTTTATGGATTTGTTCCGGAAAGCATGTATAATCTTCCTTTTTCTTGCGAAATTTATAACACAGATAAATTAGCAGGAAATGATGACCCTATTACTATTAAAACCTATATTACTTGCTTTGAAAACAATTTAATGCCTTATTCTGAAGCACGTTATACCACACAAACAAAAGCAAAGCCCGTAGTAGTAACTCTTGGAGAGATCGGTATTTTCAAGTTGCCCTCAGGAAATTACAATTTAATTGTAGATGTTTTTAACAAAGATTCTGTTTTACTTGCCACCAATTCTATTTTTTTCCAACGAAGCAATCCGGGAATAACATTAAATTTAGATGATATTGCCGCTGTAAATATTACAAATACTTTTGTAGATCAAATCAAAGATACGATGCAATTGCTTGAGTATGTACGATTTTTGTATCCAATATCTACTCCTATAGAAAGAGAATTTTACACGGTAAGAATGAAGCGAATTTCTACGGAAAGTTTAAGAAAATTTCTTTATGCGTTTTGGGTGAAAAGAGACCCCATAAATCCTGAAAGAGCTTGGACAGAATATTTAGAAAAAGTGAAACATGTAAACAATGTATTTGGCTGCAAATTAGTACAAGGCTACCGAACCGATAGAGGAAGGGTTTTTTTGCAGTATGGACCACCAAATAGCATTTTTGAATCTCCTTACGATTCACACTCCTATCCTTACGAAATTTGGCATTACTATTATTGCGTAGATCAATCGAATGTTAAATTTGTTTTTTATAACACAGATTTAGTGAGTAACGATTACGAACTGCTGCATTCCGATAAACGAGGAGAAATACATGACCCATTTTGGCAAATAAAAATTACACAACGCAAAGCGCCGCTCTTTAACCCGGATCAGCGCATACCGGAAACTTACTTTGGAGGAAATCCGAAGGATGATTGGTTTAATCACAGATAACGATGAGATGATGAATATCCCCTTCAAATTTTGAAGGGGTAGACGGCGAAGCCGGACGGGGTAGTTTATATAATGATTAATACAATAAAAATGACAAAATATTACTTAAAATGTGCAAAGTGCGGACAAATTACGCCCGATTTTGCCGCATGGTTCCAAGCAAATCAAGAGTGTGCACAATGCAAAAGTAAGCATTCGGAAATATGGTATAATTCCGATTATGCGCAATTAAAAGACCTTTTATTGCAAAATCCGGAAAGTTTTTGGCACTACTTCGATTTCTTACCGCTTCAAGATAAAAATAATGCAATTTCTTGCAAAGAAGGCGCTATTCCTATTGAAAAATGGGATTTTTTGAGCGATTATGCACAAAAAGAGTTTGGCATCCGCTGCAATGTTTGGGTGTATCGCAACGATTTGAACGGCGGCACGAATACCTTTAAAGATGTGGCGGCATCGTTGGCAGCATCGCTTTTTAAGGAGCATGGCATTGAACAATTTACGGTAGCTTCTACCGGAAATACAGCTACGGCGTACAGCAAATATTTAGCCTTGGCAGGCGTGAAATTCACCGTTTTTGTACCTGAGTGTGTGGTGCAAGATTCTGTAGATGAGATGCGTTCCTATAATCAAGAAGTACGAATTACAGCCGGGGATTACGCTTTTGCCAAAAAAATGGCGGCAGAGTTTCATCAACAAAATAACGTGCTCATCTCAGCAGGAAATATTGACCCGATACGCGTGGAAGCAAAAAAAACGATGGTTTTTGAATTTTTGCGCCAATTGGGAAAAATGCCTGATGTGTATATCCAAGCCGTGAGCGGCGGCACCGGACCGATTGCTGTGGACAAGGGAATTCGCGAAATTGAACATCTTGAACCCAAAGCAAAGTTGCCGCGCATAATTTTAGTGCAACAAGACACCTGCGACCCGATGGTGCAAGGTTGGGAAAGAGCAGTAGCAGAGAATTTTCCGGAAGGTTGGGAAAACAATTACCCTGTTATTGATAATCCGCAAACGTGCGTCTCCATTTTGTCAACAGGAGCCCCCGGCATGTTTCCGGTGGTAGCGCCTATCGTAAAAAAAAGCGGAGGAACGTTTGTAAGAGTTAAAGAACACGACCTCATTGATTTAGCTACACAAATTTATAAAGAGAAAAATGTGGTATTGGGACCTGCTTCCATTGTTTGTTTGTTGGGTTTTTACAAAGCATTGCAAGAAAACCAAATCAAAGATGGAGAAACCGTGCTCATCAATACCGGCGAGGGTGCTGCGAGGGCGCAATGGTTTGAAAAAGCTGTGAAAGAGAATATGTGCTAAAAACCATCAATCTCATGCAGCGCAAAAGCATAAGCCCCTAAGGCAACGGCTTTTAGTGCGCCCAATTTCGAAATAGTAACCCCAATTCTTTTCTGCGGATCATAAGTTACCGTTTTATCGCTTCCATATACTTTTATTTTTTTAGAATCTCCTTTTGCAAATTCTAAAAATTCATGCTCGTTATCAAGATCATACACTTTAAATTGCAAGCGATTCAACGTTTCGCCTTTTAAAGTATGCATCTCACTCCGCATCACATGGAACAGCGAAGGCATAATATATTTATGCGCTTTGGTTAAACCTCCGCCAATCACTACAATACCATCTATTAACGTTGCAGCGTTGGCAATAATTTCTCCTGCGGCTTTTCCAAGCTCCGAAAATGCGGCTTTGGCAGCTTCACGGTCTCCGATTTTCACGCCCTCTGCGATGTTAAAAATATCAAATGGCTCTAATCCATGATCCGGATTTCCTGATTTTTCACCATAAACACGTTTAATTGCTCTTACCGAAACGCTATCTTCTACAATAATATCCGGATGGTTTTTGTCGGGCAGGCAATATACTTCACAGCACGAGTTATCGCCAATGTGCATATTTCCGTTCACAGTCAAGCCGAAACCGAAGCCTGTGCCCCAAGTAAAACCTATCAAATTGCGATATACTTTATCGCTTCCTGCTTTTTTTAGCCGCGCATTAATTTCGGGCAGTGCGCCTGCCAATGCTTCTCCATACACAAACAAATCTGCATCATTATTGATATATACCGGAATACCAAATTTTTCAGCCAAAAACGGGCCTAAAGCCACACCATCTCTAAAAGAAGGAAAATTAGGAAGGAAACCGCCGATAACGCCGTTGGGATAATCCGCCGGTCCCGGAAAGGCGAAGCTGATAGCTACCGGTTTTTCTTTCAACTGCGCCATAATTTGGGAGAAGCCTTCCACTAAAGTATTCATACACAGATCTAAATATGCTGCATTAGAAGGCTTGGTTATCGGCTCAACAATAATCTCATTGCCTTGAATAGCACTGAAATCAAAATTTATGCCGCCGGCATCTAAAGTTACTACGATTCTTCGATCCTTAGAATACATATCTATTTTGTTTTTATGAGATTGCAAAAGTATCAAATAATTAAAAAGTGTGTAATTTTGCCGCAATTATTATTCAAATTTTTATGAAAAACAAATACATTATTTTATCGCTACTACCCATTTTCTTTGGCTTTTTTGTAATGGGTTTTGTAGATGTTGTTGGTATTGCAACAAGCTATGTTAAAGAAGCATATAACATTTCAGAGCAACTTTCCGGATTTTTGCCCAGCATGGTATTTATTTGGTTTTTGCTGTTAGCCATTCCTTCGGCAAGCTTAATGAATAAAATCGGACGAAAAAATACGGTATTATTAAGCATGTTTATTACGCTGATTGGCATGTCTTTACCCCTTTTTACCGTAAATAATTTTAACCTTTACGTATGTTTCGTGGCATTTGCTTTATTGGGTATCGGCAACACCATACTTCAGGTTTCGTTAAATCCGTTGGTTTCCAATTTAGTAAAAGGAAAAGCCTTAACCAGCTCGTTAACCGCCGGTCAGGTGGTGAAAGCCATATCTTCCTTCTGCGGACCTTTTATCGCGGTTTTTGCCGCTACACAGTTAAACAATTGGGTTTATCTATTCCCCATTTTTGGCGGAATCACCTTAGTGGCAGCATTATGGTTGTTGTTAACCCCCGTAGAAAAAGAGATGCCAAGTACATCAACTTCATTAACAGAATCATTTAAGTTGTTAAATAACAGAACAATTCTTTTATTATTTTTAGGAATTGTTGCCGTTGTCGGCATTGATGTGGGCGTGAACATGGTATCCGGAAAAATACTGCTTGAGCGCATTTCCGGAACGCTTGCAAAAGATGTGAGCTATGCGCCCAGTATTTACTTTGCTTGCCGTACGATTGGCGCTTTTATCGGCTCGGCATTACTTATTAAAATGGATGCCATGAAATATTTTCGCATTCACATCCTCTTGGCACTCGTAGCATTGATGTGCTTAATTTTCGCACCCACAAAAATCATGATTTTAATTTTAATCGGATTAACAGGTTATGCTTTTTCCAGCATTTTTTCCATTATTTTCTCCATGGCAATCCAAGCGCGCCCGGAAAAAGCCAACGAAATCTCAGGCTTGATGGTAACCGGAATTGTGGGCGGTGCAATTTTCCCACCACTCATGACTTTTGCCAGTTCGTTAATGGATGGGAGGCAAGCTGGGGCGATTATTGTTTTGATGGGGATTACGGGGTATTTGGTGTTTTTGGCGTTTGGGGTGAGGTTGAGGAGGTAGGTTTGAAATTAAAGCAAAGGAAATTGTGTATATTTATGCGTTGTATGTAACGCCTGGACAACACCGTAGGCAAAAAAAGGAATTGACAAGTTATTGAGGGATGACAAAAAAGTTGAGAATTGAAGTGAAAAAATGTAATTTTGCATTTTTATAACGTATGGGTAAAATTTTAGAAT
Organism: Bacteroidota bacterium; assembly: GCA_009786185.1. Classification (GTDB taxonomy): domain Bacteria; phylum Bacteroidota; class Bacteroidia; order Bacteroidales; family WCHB1-69; genus WRNX01. Next base: position 5,474 of record WQTS01000068.1, read on the forward strand.
ATATACAGCAGTCAGGCAAAGGTAAATATCAGTGTTACAAGACAAAAAAGTTGTCGTTAGACACTAATGACAACGATACAATTGCATACAACTACGATGATAAAACTGTAGTTCAGACGACTAAAAGTGTGTTTGCTGAAACAGAGCGCAGCCGACAAGGTACTATACCTTTACACAGTTTGTTAAATAAAAACACACCACCGCCACCAATTTTTCGCTATTTTTTGGACGGCTCACGCCATACTTATAAAGTTGATGATATTGCAATTGGCAAAAAGATTTTTCCCATTGTTGCAGGGCAAATAATTGTTGGTTGTTGTGAGCGAAAAGACCGAGATACTTTTAAAAAAAATGATATTCGCAGTAAGATTGTTATTGCAATGCCTGATGATTTTGACGATGATGACGGCGGCGAAAACTTTTGTCGTTCCTACTGTGAAAAATTGAATGAAGAAATCGCTAAAATCCCCTTTATCAAAGAAAGAGGAATCAAAATTGAAAAACTTTTGCTCTATAAAACAGATGGCAATACAGGCGATAAGGATAAAGACAATTATAAAAACCGCGCTGTTGCCCAAATCCAAGCTGAAATGACAGATGAGGAACAATTGCTTGTTGCCGAACTCTGCCGCCAAAATAAACTTGATGATGAAAGTTGGTTGATAAAAGACGGCTCGTTAGAATATAATCCGGGATATTCAAATCTTGATTCTACTCAGTGGAACAACTTGCGAGCAAATTATCAAAATGTAGTAGGAGTTTCTAAAATGTTCGACCCTGAACTTTTGCCCGACTATGAAGGGAGCAGTCTTGCCAAAACAATTGCCAATCTCAAACCTTTTGAACGCACAAAAGTTTATCGTTACGAAACAAAACATTCGCATAAAGGCGGTGGCACATTTTCTTCGTTTTATGCCGTTTGGTATTTACGGCTTCGCAATTCCGAATTTCGAGAAACAAGTTTTTCAGATATAGTAAAATGTGAAATGGTGCTATTGCAGGAAGATAAACCTATTCACACAGATATAATAAATGTGATTAGCGCAAACCTTATTCGTGAGGCATATCCTGTTTGTTTTGGCGCTGATACCCGATGGGCAAATCATTTGTACCCTGTCTTCTTAACAGAATCATTTTGTAAATCCCATTATATTGATAATAACGTAATCTTAAATTTGTTTTGATATATGACAAAAATTATTGGTAAAATATCTGCTACCGAAAAAAGTCCTGCCACAACAGAGGACTTTTTCTTTTGGACAGACAAAAAAGAAATTTTGAGTCCATTCGATATTGTGAAAGTGGAGCATATCGCTCCCGATAATACAAAATCTATTACTTATGGAGTAATCGAAACAATTAACCATGTAACCGATGCACCAAGTCATTTTACAAGCTACATTTCAAGTGATTTTGGCGATACGGATGCCGTAATTGGCAATATGAATCGCTTAGGAATGAATTATGTAAAAGCCACTGTGGTCTGTAATACTGAAAATGTTTATACTCCTGTTTTAGACGGCAAACAAGTTTCTTTGTGTGATGACGAAGACATAAAATTTGCGCTTGGTTTGAAAGATGTAAAAAACCCGCTTGTGTGTGGCTATCTTCAAATGTATCAAGGTAGAGAGGCACGAAAAATCAAAGTAGAATTAAACTCTAACTTTTTGATTGGTCCAGACGGAGCCCACCTCAATGTTTCAGGTATTTCGGGTTTGGCAGCAAAGACTTCTTATTCAATGTTTCTACTAAATGCTTTGCAACATAAATTTTGTACGGAAGACGGTAGCACTGCAGCTTTTGTATTCTTTAATGTAAAAGGCAGGGACTTGATGGCAATTGACGAATCGTATAAAACATCTACAGAATTAACAAAAGAGGATAAGAAAAAAATTGAAAACGATTTGCCTATCTACGAAAATTTAGGTATTTCGTCTGAGCCATTTAAGAATGTGCGTTATTATTATCCATACAGCAAAGATGCTATATGGGAAAATGTACAATCTTATGCAAAACCCGAAGATGTTAAACGCCAAAAAGAAAATCACAAAGCATTTTCCTACAAATTTACTTATGAAAAGTCACAAGATAAGTTAGATTTATTGCTTGCCAATGAAGATGACAGCACAGGAACACTTGAAAGTTGTGTGAATTTTGTTATTAATGGTGCTGGCAACTTTGCAGGAGTAAATAAATGGAGTACGTTCGTTGAGAAACTTGATGAAAATACACGAACATCTGCAAATGGGGGACAAAAAAATGAAATACTGGTTACAAGCTGGCGGAAATTCAAACGCTGTGTAAGTAAGGCAATTAAAAATGATATTTTCTCAAAAGTTCTCACTAATAGCGAGGTTGATTTAGCAGACGAAATCCAAAACAATTTAACAGCCAATCAAGTAATGGTAATTGACATTGCTCGATTGGACGAAAACACACAAAGTTTTGTTTTCGGTAGTGTAGCACGTGCAATTTACGATATGAAACTCGGTGCAGACCGTGATAATGTCCCAGACAAAGTGATTTTGTTTGTTGATGAATTGAATAAGTATGCTTCAACCGATATTCCTCCAAGTTCGCCTATTCGTCGCCAACTTTTGGAAATCACAGAACGTGGACGTTCTTTGGGAATCATTCTTTTTGGAGTGGAACAATTCCGTAGTGCTATAATTGATCGTGTAAAAGGGAATTGTGCTACAAATGCTTATGGACGAACAAACGCAATAGAAGTTTCAAAACCCGATTACAAGTATATTCCGAAAGTTTATCAAAATATGATGACACGGCTTTCGCCGGGCGAGTACATTATTTCCAATCCCGCTTTGCGTTCGATTGTAAACATTAAATTTCCACGCCCAACCTACAAACAATTTCCTAACGGTTAATCCTGAAATCTAATGAAAGAACATAAAACTGTAGTAGGCAAAAAACTCATTGAGATATTGATGTTCTCAATGTACCCAGATGCTAAAATTATTTATCGTGAATATATACAAAATGCCCGCGACGCGATTAAGGATGCTGCCGAAGTAGGCGTATTAAGTCAACTTAAAGATGGTCATATAGTTGTAAATATTGATAATTGCAACAGAAAAATTACAATTACCGACAACGGAATAGGTGTTCCGGTAGAGAAAGTTGAGCCTGTTTTGTTGAATATTGCAGATTCAAGAAAAGATGGCGTAAATTCGGCAGGACAATTTGGCATTGGTCGTTTGGTGGGTGGCGGTTACTGCAAACAACTTTCATTTAAAACTTCCTATCAAGGCGAAAAATACGCTTCCGAAATAACATTTGATGTAGAAGCAGCAAGAGCAATATTAGATGATGATACCGACCGCCGTTCTGCTGCTGAAGTTATTGATGCAATTACAGAAATTGAATTGTACGATGAAGATGAGAATAAACATTATTTTACGGTTACGCTCAATGATGTTCGTTCCGAATATCCCGAATTACTTAATCAAGAAATTATATCCGATTATCTAAAAGATGTTGCCCCAATTGATTATCAATTTGTTTTTAAAAATCAACTTATACAAACCAACATCCCCACCGATTATGTAGAACTTCAAAAACAAGTGGGTTACTTTCAAATAACCGTGAATGATGAAACTGATATGCGAAAAAGATACGGTTTGAAAATAGA
>WQTS01000069.1 GCA_009786185.1 Bacteroidota bacterium
GACCCGGATCCTGATCCTTTCCGTGGAGACTTTGAATTTGATACCGCAAGTTTTGTCAGAATTACCGGACTGCAATCGTTGTGTAACATTTTCAACAATACCCAATCTGTAGATATCCTTGTGGCTGGTCCCCAGCATAGTAATTGTATAAGGAGAAACCAGGGAGGTCTGCGAAGTCCTGCCGGTAATGAGTTTCGTGGTAATCCTGTCTGGAATATTGATAATGCGCTATCTCAACATTATATTAACTATTATTATGATGAAAATGCAGATAATGCACGTCCGGACAATGTAGCAGGCAATGTATTCCCAATTCCGGTTCCCTTTTCAAACGGATGTCCTTCAAAACTCGGAATAGGAGGAATTGGAGACTTAGACGGTGCATTAGCCCAATACGACGAATGGAACTCCACATACGAGTACTGGCTTGCCCAATTCCTTGCATTTGAGGGTAATAATGAAGAAGAATACAACGCACTGTTAGATATGGTTTCTCATTACAGCGCACTGAAAGATAATCATTTTAACTCAATCATTATTGCAATGGATGAAGAAATACAAAGCGGTATGCGGTATGAGATAAGCGGTGATGAAGGGGCGAAAGGCAGGCAGGGTAGCTTAACCCTCCGGCGTCTGCTCCTATATCGCGGCAACTACACCGATTACCTTACGGTTGTTGAAACTTACTTAAAGGAAAATAACTACAAGGAAGCGATGGTTACCCTAATTAAAATGTATGAGCGATTTGAAATTACAGAAGAGGAGGCGCTTGAGTTAAATGATTTGGAAGCCTACATTTATTGGTTAGTGCAATTGGAAGAAGAAGGGAACAGCATTTACACCTTATCCGGTAACGAAATTAACTATTTGGTAAACTACGTTGAAACCCACACCGGACGCGGCAGGGCATTTGCAAAAATCATTCTGTGCGGGTTGTATGAGATTTGTGTTGAAGATGAAGAAGAGGAAGGCGGTAAGAGGTATGCGGTGAGCGGTGATGATAAAGAAGGCAGAAAGCAGAAAGCGGAAGGCACAAAATCCCCTTCAAATTTTGAAGGGGTGGACGGCGCAGCCGGACGGGGTAGTTTATATGAAAACATCACCCTCTACCCCAACCCTACCACGGGAGAGTTACAAGTTACCGGTTACGAGTTACAAATTACAAATATCGAAATTCATGATGTTACCGGTCGAATCCTATCCTCTCATCATCTCATCACCCCATCCTCTCATCACAAAATCGACATCTCAAACCTAAACTCCGGCATCTATTTTATAAAAATAGTTACCAAACAAGGAGAGATGGTGAAGAAAGTGGTGAAACAGTAAAATTTATAAACCATAATAAAGAGTGCAATTTTTGCAGTTGCACTCTTTGTTAATCAAAAAAATTAAGCAATGAAAAATTTGATAAAAATTACACTTTTACTTATATGTTTTTTCACATGCAATTTGGATGCGGTAGCCGGTGATACCATAAGGTTTTGTACAAGAGTGGCAGGGTGGGAAAGTCATGGTATTACTGCTACCCTCAACAAACAATTTACCGTTGACTGGGGCGATGGCTCTCCTATGGATACATTTACAGGAACAGGAGTTGCTCAGTCTTTATTCCATGCTTATCCTTTTAATCCCGGTAGATATAAGGTAACGATTGCCGGATCTGAAGATTGTTTTTTTACATATTTTCGGTCTACCGGGGCTGATACCTTAGATTTAAGTAGTTGTCCGTCAATAATAAATTTAGTTGCTGCTACTATCGCCTTCGGTGGAGTACAAAGTTTAAATGCAAGCAACTGTAAGAAGTTAGAAGTAATATCTGCTGGTAATGGACGTCTAAGTGTTTTAGATTTAACGGATTGCATAGTGCTTAAGGACTTGTTTTGTCAGGAAAATAACTTAACCCATATAGATTTAGCATCAATAGAATATGTATCGCCTCGTGAGAATCGCCTTCCATTATCCGAATTATATAAACTTTCTGAAATGATAAGCAATCCAAATAATAAGCTTTTGGGGAGGCAAGCCTATTATCAAAGAATTGCTGTGGGCGATCCGATTGATTTTTCAACGCAAACTGAGTTTGGCGGCATTCAAACCGTTTTTAGAATAGAACAGGGAGGCTCGCCTGCTCCTCTAAGTAACTATACATTAGAAAACGGAATAATAACCTTTCACCAAAACGGTAACTATACCATAATCATGACTAACGATGCTATTATTTCGCATATAATGTGGCCTGCTGTTGTAGTAGTTTCGGTTTTGGCGGTCATTTTTGTAGCTGTTGATGAGATCATAAACGTACCTGCTATGGCTACAGTAGGCGTACCGCTCTTACTTGAAGGGACGGTGCTTCCAAGCAATGCCACAAATACATATATCACTTGGAGTATGTATGATGCAGGCGCTACGGGCGCTACGCTTACCGGCAGAAGGCTCGATGCTACTGCGCCCGGAACAGTAATCGTTACGGCAACCGTTACCGAGGGCGCTGCCATTGGTACACCTTATACGCAAAATTTTGCCATAGAAGTAAGACCTTTAAGCATCAATGAACCTGCACAAGAATTATCCGGAGTTCAGGTTTTTCCTAACCCAACTACGGGGGAGTTAGTTATTATGTTTGATGAGTTACAGGCTACGAGTGACGAGTTACGGGTTACGATTTTTGATGTTTCCGGAAAAACAGTGGCAGCTCATCATTTTATGTTTTTACCGGCTCGCCAAAAGATTGATATTTCTCATCTAAATAATGGGATATATTTTGTGAAAATTGCTACAGGTCAAGGTGAAGTAGTGAAGAAAGTGATAAAACAGTAGCGCCTTTGCCTTATGTAATAAAAATTTTGTTTTTTTGTGAATGTTTTTATTTTAATACCCAATACTTATGAATCCGTTATTTGCATCGCACATTTATCAGGAAAGAAGAAATAAATTAGGAGCTGCATTTTCTCATGGTGTAGCGCTTTTTTTAGCTAATGGAGAGTCTTCTATGAACTATCCGGCAAACACCTATCGCTACCGGCAGGATAGTAACTTTTTGTATTTCTTCGGCTTGTCGCTCCCAAATATTGTAGGGGTTATTGATTTTGAAAAAAATAGATCCATACTATTTGGAGATGATTTTACGATTGATGATATTATTTGGATGGGCGACCAACCCAAATTGTTAGACTTAGCCACCCAAATTGCAGTGGATGAAGTGCGTCCGTTAGCAGAACTTTCTTCGTTTTTAAAAGGCAAACAGGTACATTTTACGCCGCCTTATCGTGCAGAAAATAAAATTGAGTTGGCGCGTTTGTTGGGCAAAAATCTTGATGAGTTAACGCCTTCTGTTGATTTGATTAAGGGTATTGTAGCACTTCGTGAAATTAAGTCGTTTGAAGAGATTGCGCAAATGGTAGAGGCTAATGAAATCGGCGTTCACATGCACACGTTGGTTATGAGATATTGCAGACCGGGCGTAACCGAGCGCGAACTCTACGGAATAGCGGAAGGCATCGCATTGGGCATGGGCAACGGCACATCGTTTCCGGTTATTCTTTCGCAAAACGGACAAACGTTGCATAACCACGACCATAGCTTAACTTTGGAAGATGGCAGATTGTTGGTAATGGACGCCGGCGTTGAAAATGTAATGAATTACTGCTCCGACCACACGCGCACGTTGCCGGTTTCCGGGACGTTTTCAACAAAACAAAGAGAGATTTATGAAACGGTTTACCAAGCCAACATGGCAGCAATTGCTAATTGCAAACCCGGAATACAAAATATAGAAAATCATAAACTTGCCGTAACTATTCTAACCGAAGGTCTTCAAAAAATAGGATTAATGAAAGGCAACATTGAAGAATCGGTGGCTTTGGGCGCGCACGCACTGTTTATGCCGCACGGCTTGGGACACCAAATCGGCTTGGATGTGCATGATATGGAAGATTTGGGCGAAAATTACGTTGGCTACGACGATACCATGCAACGCAGTAGCATTTTTGGATGGCGCTCGTTGCGTATGGCAAAAACCTTGCGCCCCGGACACGTAATAACCATTGAACCGGGCATCTATTTTATTCCGCATCTTATTGATATTTGGAAAAAAGAAAAGAAATTTGAAGCATTTATCAATTACGATAAAGTGGAAACCTACAAAAACTTCGGTGGCATTAGAATTGAGGATAGTGTGTTGATTACTGAAGAAGGAGGCCGCGTTTTGGGCAAACATTTACCCAAATCCGTAGAAGAAATTGAAGCAACAATAAACTCCTAACCAATATCCGATTTCTGACATCCATAATTCATAATTCAAAATACCTATCATGAAAAAAAACATCGTACTAACCGCTTTCATATGTAGCAGTATCCTTTTGCTGGCATCTTGCGTAAAAACCTGCACTTGCGAAAATCCTGATGCTAACAAACCGCCAACAGAAATTGAAGTGAATCCTTCCGAAAGCTGCAGCGACTACTCCTACTCCAGCGCCAATTTGGCAACTTGTTCATAATTCGTTCCATCTTAACATCATTTTCATGCAAAAGAAAAAAGAACTTCAAAGCATGGGCATTCCCAATAAAGAATTTGCCAAAATAATACCTGTTCCTCAAGCAGATTGGAAAAAAGAAAGCGTTATTTCTTACAGCTTTTTCGCTTCTCCGTTTGGAGAAATGATTGTAGCTTCCATGCCACAAGGAGTTTGTTACGTAGGTTATGCACTTCCGCACGAAGATGCATTACAAGAATTGCGTAATAGGTTTCCAAAGAGCACACTTCAGCCTGAGAAAAACGAACAACACACACATGTGGAAAAATTGTTTGCCGGAGATTGGGAAAAAGGAGAGAAACTATTGTTTTATTTAAAAGGAACGGAATTTCAGCTTAAAGTTTGGGAGGCGTTATTGCAAATTCCCACCGGTTCCTTATCTACATATAGCAAAATAGCTGCCTCTATAGACAAGCCAAAAGCCCAACGCGCAGTAGGAACGGCAGTAGGACAAAATCCCATACTATACATCATTCCCTGTCACCGTGTGATTGCACAAAATGGAAAAATAGGAGGTTTTTATTGGGGAATAGAAAAGAAAATTGAACTTTTGAATGCAGAGAATGCAGGTTATTTGCATCTCGTTTCATAAGTTTTTCCGTCTTCTCTTGTTTCCGGAAGTGTGCTATAATCTGCACAACTAAGATTTGATTCTTTTACGAAGTTATTATTAAAAGTTTTATCACGCTCTCCATCAATGTAATGCCTACAATTACAATACTTGTTACAGGAAAAAGATAATAAAGCACTTGCTACAAATAAAAGGATAACAATTTTTTTCATAAAATATCTATTAAATAATATACTATCTAAATTTCATCTTGCAAAGAAATGAAAAATTATTAATTATGAACTTCAAAAAGTGTAATTTTCTTAATTTTGATATTTTTTTCGTTATTTTTGCGCCAAAATTTAACTTATGAAAGCTGTTTTTATCTCTGCCTTTCAGGCTTTTTATGAAGAAGTTATCGCTATTTTCGACAAATTGGAAATTCGTGGCTTTACCTATTGGAGCGAAACGCAAGGTCGCGGCATGTATAAAGGAGAACCTCATTATGGCACACACGCTTGGCCCGCACTCAATTGTTCCTTCCTTGTTTTTGTGGAAACCCATAAGGTAGAAGAGCTGTTAGAAGCATTGAGAAGATTAGATCAAACGGCAGAACAACAAGGACTTCGCGCTTTTGTTATGCCTTGTGAGCAAATGATGTAATTATGAATAAAATGGAACGAGGAAAACTTATCATTTTTGCAGCGCCTTCCGGCTCCGGAAAAACCTCCATTGTGAAATATTTATTAGCGCAACACTTGCCGCTGACATTTTCTATTTCGGCTACTACACGACCAAAACGTCCAAACGAAGAAGAGGGAGTTGATTATTTTTTCCTCACCCCAAAACAATTTCAAGAAAAAATTGTTGCCGGCGATTTTTTGGAATGGGAAGAAGTGTATGCAGGCGCCTATTACGGAACTTTGAAATCGGAAGTGGATAAATTATTGGAAAAAGGTGAAAATGTTATTTTTGATGTAGACGTACTGGGTGCGCTGAATATCAAGAAGATTTATGCCGAACAAGCTTTGGCGTTGTTTGTAAAACCGCCCTCCGTTGAAGCGTTAAAGGAACGTTTAAAAATAAGAGGCACCGAATGTGCCGAGTCTTTAAAAAGGAGAATTGATAAAGCTACTTATGAGCTTTCTTTTGCTCCCGACTTTGATATTACTATTATTAACGATCACTTAGAAGAAGCGCAAAGTGATGCAAAACAAATAGTTTTGAATTTTATAAAATAGTGTATCTTTGCCCCTAATTTTTTAGAAATATATTATGGATAGAAATACGATCGTTGGCTTGCTCCTGATTTTTGGTATTGTTCTGGGAGTGAGTTTCTACAATTCTTCACAACAAAGAAAATTCCAGCAGGAGAAAGCGGAAAGAGAAACTGCCGTTTTGGATTCTTTAATGGCAAGCGGTGAGCGGAATGCGGTAAGCGATTCTACTGCAAATTTTGAGCCGCAAACTACCAACCACATACTGCACACCGCCGACCGCACACCGCCAACCGCACACCGCTCACCGTTCTTCACCCCCGACACCCTCACAAGCACGGAGTACGTGGTGGAAACCGACAAAGCAGTGTACCGCTTTTCGAAAATGGGAGGATATTTGAATTTTGCGCATCTAAAAGATATTTACGCTTTTGCGCCGAGAGGTGAAGAAAAACCGCCGCTTATTTTATTCGATGGTAGAAATACCGCTATGAATATTGATTTGATGCTTCAAAATCAAATGATTGTTAAAACGCAACTTTGCTATTTCGCTTCCGAATATCCTGATACATTAGTGGTTACTGAAAATAATAACACTTTATCTTTAAGATTATACCCAATACGTGATGGAGAGATAGACAATGCTTCTTACATTGAATATCTTTATACATTTAGCAATGATGCTTACAGCTTCGGATTTCACATTAATTATGTGAACATGCAACATTACTTGTATCCCAACACCAACGTTTTTACTTTGCAATGGGATGCTTCGCTGCTAAATGTAGAGCGTAGTTGGGAGGTTGAAAGGAATACTACTACCATATTTTATATGGATAACTTAAATAAGGTAGGCGAGTTAAATGCAACAAAATCAGAAAAAAAAGATTTTTCTTCGCAATTGAAATGGGTATCGTTTAAGCAACAGTTTTTTACTACGGTATTGATTGCCGATTCCGGATATTTTTCTTCGGGACAATTGGCAACCGACGTAAGATCAGCGCCTCCGATCCTCAAACATTTAAGCGCCAGTTTAGAATTTGATGTTAGAAATTTGTACAATGGTTCGTTCGATATGACCATGTATATTGGTCCGAACCAATTCTCATTATTAAGAACTTATGGTTTGAATTTGGAACGCCAAGTGCCTATCGGTTGGGGATTCTTCTTGCTGCATTGGATAAATCGCGGTGTTGTAATTCCTGTTTTCAACTGGCTGTCGGGATATAACATCAGCTACGGAATTATCATTCTTATTCTAACTATTTTATTGAAGCTTGTTTTGATGCCGGTGGCGTATAAAACTTATCTTTCTTCGGCGCGCATGCGTGTGTTAAAGCCTGAAGTGGAAGAGATTAATGCGAAGTTTCCAAAGCCGGAAGATGCCATGAAGAAGCAACAAGCCACTATGGCGCTGTATCGTAGCGCCGGGGTGAACCCAATGTCCGGATGTTTACCGGTATTGCTGCAAATGCCTATTCTTATTGCGATGTTCCGCTTTTTCCCCTCTGCTTATGAACTGCGCCAACAATCGTTTTTATGGGCAGACGACCTTTCAACTTATGATTCGGTATTGGAATTGGGATTTAATATTCCGTTTTATGGCGATCACGTGAGTTTATTTTGCTTGCTAATGACCGCTGCTACTTTGGTTTACACATGGATGAATAACAAAATGATGACGATGGGCAATGCGGAACAAATGAAAATGATGCGCATCTTTATGTATTTTATGCCCGTCATGTTCTTGGGAATTTTTAACAATTTTGCTGCGGGATTAACCTATTATTATTTATTGGTAAACTTAATTACTTTCCTTCAAATGTGGATATTTAGAATAAGCGTGGATGAAGGCAAAATCCGCGCCCGCTTACAAGCCAATATGGCAAAGCCCAAGAAAAAATCGAAATGGCAAGCCCGCATGGAAGAGATGGTGAAACAGCAACAAATGCAACAAAAAGGTAGGAAATAGTTTAAATATGAAAATAGCAGTAGTCGGTTCGGGATATGTCGGTTTAGTTACCGGTGCTTGCTTGGCAAACGTGGGCTTCGAGGTCTTTTGCATAGATATTGATGAAGCCAAAATTGCCAAAATGAAACGAGGCGAATCGCCTATTTATGAGCCCGGCTTGGAAGAGATCATGAAAATGAATATTGAAAAAGGGCGACTGCATTTTTCTTCTGATTTAAAGTTGATTTTAAATGAAGTAGAGGTTGTTTTTTCAGCGGTGGGCACACCTCCCGATGAGGACGGAAGCGCCGATTTGCAATATGTGTTGGAAGTGGCGCGTACTATTGGAACGCACATGAACAGCTACAAATTGATTGTTACCAAAAGCACCGTACCGGTGGGAACTGCCAATTTGGTAAAGGAAGCAGTGCAAAAAGAGTTGAAAAAAAGAAATGCAGAAATTCCATTCGATGTGGCTTCAAATCCTGAATTTTTAAAAGAGGGCGATGCGGTGAATGACTTTTTGCATCCGGATAGAATTGTAGTAGGCGTTGAATCGGAGCGCGCAAAACTCATTTTTGAGAGACTGTATCATCCTTTCGCTTTAAATGGACATCCTATTATTTTTACGGATATTGCTTCTGCTGAAATGATTAAATATGCAGCAAATGCGATGTTAGCAACGCGCATCAGCTTTATGAATGATATTGCCAATTTGTGTGAAATTGTGGGCGCCGATGTGGATATGGTGAAAAAAGGTATTGGCAGCGATTCGAGAATTGGAAGTAAATTTTTGAATGCCGGTGCCGGATACGGAGGATCCTGCCTTCCAAAAGATGTGAAAGCATTGATTAAAACCGCTGAAAAACATTATTATTCGTTAGAAGTTTTGAAAGCTGTTGAAAAAGTAAACGATAAGCAAAAATCTGTTTTATTCAATAAATTAGAAAAATATTACAACAAGAATTTAAAAGGTAAAAAAATTGCCATCTTGGGCTTGGCATTCAAGCCCAATACCGACGATATGCGCGAAGCGCCTTCTTTAGTGCTGATTGAACACTTGTTGTCAGCCGGTTGTGAGGTTTCTGCCTACGATCCGGTGGCAATGTCCGAAACCAAGCGCAAAATAGGGGAGAGGATTTATTACTGCAACACGGCAGAAGAGACGCTTGTCGATGCCGATGCACTTTTGTTAGTTACCGAATGGTCGGAATTTAAGGCATTGAATCCCGAAAAACTTGTTTCATTGATGAAAAAACCGCTGTTATTTGATGGCAGGAATATTTATGATGACATAGAAATGCGCAAAATGGGGGTGGAATATTTTGGAATAGGAAGATAGCCAAATTTTATTTCTTTCATTTTCATTTCATTACGAATTATTTTCAAAAAAAGTTGTGGTATGGTATTTGTTAATAAAAAAAGTATATTTTTGCCGTCCCG
>WQTS01000070.1 GCA_009786185.1 Bacteroidota bacterium
ACGTCGGGGTCGGTGGCAAGTTGGTGCTCAATTCTTCCTTTTTGATAATAATAACGCGCTACAATATCATTCGCTATAAATTCGGAAAGTTCGTTTTTAAATCTATGAATATCATTGCTTTTTTCGTTTTCAATCTTTTTAAGCATTTCATTATAAATAGATTCAATTGCAGGATAATATTTTTCAGTTTTTGCAATTTCCTTTAGATCTTTCAATAATTCTTCCGTTACTGTTTGATATTCAAAATGTTTAGTTTTTACAAAATCTGCAAATTGATTATATTCGGTTTCGGAAAGCTTAAATTGGTTTGCCGGAAGAATGGTTTCGTGTTGTGCAGCATATTCATTAGAAAAATCAAAAATAATATTATTTAACACTAAGGCAATCAAAATATTACTTGGAATAGAATCCGGCGTGATGATGTCGGGTTCAATGCCTCCTTTGTCATATACAATTCTACCGTGTTTCGTTCTATAAGGCGTAGCAAGCGAATCGGGAATATGAGGCGCTGCCTCTAAGGTATCGCGATTAAAATAATCCACATTTTGTACGCAGCGCCCGCTTGGAATGTAATATTTTGACACCGTGATTTTAAAGGAAGTGTTATAGCTCAATGGTATTATATTTTGCACCAATCCTTTACCAAATGTTTTTTTGCCCACTACAACGCCTCTGTCCAAATCCTGAAAAGCTCCCGCTACAATTTCCGAAGCCGAAGCGCTGTTTTCATTTACTAATACTACTACCGGTATCTCTTTGTCTATGACAGCATTTCGAGTTTTAAAAACGTTATTTTGCTCTTTAATCTTTCCTTTGGTTTCGGCAATTTTAACATTTTGATCTACAAAAATATTCATAATATTTACGGCTTCGTGAAGCAATCCGCCGCCATTGTTTCGTAAATCTAAAATCAAATACTTCATTCCCTGCTCTTTCAGTTTAAGAAATGCTTCTTTTACCTCGGAGCTTGCTTTTTCTGTAAACTGATCTAATTTAATATACCCGACATTATTTCCCAACATTCCGGAAAAAGGCACAGGAGGAAATTTAATTTCTTCGCGTTTTACGGCAAAAGTATGCCTTTTTTTATCTGTAGGACGCTGAATTTCAATGTTTAATGTAGTTCCGGGCTGTCCTTTTAAAATAGTGCTAATATCCGATGAGTTTTTGTCTTGCACATTTTGTCCATTTATTTTCAGAATAATATCTCCCGCACGAAGCCCCGCCTTTTGAGATGGCGTATTTTCATACGGCTCGGCAATCACCACATTTTTACCATGTTGCTGAATCAACGCTCCAATTCCTCCATATTGTCCGGTGGTCATTAGCTTCAAGTCTTCTATTTGTGATTCGGGAAGATACACGGAATAGGGATCCAAACTTTCCAACATTCCTTGAATAGCTTTAGTAACCAAATCTGTGGGATTTATCTCATCGGCATATTTGGCGTTTAATTCTTTTAAAATAGACACGAAAATATCTACATTCTTGGCAATCTCAAAATCGTTTTGCGCAGATAATGAAATCGTTATAAAGAAAATAGGGATTAACAATAATTTTTTCATAGTGCGATTGTTTTTTAGTTAATGATAACAGAAAATCGCCTTAAATATTGTATGCTTCTATTGTTCTGTCAGTTAAAACTAACAGAAATCAATATTTTCCAAATGAATTCCTCTTGAACCTTTTAGAAGAATTAATTTATCTTTCATTTTATTGTTTTTCAGATAATTGTTACAATCTTCCACATTCATAAAAAACTTGAAACGTTCATTTTTTAACGTATAAAAAATAGAGCCGATAAAAATTGCATCTATATTTTTCGATTCGCAGAAATCTATGATTGCTTGATGTTCACTCAAACTATCTTCACCCAATTCTAACATATCGCCAAGAATAGCCAATTTATGCGGCGCTTCTATTTGAAAAAAGTTGTCCAATGCAGCTTTCATGCTTGTGGGATTCGCATTGTAGTAATCGGCGATAATTGTATTTGCTCCGTTTTTAATAATTTGCGAACGGTGGTTCTGAGGCGCATATTCCGCAATGGCATCGCAAATATCCTGATTAGAAACGTTAAAAAAATGTCCAATCGCCGCTGCCCCTAAAATATTGGGAAGATTGTAGTTGCCGGTTAAATGAGTTTGGATTTTTTTGCCGAATAAATTAATGAGCAAATAGGGGTTCATCTCGACGATTTCGCCGGAGATGGGGGTGTTTTTGCCATAGTATATGGTGGTATGAGGTATGCGGTGTGTGGTATGAGGTAAATCTATTGTTACTTCATCTTTACCATTTATCTCGCATCTCATATCTTGTACCTCACACCGCATACCACACACCGCATACCGTAAAATCGGATCCTCCGCATTCACAAACAGTACCTGCGCCGCACGATATAACGCCGTTTTGGTTTCAATGATATTTTCTATAGAGCCGAATCCTTCCAAATGCGCTTTACCGATGTTGGTGATTAAACCGTAGTCGGGTTGGGCAATTTGGCAGAGTTCTGCAATCTCTCCCGGATGATTGGCGCCCATTTCGATTACAGCTATCTCATCATCGTTTTTTATCGAAAGTAATGTGAGGGGTACACCGATATGATTGTTTAAATTGCCTTGTGTATACGCCGTTTTATATTTTTTCGATAAAACGGAGGCAATCAATTCTTTTGTGGTTGTTTTTCCGTTGCTTCCGGTAATTCCGATGATAGGGATTTTTAATTGGTTGCGGTGGTAGTTTGCTAATTGTTGTAGCGTTTTTAAAACATCGTCTACTACGATTATACGATCTTTTATATTAACTACCCCACCCTGCGGGCACCCCTTCAAAAATTGAAGGGGATATTCTCCCTTCTCCTTTCTCCTTTCTTCCGTAATTACATAGCTCGCACCTTTTTCAAGGGCTTCGTTTACGAATAGATTTCCGTCGAAATTCTCGCCTTTCAGACAAAAAAATAGAGAGTTGGGAACAATTTTTCTTGTATCAGTACAAATAAAAGGGAATTGCACAAATTTTTTGTATAATTCCTCAATATTAAAACACATTTGATACACTGATTAAGCGGATTAATCTGTATTATCTTTTATTAATGGCGCCAAGGCGCGACATAGCGCATCTGAATCCGATGAAATCGGCGGATTCGTCTTCGGCTAAAAATCTTCTATTTCCGGGTTGCGCCCAGTAAGCAATATCTTTCCACGAACCACCTTTTACCACTCTCACATTGTCACCCATTAACGAATAAGAATAAGCGTTATTCTCTTTACGATACATGAGTTCTGTGGTTTCGCGAGGATCAACATTAGCGTTGTCAATATTGATGAGAGAAGCTAAGTCTCCGTCGTTATAATTTATGTTATAGGCTGTTCTGTAATTACTTCTTCGCTCATTTTTCGTATCGGATTCTGGACCCATCGGAACGCGTCCAATGCTGTCTCTTTCCATGATTGAGCCATCGGCGTTGCGCTGCTTTTCCAGATAGAGGTTTCCTCTAAAAGGATTATAATCTGCAAGTTGCGAAGTTCCTTCGGGGCGATATACATCCAATACCCATTCTGCTACGTTTCCTGCCATGTTGTACAAACCAAAATCGTTGGGCCAAAAAGATCTTACTTCGGAAGGGAACATGTGGCCATCATTAGGTGCAGAAGCTACGCCCATGTAGTCGCCCGCTCCTCTTTTAAAGTTTAGCTGAAATTCTCCAAGGTATCTTTTGTTGTCTGAGCGTAAAGAAGAACCGCTCCAAGGATATATATTTCTTTCCAATACTCTTTCCCCTATAGAATTGCCTATCAATCCCAAGGCGGCATATTCCCACTCGGCTTCGGTGGGCAGTCTGTATCTGGGTAACAAAATACCATCTTCCATCATCACGTGGCGATAGTCCCCGGTAGTAATATATTGCAATCTCCTATCGCTTTGTGCTTGCTCTACGTAATCGGGATAGGTAAGGTATGCCTCTGTGGTAAAGTGTCCTTCCGGCGATGGATCAGGATTCCAGTTAATATATTTCAGGTCGGCTAATATTTTTTCGTTCACGCGGTCGGTACGCCATTCTGCATATTGCGTAGCCTGAATCCAGCTTACGCCAACCACCGGGTAATAGCGATAGGCGGGCGAACGGAAGTAATTTTCAACCATATCGTCCATAAACGCAGTGGGCGAGCGCCAGCAATTTTCATCAGGAAGCGCTCTCTCATATACGCCTTCAAGTCCTCTGCCGTTATCAACAAAAACTCTGCGTAACCAATTCAAATATTCAAGATAATCTATGTTACTTATCTCACATTCATCCATATAAAAAGAGGCTATGGTTACTTTATGCGGAACATTCGTATAGTCGAACATTACATCTTCTCCCACGTTTCCCATAGTGAATGTGCCGCCAGGAATGAGCACTAATCCCGGACCCGTGGCTTGCTCCAAATAGGGTATCACTTCAAATCCGCCTTGTTTAGCATCGTTGTATCTCCAGCCTGTGGTAGAAGATTTTTGTTTGCTGTTACATGCTGTAAACACGCTTAACACAATAATAGTAAGCCACAATGTTCTTGATATTCTTCTCATTTTCTTAAATTTTCCTTGTTGTAACGATGTTTTTTTGTTTTTATTTTATATAGTAATATTATATGCTAAAATCTTGGGCATGGGATAGGAGAAAGTCTGTTATTTCTCCCTTTCGGAGCTTCGTGTACTTTGTCATTATGACAAGGGATCGTAAATTGCAAAGAAATTTCATGGGCACCTCCGGAACGTTCTAACTTGGTGAGATTGAAGTCGTAAGAATACCCTATTCTGAAAATTTTATACTCAATACCGCAAGTCATAATAAAGGCGTCCAAGTTGCTAAAGTTATGTCTTAGCCATGCTCCTATGGTAAATGGATAAAAACTGAAATAAAATCCTTCATGCAAATAATGAAATTTTCCTTGTGAAATAAAAATAACATTTGGGTATAGAAAAATATCTCCAAATCTAAGCTCATCTTTTCTTTTTTGATTAATGGTAATTTTTCCTCCCACGTGTGCAGTCCATTTAAGTCCCCATTTTTCAGTAGGATGCCTTAAAGAATTCATCTTTATAGGTAATAAATGATGAACCGCCAAGCCAAAATACAAATAAGGCGTATAGCCTACTACCCCTACACTTACATCGAATTGCGACAATTTATCATTAAGATTGCTCAACTGCTCGGGCGGAGCTAACGGATTTACCCAATCGGAAGCAAATTGTAGCTTGTCCCAATTAAGCGAAGAAAACAAATAGCTGCCCTGCAAGGCAAATTGCAGATTAAACTGCCGGGTAACCTGCACTCTAAAATTGTATATAACGCCGGCGGTATAGTTTTGCAAAATGCCACCACTACCTTCAATGTCAGCAGAAAGCAAAACGCCGATTCCGCCATGTAATGCATTGATATGTTGGTCGTAACTTCCGGAAAAAGTAATAAAGTTTTTTGGAATACTGGGCCACTGATCTCGAAAATTGAACGAAATGCGAGGACAGTTTATGGTTCCTGTAAATGCCGGATTCATGTAAAGCGGATTCGCATAAAATTGCGAAAAATGAGCATCTTGTCCAAATGAATTTGAGGTAGTGAGCAACAAGAAACTGAAAAGAAAAAAAACTTTTCGCTTACACAAAATCATTGGGATTATATTTTTTTTAGACAAATCAACGTTATATGCAGTGAAATTATTTTACAATACAAATGAACAAGCAAATATCTTATTTTTATCATTACTTTTTGCTTTTTGCAGCATTATTTTTTCTCCAAAACTATTCGTGGGCGCAATCTATAACAAAATCGTACCACGTTCCGAGCTTTGAAATTCTTCATTTTGAACATGATGACATACAAATTAAGCTGCTTACCTTTGAGAATGCGATCACCCTTCGTGAATATTCGTCATTACCTGTTTTTGGGGATAAAACCGAAGTAAATCAGTTTTATGACTCCTATCGATATACTTTGTCTAATGCAAAATATCAGCCGCTTACCCCTGAAGAAGCTGTCTTAGTTCCCGATGAATATGCTTTTGCCGAACCAAAAGTGCGTCTATTCACTGCAACAGATGCCGGTAAATTCTATGCCATGTTGCACCTGCTGCCTATTATAAAAGGCGCAAACGGGCAATATCAGCGGTTGGTTTCCTGTGATATTCAGTTTGAAGGCGCTGATCCTGTAGCGCTTGTCAGAAAATCAGGTTTAAAACACTCTGTGCTTGCATCGGGTGCATGGTATAAAATTGCCGTGAGCAATACCGGTTTGCATAAAGTTACTTACAGCGACCTGGAAGCCTTGGGAATCTCTGTGTCGAATTTGCGCTCATCTTCTATCGCACTATTCGGTAATGGAGGTGGAATGATTCCCGAAATTAATCCCGTTGAACAAATTGGCGATCTTTTGGAATGCCCGATTATGGTGGTGGATAATAACGGCGTTTTTGATGAAAACAGCTACTTTGTTTTTTATGCCCAAGGACCGC
This sequence comes from Bacteroidota bacterium, assembly GCA_009786185.1. GTDB lineage: Bacteria > Bacteroidota > Bacteroidia > Bacteroidales > WCHB1-69 > WRNX01. The sequence goes on from WQTS01000070.1 coordinate 6,492, forward strand.
ATACATGGACACCTAACTTTAACGGTACCAGATTTGCGCATAAATACAATATTTATTCCGATAATGCTTACTACTTTATCAACATAGATCCCGGCATTGGGGAAAAGAAAAGAATTAAGATCGAAAATTTTCTTGGCGCAACTCACAATGGGACACCCACCTCTTTTATGCATTATGATTTTTACGAAAAAGATGTAACAAATTTTGGAGAATCCGGAAAAGAGTGGTTTGGTGAGCCTTTTTATGTTTCTGCCACCAAAACATATAGTTTTACATTGCCGGAACTGTACGATAATACGGCAAGAGTTTACATTAGAGCGGCTACAACAAGTACGGAACACACTAATCCACGTTTTGAATTATCGTGGGGCGCCAATACCAGAACAATGGGACTGGCTATAGCTCCCAAAGGTTATTATGCTAGAGATACATCTTATGAACAAGATTTGCCTTTATCATCCGGCAGTGTTTCGTTGTCATTAACTTATAGTTCTTCTCTAAGTTCTTCGGCGGCGTACTTGGATTATATTGCAATTCAAGCAAAATGCAAATTAAGAATCATAAACAACGCCATGTTGTTTACCATTACGGAAAATATAGGTGCGTCTAATATCTCTTTGATAAATTTAGAAAATGCTTCCGCACAAACTAAGATTTGGGATGTTACGGACCATAACGCCGTATATGCCTTAGAGAGAACTTTGAGCGGAACGCAACTTTCTTTTAAAACTCCTACCGATAAAATTCGCCGTTTTGTTGCCTTCAACGGAGCAACGTATCATTCTGTTATGCCGATAGGTAAAGTAACCAATCAAAATTTGCACGGATTTAGACATGTGGATATGGTGATTGTTGCCCATCCCAATTTCGTATCGGAAGCCGAACGTTTGGCAAAATTCAGAACAGAGCATGACAAACTTACCGTTAGGGTGGTTACTCCGGGACAAGTATATAATGAATTTTCATCAGGGGCGCAAGATCCGGCGGCGATTCGTAATTTTATGAGATATTTGTATGACAATGATGCTCGAACTATAAAATACTTGCTTCTTTTCGGACGCCCTTCTTATGATTATCGAGGACGCGTATCGGGCACCCAGCTGTTTGTTCCAAACCATCAGTCGGGAGGATCATTTATGGAGACTGATCTAAGGGCTTGTGATGATTTTTTTGGCGTTTTAGGGATTAATGGAAGCAATTTAGTTAATGTGGCTGTGGGACGTTTTCCGGTAACTACATCGGCGCAAGCCAAAATAGCAGTGGATAAAACCCTCAACGCATCGGCAAGATACAGGATTGCTACACAAAATGCTTCGCAAGTTTCTAACTTTGGAGATTGGCGTAACGTAATGACCTTTGTTGCCGATTATAAAGATGGGGGATCTCATGTAAAAAATGCAGATGACATTGCGAAAGTCGTTGCAGTTCAGGATCCTACTTATAACTTCGAAAAAATTTATAGCGACGCATACCCAATGGTTTCTTATGCCGGAGGTCACCGCTTTCCTGGGGCAAATAATGCCATAAACATGAGAATGGAACGCGGTACATTAGCAATAGCTTACTTCGGGCATGGCGGCGGAAACGGATGGTCGCCCGCACGAATATTAGAAATTTCCGATATTAACAATTGGAAAAATAAATATAACCAACCTTTAATGATTACGTTAACCTGTTCCTTCGGTTGGTACGACAAATTGGCGGTTTCCCCTGCCGAGTTGGCTTTCTTAAATGAGAATGGCGGCGCAAGTTCAGTTATCACTACTTCACGCATTAGCTATTCAAATCGCAAGTATGGAGTAATTCTTTTTGAGGAGATGATTACTAAAGAAAATAACAAACCTAAAGCAATCGGTGAAATTCAAAGAATTGCAAAAAATGATCTTGGATTTAATGATGGCAATGTCAATATGATTTACCTGATTGGAGACCCTGCCATGAGAATTGGTATCCCTAATTATGATGTGCAAACCGATGAAATTCTTGGAGAGGATTTGCAAAAAATAGACACGCTAAAAGCTTTAGATAAAGTAACCGTTAAGGGTAGAATAACAGATGATGTAGGAAGAACACTAACTAATTTTAATGGAAATATTTATCCTTCAATTTTCGATAAATCTGTTAAACAAAGAACGTTAGGGCAATTTCCCAATGATCCCATGATAGAATTTGACGTACAAAAAAGCATTATTTTTAAAGGAAATGCTACGGTAAGAAACGGGCAATTTGAATTTTCGTTTTATATTCCAAAAGATATTAATTTTGAATATGGAAAAGGAAAAATAAGCTATTATGCAGCTTCGGAAAATGAGGATGCCGGAAGTTATTATAACAATTTTATTATTGGCGGAATGAGCAATAGACCCATTCCAAATAAGGGCGGTCCGGAAATATCTATTTTCTTAAATGATGATAAATTTGTTCCGGGTGGCATCACAAACCCAAATCCGGTGTTGCTCTTAAAATTGAAAGATGAATATGGCATTAACACCACCGGAAATGGCATTGGACACGACCTTGTAGCTATTTTGGACAATAATGTGGAAAAACAGATGATTCTGAACGATTATTATTTAGCAGATCAAGACAGTTATAATTCAGGCACAGTACGTTATCCGTTGCGAGACTTAACTCCCGGAACGCATACCCTGAAAGTTCGCGCATGGGATATTTTTAATAATCCGTCGGAAGCTTCTATTGATTTTGTGGTTAAATCGGATGATAAATTGGAGCTGGCGCATGTTTTAAACTACCCGAATCCTTTTACTACAAGAACTTCATTCTTCTTTGAGCATAATCATCCCATGGAAACGTTTGATATTTTGGTGCACATTTTCACTATTTCCGGAAAATTGGTAAAAACGATTCAAAACACGCAATTTTTAGAAGGCAACAGGAGCTACCCTATTGATTGGGACGGGCGCGATGACTTTGGAGATAAGATAGGCAAAGGCGTTTATATATACCGCTTAACCGTGCGAAATTCGCAAGGAGAAACCGCAGAGAAAATTGAAAAAATCGCTATCCTGTAAAATAATAAAATTGATATATCGTTCTTTGAAAATTAATTATTGTCAAAACTTTTTGTAATTATGAAAAAGCATTTGCTTCTTTTTTCCTTATTTTTCTTTGCTGCATGGTCTGTATCGGCACAATTCTCAGTACCTAACGGAACGCTTGATATTGATCCCACCCAACCTTTTGTGAATGCTGTTACTACGGCGGCTCCATTCCTTTTAATTGCACCCGATTCTCGTGCCGGAGGAATGGGCGATATGGGGGTGGCAACTTCTGCCGAT
>WQTS01000071.1 GCA_009786185.1 Bacteroidota bacterium
GTACAACCGCCGCCGCCGAACGGGGAAAGTGAAAAAATAGAAACCTTATTTTCTAAAGCAACCTTAGTAGGGGTGGACGGCGAAGCCGGACGGGGTAGTTTATATAAAATCAAAACTATTTATTTCGGCGGCGGAACCCCCACATTGTTGCCTATTCATTCATTAGAAAAAATAATGAACGCCATATATGAAAATTTTGATGTTGATTCGGAAATTGAATGTACGATTGAGGGAAATCCGGAGCAATTATCATTTGAATATTTGATAGATTTAAAAAGCTTGGGATTCAACAGGATAAGCATTGGAATACAATCTTTTAACGATGATATTTTGCACTTTCTGGGAAGAACACATTCCGGAAAAGATGCTCTTTTTGCTATTGAAAATGCGCAAAAAGCAGGTTTTGAGAATATTTCGGTTGACCTCATGTATGGAATAAATTTGCGTTCGCTGCAAGATTGGGCGCAAGAGCTGAAAACAGTTTTCCAACTGCCTGTTCAACATTTATCTGCGTATTCATTAACTGTTGAGGAAAATACGTTGTTGTATAAAAAAATAGCACAACAAAAAGCGCCGAACATAGATGAGGAACAATCTTTACAAGAAATGAAACTGCTAATTGATGAAGCGGAACAAAACAATTTTGAACATTATGAAGTTTCAAATTTTGCATTAAAAAAATATCATTCAAAACATAATTCCAATTATTGGAATGGCACTCCTTATTTAGGATTCGGAGCTTCGGCGCACAGTTTTACCGGCACGTCAAGAAGTTGGAATATCTCAAACGTGGAAAAATACATGAAGGCAATAGAAGAAAATGAGCCTTTTTTTGAAGTGGAACACTTAACCCCGACAGAGCAATATAATGAAGCTGTTTTATTGGGATTACGAACAAAGAACGGAATTGATTTAGAATATCTTGAAACGCGTTTTGGCGTTGAAAAACGGGATTATTTGCTCAAGGCATTGCAAAAAATAGATTCGAGGTTTTACAAAAATCAATCTCATCATATTTCGGTTACTAAGGAGGGTTTGCCGTTGTTGGATTTTATAACAGCGGAGGTGTTGTTTATGTAACGAAAAAAGTGTACCTTCGCGCTCGATTTTAGAAGCGAAAATAATTAATATTTCAACCATTAAATTAATTGAAAATGAGTAATGTAAAGTATGTTTACACCTTTGGAGGAAAGACTGCCGAAGGTAAAGCCGACATGAAAAACTTGTTGGGCGGCAAAGGCGCGAACCTTGCCGAAATGTGTCATTTAGGACTTCCTGTACCCGCAGGATTAACCGTAACCACCGAAGCTTGTACCGCTTATTACGCAAATAACTGCCAGGCACCCGCATCTATGATGCCGGAAGTATGGAAAGGCATGGAATTTGTAGAAAAAGTAATGGGCTTACAATATGATAATCCCGAAAATCCGTTGTTAATGTCTTGTCGTTCAGGCGCACGCAGCTCAATGCCCGGCATGATGGATACCGTATTAAATATCGGTTTAACTTCGAGAACTATCCCCGGATTAATCAAAAAAACCAATAATCCTCGTTTTGTGTATGACTCTTACCGTCGTCTTATTATGATGTATGCCGATGTGGTAATGGAAAAAGCCGAAGGTTTGGATCCTGCCGAAGGAAAAGGAATTCGTAAAATTTTAGATGAAAAATTGGATGAGTTCAAACATGCCCGCGGTTACAAATCAGATACCGACATGACAGCGGACGATTGGAAACAATTGTCGGAAGAGTTTAAAGCATTGGTAAAAAAACATATAGGAATTGAGTTTCCCGATGATGCACGCATTCAGTTAGAAGGCAGTATTAAAGCGGTTTTCAAAAGCTGGAACGGCAAAAAAGCGGTTTCTTACAGAAGAATTGAAGGTATTCCGGATGAGTGGGGAACTGCCGTAAACGTGCAAGCCATGGTATTTGGAAACATGGGCGAAGGCTCCGCAACCGGTGTAGCTTTTACCCGCGACCCCGCTAACGGCGCCGATATTTTCTACGGAGAATGGTTAATTGACGCACAAGGCGAAGATGTGGTGGCAGGTATTCGTACCCCAAGCCCGTTGAACGATGATACTAAAAACGAGCAAAACAAACACTTAGCTTCTATGCAAGAGTTGATGCCGGAAACGTACAAAGAACTTTTCGACTACCGTTGCAAATTGGAAGATCATTATAGAGATATGTTGGACATTGAGTTCACCATTCAAGAAGGTATTTTGTACATGTTGCAATGCCGTGTAGGAAAACGTACCGGCGTAGCCGCTTTAAATATGGCGTTAGACATGTTCCACGAAGGCATGATTACCGAAAAAGAAGCGGTAATGCGTGTGAATCCGGCGCAATTAGACGAATTGTTGCACCCGATTTTGGATAGCAAAGACGAAGCGAAATATACCGTTTTGGCAAAAGGTCTTCCGGCAGGTCCCGGCGGATCTGTAGGTATCATTGCCCTTACCAGCGAAAAAGCGATTGAATTTGCCCGCGCAGGTAAAACCTGTATCTTGGTTCGCGAAGAAACTAACCCTGAGGATGTTGAAGGTATGCGCGCAGCGGATGGTATTTTAACTGCCCGCGGCGGAATGACCTCTCACGCGGCTTTGGTTGCCCGCGGTTGGGGTAAATGCTGTGTAGTGGGTTGCGATGCCGTTCATATTGATTTGAATAACAACAAAATAAAAATCGCAGGAAAAGAATTTAAAGAAGGCGATTTGATTAGCTTAAACGGTACAAAAGGTTGGATTTACGATCAAAAAATTGAGATGGTAGATGCTACCGAAAACCCACGTTTCCAAGAGTTTATGGACATAGTGGATAAATACCGTACTATGGGCGTGCGTACCAATGCCGAAACACCGGAGGATGCGCAAAACGCCATCAACTTCGGAGCTGAAGGAATTGGTTTGTTCCGTATTGAACACATGTTCTACGGTAAAAACAGTGAGCTACCGTTGGCAAAATTACGCAACATGATTTTGGCTGAAAATACTGCTGAACGCGTAGTTGCTTTAAACGAACTTGAACCATTTATTAAAGAAGTGGCAAAAGGAACTTTAGCTGTAATGGATGCGAAGCCGTTGACTTTCCGTTTGATGGACCCGCCGTTACACGAGTTTGTTCCGCAAACCGAAGAAAAACAACGCGAATTGGCTAAGGAAATGAAAATGCCTTTCGAGGTAATTAGACAACGTATTGATGCGCTTCACGAAGTGAACCCCATGATGGGATTACGCGGCGTGCGCCTCGGAATCGTATATCCGGAGGTTACCGAAACACAATTCCGTGCATTATTTACAGCTACCGCCGAATTGATGAAAGAGGGACGCAAACCGATGTTGGAAATCATGGTGCCGCTTACCATTAACGTGGAAGAGTTGAAACACCAAAAAGCAATTGCCGACAGAGTACAAAAAGAAGTAGAAGCTAAGTTCGGAGTAAAAATTGACTATTTATATGGTACGATGATTGAGATTCCGAGAGCTTGTATCGTTGCCGACAAAATTGCAGATGTAGCACAATTTTTCTCCTTCGGTACCAACGACTTAACTCAGATGACACTTGGTTTCTCCCGCGACGACGTAAATGCGATTATTCATAATTATGTTGACAATAGAATTTTGGATAACGATCCGTTCAACACATTAGACCAAGAGGGTGTAGGCGAATTGATAGAAATTGGTATCCAACGCGGTCGCGAAACCAACCCCAATTTGAAGATTGGCATTTGCGGCGAGCACGGCGGAGACCCCGCTTCTGTAGAGTTTTGCTTCAGATCCGGTATGACTTACGTATCCTGTTCACCGTTCCGCGTTCCGATTGCACGTTTGGCAGCGGCGCAGGCGGCGATCAAAGGCGATAAAGCGAAATGTTGTTGTGGTTGCTAACCGATTAGGAATTTTAAATAATTGTAAAGGGTGCTTTAAGGAGTGCCCTTTTTTGTTAATGTATAAGTGTATTGGTATTTCGATTACAATATAAATGTATAATTTTTTGTACAAAAAATGTTGATAATGAGAAATATAATAATAAATAATTGAAGATTATGATACTTTGATTAAAATAATATTTTTGCGTGTATTTATAAGTTGTGTGCAATGCCGGAATGTACGTCGTCCAAGATAGAAAAAAATAATATGGAATTGAATATTTGAGAAAAATCTTGATTAAATTGATAACAATTATATTAATTTTGCAGCCGACTAATTATAAACGAAAATTTAAATATGACATAAAAAAACAACGTGCGAAATAGCACAAAATGACATGAAATAGCGTTTTGCTATTCTTGCATCTTAAAACTACCACCTTTCAAAATAAACCAAGAATAAGTTAAATTAGAAACGGGCGACCGCCCTAGCAAGCACGGGAGCCTATACTTTGCAGCAGTTTCTCACATATCATTCAACGACAACGCTTTCAACGATACTTCATATTTTGCCAACGATTTTTGAATGGCGGCGGTTTTCATAGCCAGTGTTTGTAAACTGATTTTCTTTGGATTGCGCTTTATCTCAGCAATAATGGCTGTCCTGTCAAAATCGTTTAAAGCAATCAAGTCAATTTCGTTTTCGCCACCATTATCCCAAAAATTGCCGATTGTAGTAATAGTTTCTTCTTCGGCAAATTTTTGGCGAAAATATTTTTCCAATAACAAACCACTGTATTGCTCATAATTATTTGTAATATACAGTCTTAGCAAATCAAATTTTCCCATTTCAATCAATGATTGATTGGGATAAATGAAACGAAACCAAAAACGTAAGAAATTGTCGCCAATAGTCCAATGTGAATTACGGCTTTCGGGCTTTGAGAACATGGGTTTGTTTCTTACAATCAACGAATATTGATTTTCGAGATTTGCCAAATACGCACCCGTATTCTTCCCGATAATGGAATCAATTTCGCTTTGTGTAGTTTTGCCCGTTGCAATAAGTTGAAGAATAGAGAAATATGTGCTATAATCACGTCCAAATTCCGATACAAGTAATTCTTTCCCTTCATTCAAAAAAGGAGAATCAGAGCGCGTAACAAAATCAAGCATCTTTTTGAATGTTACAGCCTTTGCATTCATTAATAACGCTATATAATGCGAAACTCCACCCGTAAGCGTATAAAGAAATAGTAAGTCATCGGCAGTATAAGTAGGATTATAGTCTTTTAAAATGCCTTTTATTACGCTTATTGTAAATGGTTTAAGCACGATTTTTGAAGTCAGCCGCCCAAATAACGGTTCTTTATTGTTTTCAAAAATTTTCATCATTAGCGAATAAATAGAGCCGCAAGCAATAAAATTCAATTTTACGCGGTCTTTGTATTTATCCCAAAGATTTTGAATTTCACTGAAAATAGCACGGTTAATATTGTTGAAATCTTGAAACTCGTCAATTATCAGTGTATAATGTTCATGTTGGGCAAAAATCAGCAATTGTTCAAACAAGTCGGCGAAACGGTTGACTGTACCATAAATCTGCAAACCTAATGCTTCGTTTGCTTGTTGTTGAAATTGATTGCAAAGCACCGCTTCGCTGTTACGAGACACAAAAAGGTAGAGCAATCTTTTTCCTTCCGACGAACGTAAAAGCAAAGAGGTTTTACCTATTCGCCTTCGTCCAATCATAATTGTAAAACACGCTGTTTCAGAAGATTGTTTTTCAATCTGTGCCAGCGTTTCTAACTCATTTATTCTATCGTAAAATTTCATATCAAATTAATTTAATCATTGTTAATTTAATGGCCGTTAAATTAATGGCGAAATAACACTTTTTTTTTGAAACCAAAAAAAAAATCTTTTTAGATTCAAAATGTGTAATGAGAAAATTTCACCTGCATGCTTTCCAAACATTTGCACCATAAGATTTATGCCGGATGAAAATCCGCTATCCAAAAATTTCCATTTTTTTCCAAAAAATCAAATTTCCTTCCAAAATAAAAGTGTATTTTCGCGCTATACTTAGATTAAAATATTTATTTATTTGATTTTAAGCAAATTGTGATTTTTGAAAAAATATTGAATTATTTAGCTGGTTACAAACAATTTAATTAAAAATGGATTGTTAATAAAAACATGAACCCCAAAATTTTCCACGCTGAATATCAATAATTTAAACTAAAAAATAGAGGTTAAATAAAAAAAATATCAAAAATCTGGAGTTGATAACTTTTTTATTTTATTTTTGTCGCGATGTAAAAAGCGAAAAAAATGTCAGGTTTTGAATATGGTTTTTGGAGAATAACGATTGAAAAGCACGGAAGGCTCAAACTTCCTACCGCTTTATTGAAGTCGTTGCCCGAAAACGAACGTCAGCGCTTTTGGGTAACCCACGGATTTGGAAATCACATTATGCTGTGGACGGAAACCGCTTATCGTGCGCAAATGAACTTTTTAAATTCTTTGGATCGGAATATTATTGAAAATAAAAGACTTCGTAATGCTTTTCTTCAAGATATGGCTTTTGTGGAATGTGATGCTCAAGACCGGTTTGTTATTCCCAAAACATTGATGGACTATTATAACATTGAAAAAGAATTGGTGGTGTTGCTGGATAATGGTCAGATTGAAGTTTGGAATGCCGCAGAATACCGTACACAATTCAGTATGTCGCCCGATGAATTGGAACGCTTGAACGAAAAAATACACCGTGCTCACCAACTCAACTCTTTTGAAAACAATTAAACGACTATATAATATATGTATCATCAACCCGTGCTTTTGCAAGAAACTATTGCGGGACTCGTCAATAACCTTGACGGCGTTTATGTTGATGTTACTTTTGGCGGCGGCGGACATGCCCGCGAAATTTTAAACCAACTTTCTCCAAACGGTCGCTTATTAGGCTTTGACCAAGATACGGACGCTGCAAAAAATGCGATACAAGATTCTCGTTTTCAGTTTGTGCAAAGCAATTTTAAACATCTTAAAAAATTCTTGCAATTTTATAAAGCCTATCCGGTAGATGGCATTTTGGGCGATCTTGGCGTTTCGTCGCATCAGTTTGATGAGCCTACACGCGGTTTCTCTTATCGCTTCGATGAAGCCTTAGATATGCGGATGGATACGAGCAAAGGCACAACGGCAGCGGAAATCATCAATACATATCCCAACCAAAAGTTAGCAAAACTTCTATTCGCTTTCGGTGAAGTGCAAAACGCGCACAAAATTGCTGCGTTGATTGAAAAAGCGCGTCAAATTCACCCGATACAAACTACCGGAAAATTGGCGGAAACTGTGATGCCGGCGCTTCCCAAAGGCAAAGAAAACAAAGTGTTATCGCAAATTTATCAAGCGCTACGCATCGAAGTAAATTCGGAAATTGAAGTGTTGCAGTCGCTTTTGGAGCAATCGGTAGAGGCACTGAAACCGGGAGGAAGAATTGCTATTATCTCTTATCACTCTTTAGAAGACCGATTGGTAAAAAACTTCTTCAAAACCGGAAATATAGAAGGAAAACTCCATAAAGACTTTTACGGTAATCCTTTAACTCCATTCAAACTCATTACTAAAAAAGCGATTGTTCCAACAGAAGAAGAGATAGAGCAAAACCCACGCGCGAGGAGTGCGAAACTGAGGATTGCTGAGAAGGAGAAGGGAGAAAGGAACAAGGAGAAAGGAACAAGCACCTCCTTTCTCCCTTCTCCTTTTCTCCTTTCTCCCCCTAACCCTTAACCCTTAACTAAAAATTATGAGCAAATTCTTCCAATTCATGAGCGGCGACTTTCTACGCCATCCCAAATTGCAAAAATGGTATCCTTACCTGTTATTATTAATTGTATTAGCAGCGATTTCTATTGCGAATGAGAAAATGATCAATCGTAAAAACAAGCTCATTCAAAAAAAACAGTATGAATATAAAGTAGCTCTCAGTCAACTGAAAGAAAATAACCACTATCTCCCGTATAATCAAAAGAAAGAGATTAGAAACAAAGCCACAAAACGCGGATTTATAGAAAACCATAAAAACATATATAAAATCCCCGTAAACGATTAACCAACCGTAGGGGCGCAAAATCTTGCGCCCAATTATAAACAAACCGATAATAAACAAACATGCAAGAATACAAAACATCCTTTAAAAGAAGAGCCTTAGTAGTTTACGCCACAGTATTGCTGTTCGGAGTTTTCTGTTTCATTCAAATACTGTACCTTGCCACTGCGCAACGTCCGTTGTTTAGCGGCGATCCCAAATATTGTTTAGATAAAACTCAACCTAATTGGGAACAAAGCCCGCTTGCCAAAGATCCGAATTGTCGTTGCATCGTAACGCTTAGTGATATTGATCCCGTGCGCGGAGATATTCTAGACGACAAGGGTAAAATTTTAGCCAGCAATTTTACTGTTTTTGATGTGGTAGTTGACGGACGTAAGCTAAAACCCGATACCACAAAAACGAAAAAAGGGGTAATAATTAATGATACACTTTATGCAGCAAAAGGACGAAAAATATCAAGATCTGATAAAGAGGAGGTTAACAAATTAATTGCTGAATTAACCGATCAATTTTATTTTCATTTCAGGCACAAATTTCCACATAGTAAAGATTATTATCGTAAAAAGTTCTCTGAGGCGATTTTAGAGTGCAAAAATGTGGATATTTTGAAATCTAACAGATTAAGCGAAACTACATTAGTAGATTCTAAAGATACGGCGTTTATTCGGAAATTGCCGCTGTTTCAAGATAACTGCAAAAAAAAGTGCATTGGATTTCCAAGTTATTTTAAACGCATCTATCCGTATGGTGAATTGGCGAAACGGGTAATCGGGACTGTTCCGCCCGGGGCTCCCAGCGGATTGGAGAGTACATTTAACGATTGGCTATCAGGCACAAAAGGAGCACAAAAAGTGCTCTATATTGATGGCATTCGTGTGCCTTCCGAGAAATTTTCCAATCCCCGCGATGGCGCCAACGTTCATACTACACTTAATGTTGATATGCAAAACATAGTGTATGAAGCACTTGCGGACAAGCTGTATGAAAAGCAAGCACAGTGGGGTTGTGTAGTTGTGATGGAGGTTGAGAGCGGCGATATTAAAGCCATGGCAAATTTGAAAAGAAATAAAAATGACAGAGGAGCCATTGGATATTATGAAATATTTAACCATGCATTTCGTCCTGAGTGTGAGCCAGGATCGACATTCAAATTGGCGTCATTATTAGCTTATTTAGAGAAAGTTCCCAACGACAGCGCCAAGTCTTATATGCTTTGCGGTTGCGATATTGTCAAGCATTTTACAAGAGACAGTAAAAAGTTTAAAACAAGATGTGGAGATGTGGATGGCAAACTTGGCTCTCGCCACCGCCTTGGCAAACCTATTGAAATATTCCAACGCTCGCTGAATGAAGGTACAGGCGCCATGGTTTTTGATGCGTTTAACAACAATTTTCAAGCCTATTTAGCAGCATTGGATTCTATAGGAATTACCATGCCGTTAGAGACGCATTTGGGCAAAGTAGAAGCGCCGCGCATTATTCGCAATGCAAAAGACATGCGCACTTTTTACATTACCACTTGGGGTGGGTTTAATATGACTCCCATTCAAACACTTACCTACTTCAATGGCGTGGCAAATAACGGAAAATTGGTAGCGCCGAAAATTGTAAGTCATATTACCAAGCAGGATAAAGTGGTGGAAGCTTTTCCAACGGTGGTGCTTAAAGAAAAAATAGCACGCAAAGATGTGATTGATCGCGCTCAGAAATATTTAGAGGCGGTTGTTACCGGACCTTACGGAACAGCAAGAGCATTCAAAGACACGTCGTTTACTTTTGCCGGAAAAACAGGCACCCGCGACATTTTAGTACAATCGGATGATGGTAAATGGCACTTAACCAGTGGAAGAGGCGGAAGAAACAGTATCTCATTCTGCGGGTATTTTCCTGCAGATAAACCCAAATACAGCATGATAGTGTATATATATGATGTAGAGGGCATGAGTAACCAGGCGGTACAACTGTTTCACACGATCGCCAGACGAATTTGGATTACAGAAAATTCCGATATGTTGAATGATGTGGATAAAAGCAGAGGGGTTATAACGACGATATATCAAAATCTTGGGAAGTAGGGAGAAAGGAGAAGGGAGAAAGGAAAAAGGCGCGAAAGCACGAAAGCAGAAGGAAAAATGGAAACGGTAGAATAATCCCCTTCAAATTTTGAAGGGGTGGCTCGCGAAGCGAGACGGGGTAGTTTATATGATAAGATTA
>WQTS01000072.1 GCA_009786185.1 Bacteroidota bacterium
AACAAGGCAGACTTGTTAGCTACATTACCCCAAGTAAAATCCCAAAAACCGCAAACCCCATACCTCACACCGCAAACCGATAAAAAAGGCGCATTAGGTCAATGTATTCCTAACCCTGCTACCGGAAATGCAACCATTACTTACGAAATGTATTCCGAAGGTTCTGCAGAAGTCCGAATTTACAATATCGCAGGACAATTGTTGCAAGTCTTGCCACAAGGAACCTTAATAGAAGGAAGCTATCAAACAAAAATCTCTTTGGCGGGTATTCCTGCAGGTATCTATCATTATGCGCTTTTTGTAAACGGCGAAAGAACGGATGCGAAAAAGTTAGTAGTGAATTAATAAAACGAGTTCATACAAAAAACAGATTGGGGCGTTGTAGGTAGCGCCCCTTTTTTGTTTAATAGTTAAAAATAGCTTCAATCTCCTGTAGTGTAGTCGCTTTCATCAGCTCTAAACGTACTTTTTTAAAGTCTTGAACGCCTTTAAAATATCCTGCATAATGCCTCCGAATTTCAAGACATGCCTTTTTTTCACCCTTTATAGGAATAGAATTTTTAAGGTGTTGCAATAAGATATTTATACGCTCTGATAAAGGAGGTGAAGTATAAGTGTGGTTTGTAAACGCGCATTTTATCTCTTCAAAAACCCAGGGGTTTCCAATGGCAGCGCGCCCAATCATGAGTGCATCCACACCGTATCGTTGTTTAAACAAAACTGCTTTTTCTCCGGAAGTGATGTCGCCATTGCCGATTACCGGTATTTTCATACGCGGGTTGTTCTTTACTTCTCCAATTAGCGTCCAATCCGCTACGCCCGAATAGAGTTGCGAACGTGTTCTTCCATGAATAGTGATAGCTTGAATGCCAATGTCTTGTAGTTGTTCTGCCGCAGAAACAATCGGTTTGTCGTTCATATCCCATCCTAAACGTGTTTTTACGGAAACAGGAAGTTTTACCGCATTGACCACTGCTTTTGTGCAAGCTACCATTTTCGGAATATCTTTTAAAATGGCTGCTCCTGCACCTTTTACTACTACTTTTTTTACCGGACATCCCCAATTAATATCTATAAAATCAGGGCGTTGCTCTTCCGCAACTTGGGCAGCTTTTACTAATGAGGTTTCATCGTGCCCAAAAATTTGAATGCCAAAAGGTCGCTCTGTTTCATCGAAAGCCATTTTATCAAAACTTTTTTGCACATCGCGGATAAGCGCTTCGGAAGATACAAACTCCGACACCAAAACATCAGCACCTAAGGTTTTACAAATACGCCGGAACGCAGCATCGGTAATCTCCTCCATTGGCGCTAAAAAAAGAGTATTAGGGTTTGTCTCTAAATAGTTTGAAAAAAAATTCATGGCAGATTAATTTTCTCTACCCGTTTTGCATGACGCCCGCCTTCAAAAGGTGTTTCAAAAAAAGCAGTAATGATTTCAATAGCTTCTATTTGCGAGATAAAGCGCGCGGGGAGCACCAAAATATTGGCATCATTATGCGAGCGCGCCAAACAGGCAATCGTTCTGTTCCAACACAATGCCGCTCTCACATTAGGATGCTTGTTTGCCGTCATTTGCATGCCGTTGCCCGAACCGCAAATGAGCATTCCTTTCTCCGTAGGATATTCCGAAATGTAGGCTGCCAACGGGTGTGCAAAATCCGGATAATCTACACTTTCCGATGAATAACAACCTCCGTCTTCCCAATTAAAATCGGTGAGGTTGGAAATGATAAATTGTTTGAGGTCGAAACCTGCGTGGTCGGATGCGATGGGAATATTCATGATATTTGATTTTGATATAAACTACCCCGTCTCGCTTCGCGAGACACCCCTTCAAAATTTGAAGGGGATTTTCTTCCTTCTTCTTTCTCCCTTCTCCTTATCGTAATGTTGCACTACACTCCCGCTCAAATGCACTCACCAATTTATCCATAATCTTGTTAATCTCCTCGTCGGTCATTGTTTTTTCGGGATGTTGCAGCACAAAATTCAAAGCGTACTGTTTTTTGCCTTCCGGAAGTTTGTCGCCCTCGTAAACATCAAATAATGATACTCTTTTAATAAATCGAGAGCCGAATTTTGTTGCGATGTTCTCTAATTGTTGGTAAGTTACGTTTTTATCTACCACTAATGCCAAATCTCTTTTCACAGCCGGAGTGGCAGCAATGGGCGTATATAAAGTTTTGTGTTTCAAATATTCGGCAAAAAGTAGTACTATATCTATTTCAGCATAATATACCGGTTTTTTGATGTCGAAATATTTTAAAGTTTTGGGGTGAATTTGGGCGATTTTTGCAATCGGTTGTTCGTTATTAATATACGATAATACATCAATGAATGTTATTGTATTTTCATTTTGTAGGGGTATGGCGTGCCATGCCTCCACCCCGGATTTACGCAATACATTCTCAACAAAATTTTTCAAAAAGAAAATATCCAAATCCTTAGGTTGTTCTATCCAATTTTCCTCGTGCGTTTTTCCTGTTACAAACAAAGATAGTTTTTCTTTTTCGGAATAACGTTGCAACACATCTGTAGTTTCTTTGTTAACAAGATGATACGTTTTTCCAAATTCAAAAAATTTGAGATTGTTGTTTTTGTTATTGAGATTTCGGGCAATGGTTTCCAAACCTGAAAAAAGCAAGGTTTGGCGCATGGCATTCAATTCGCTGCTCAGCGGGTTTACTAAATCAACACGCTCGTTTTCATCAATATAATCAAAAATGGAAGTATACTCTCCCTTGGAAAGGGAATTGTTCATCATTTCAAAGAAACCGTTATCTGCCAAGTAAATAGAGATTATTTTTTGCAGTTTTTGAAGTGTCGGTTCCGGTTTGCTGTGTTGGAAATATCGAATCTCATCAGGCATTTCAATATTGTTGTATCCGTAAATACGTAATACCTCTTCAATCAAGTCAATAGGTCGTATAACATCGTGTTTATTGGGGGGTATGATAACGGATAGTTTACTTTCGCCTATAGAAGTATTTTCAAATCCAAGATTGAGGAGGATGGTAGAAATAACTTGCATGTCAATACTTTGACCTGTTAATTTTGCAACTTCGTCTACAGAAAGAGAAATTGTAAGCGGCTCAATCACAGTGGGGTACTCATCTATCACCTCTGAAGCCACTATGGCATTTGCCAATTCTACCAATAATTGTGTAGCTCTTTGAACAGCGTAAACGGTTATATTTACATCGCACCCTCGCTCAAAACGGAAAGCTGCATCTGTTTTCAATCCATGTCTTTTCGATGTTTTGCGTACGAAAACAGGATTAAAGTAAGCGCTTTCCAAGAACACATTTTTAGTTTCTTCCGTAATTCCGGAATCCTTTCCGCCATAAACGCCGGCAATGCACATGCCCTTTTCTGTATCACAAATCATTAAATCTTCTTCGTGCAGTTTTATTTCTTTATCGTCCAATGTTTTAAAAATAGTATCTTTGGGTAACATTTTGATAATTACTTTTCTTCCTTCAATTTTATCGGAATCAAAAGCATGCAGCGGGTGTCCGGTTTCAAGCATCACAAACTGTGTAATATCTACTACGTTATTCACCGGGCGTACACCTACAGAAAGCAATCTGTTTTTGAGCCATTCGGGCGATTCTTTTACCGTTACATCTTCCAAACATATTCCTGTGTATCTTGGAGATGCAATTTTATTTTCGATAATAATGGCAATAGCCGGCTTTCGTTTACTTGGAATGAAATCGCCGATAAATGGCAGGTGCGGTTTTGAACAAGGAATATTATTTTGTTTTAACGCGGCGTAAAGGTCTCTTGCCACGCCAATATGCGAAATCGCATCGCTGCGGTTGGGCGTTATTCCGATTTCAAAGATATAATCTGCCTCTATTTTAAAGTATTCTGAGGCAGGTTGTCCAATTTGAGCCTCTTCATTCAATTCCATAATTCCCTCATGGCTGTCGCCTAAGTGCATCTCTTTTTCAGAGCAAATCATTCCTTCGGAAGCCGCACCTCTGATTTTCGATTTTTTGATGGTAAACGACTCATCGCCGGCATGCAACACCGTGCCAATGGTGGCTACCGCTACTTTCAGCCCGGCACGCACATTTGAAGCGCCGCAAACGATGTTCAGCGGAGTTTCTGCACCAATATTTACCGTGGTGACATGCAAATGATCCGAATCGGGATGGGCTTCGCAAGTAAGCACCTCGCCAATAATGATGCCGCGTAACCCGCCTTTTATCGCTTCAAATTTTTCAATAGATTCTACTTCTAATCCACAATTAGTTAGATAATTACCTGTTTCTTCCGGAGATAAATCGAAATTAATGTATTGTTTGAGCCAGTTGAATGAAATTTTCATTAGTACGTTTTTAATTTAGAACTTGCAAAAATAGAAAATATGGGTTTACAATTATTCCTGTTTGTATTATAAGAACCTTCTTCTCACCAAATCGCAAAGCGAAAGATAGGTCGAAGAGGTTGTGTCCCAAAGATATTGATGTTTTAACTCTTCCATTAAATTAAAAGCAACATCAATATTTTCGCATTCATTGAGTTTTTGAATAGCATTGCTGAAATCCACGCCGCTGTTGTGAAATAACTCACGAATAAAACTAAATTTCTCATTTATGGCAATGGCTTTGGTTAAATCGGGAATAACAGATTGTTGGAATTTTGCTCCCAAAGAGTTGTCGTCTTTTTTTTCTGTTAATAAATCGTTCAACGATTTTTTTTCGGATTTGGGAATTATGGTTTCTTCGGATAACAAAGTGGGTTGGGCGTCGGGGATGAATTCTAAGATGTCATCATGGAGAGGTTCTGCTGAGGTAGTGGAGGTTTCAAGGATTTCAGGGACTTTAATGACTTCAACGACTTGTTGAGGTCGTTTTCCGATTTCTTCAAGCTCTTCTTGTGGTTGCTCCTCTTCCGGTAGCTCTAATTGCAGGACGGATTCTACCTTTTCTTTAATTTCCGGGACTTCTTCAAATATCTCTTCTTCAACTATTTCTTCAACTTTCTCCTCCTCTACTACTTCTTCTATTCCTCCTTCCATTATTTCTTCCTCTATTATTTCTTCAATTATCTCTGCTGTGGGCAGAGGATTTTCTGTTTCCTCTGTGGGCAGAAGATTTTCTGCCCCTACGGGTTGCTGCTCACCGCTCACCTCACACCGCTCACCTCGTACCTCATACCTCATACCGCATTCCTGAAACAACTGCTCCACTCTACTTTCCACACTTTCTTCTTTTGCCGGAACATTAAGAAAAATCATATATGCCGCTCGGAGATTGTGCAGGATAATATCTTTTTCGATGGGAGAATAAGTATCTAATGCATTTATTTGCTGTAAACTTTCAATAATTTTTTGAATAACTCCGGTTGGTTTTTCCATGATATAATGTTTTTAGAAAGATAAATTCAATTAGGGTTGAGGGATATTTTCTTCTTTTTTAGAAATAAAGAATTTTTTATTCCAAATAATGATGGCAATAATGCCAAGGGTAACACAGCTATCTGCCACATTAAAAATGGCAGGAAAAAAGTAGCTTCCTCCCCAAAGCGGAAACCAATCGGGGATCATAAAAAGTTTGAAATAGAACATGTCCACCACATGTCCGTAAAGGAACGGGGCATAATTCCAAATGATTCCGTAAAACATGCTGTCTATGATATTTCCAAGTGCACCTGCTATAACTAAAGATAGAATAACAACGACAGTCCAATCGGCTTGTTTTTTTTTAATGAGCGCAAACAAGTAGTATATTAAGAATCCCACAACGCCTATCCGTACCAGCGAAAGCAAAAGCTTGCCAATACCTGCACCGAAACTGAGTCCAAATGCCATGCCCTCATTTTCAACGAAGTAGATGTAGAACCAATTTCCCAATACAGGAGACGCTTCTCCTATGGACATGGTCGTTTTTACCCAAATTTTAACAATTTGGTCTATCGCTACAAAAAAGAAGATAATAAGTAAAGCTACACTACTTTTTTTCATTTACTTTGGCATCAAATGAAAGGGTGGCATGCGGTACGCACCGCAAGCGTTCTTTTTGAATGAGTTTACCGGTAGCGCGGCAAATTCCGTAGGTTTTATTTTCAATACGCACTAAAGCAGCTTCCAAGTTTTTGATATATTTATCCAAACGATTTGCCAAACGGCTATTTTCTTCTTTAGACAATACTTGATTGCCTTCTTCTAAAATCTTGAAAGTAGGCGAAGTATCGGTAGTGTCATTCCCCGTATTACTGTAAGCCTCTAAATAGATTTCCATTCCTTTTTTAGCTTCTGCAATTTTTTCTTCGATGAGCGTCTTAAACTCCTGGAGTTCCTCATCGGAATACCTAACAATATTATCTATATTCATCTTAATTTTTATTTAGTCTGCAAAAATAGAAAAAATTTCGTTCGTAGTCTTGAACCGGGATTTTATTAAGATGAATAATATGAACAAGATTTTTCGGATAAAATTTCATCTTGTTAATTTTGATAATCTTGTGGAAACCATGGTTCAGGCATTCAAAAAAATGTGTACTTTTGCGCTTCTTTTCTAAAAAAGATAAGTTTTTGATTTAAAAATATTTTAAACCATTTTTCTATGAATATTACACCTGAAAAATCAACCGGAAATGTACAACAATTGTGTATCGAAGTCAACAAAGCAGATTATGCAGAAAGTGTAGAAAATGCCTTGAAAAAATACAGAAAAACGGCGCAAATTCCCGGATTTCGCGTAGGAAATGCTCCTATGGGATTGATTAAGAGGAATTACGAAAAACCGTTAATCGCCGATGAGGTCAATAAATTAGCCAGCGACAATCTATACGGCTATCTTGAAAAAAATAATATCAACATTATGTTTGAACCAATGTTGATCGAAGAAAAATCAACTGTTGATTTTGATAATCAGGAAGATTTTGTTTTTACATTTGAATTTGCGCTGCAACCCGAGTTTGAGTTAGACTTCGCAGCATTGCCATTGATGAAAGCGTTTAAAATTGAAGCCAATAAAGAGGAGGTCGAAGATTATATGAATCAGGTTAGAAGACGCCACGGCGATTATATTAACCCTGAAGTAGTTGAAGATGACGATTATGTATCGGTAAAATGGGGCGAAGAAGAGAACGGATTTTTCTTTATAAAAGATTTAACAGAAAAAGGAAAAAAAATGTTCATCGGTAAAAAAGTAGAAGATACCGTAAATGTTGTTTTTAATGAACTATTTATCTCAAAAGAAAATCTTAAAAAGTTCTTAAAAAAAGAAGATGGTAATTTTGATGAAAGCAACCTCGGTAGCGCTGAGCTGAAAATTGTTTCCATCGGTCGCGTGAATTTAGCTGAAATGAACGAGGAGTTTTTCAAAAAAGCATTTCCGGACGGCTCAATTAATTCAGTAAAAGAATTTGAAAAAATTGCAGCGCAACAAATTGAAGCACAATGGAAGCAAGAAACCGATAGAAAGTTCATGAATGATGCTATCCTGTTGATTATGCAAAATGTTACTATGGAGTTGCCTGAAGATTTCATCAAACGTTTCATTCTTAGAAATAATGCTGAAATTACCGAAGAACAGTTAGCTCAAGAGTGGAACAAATATCTCGAGTCGTTTAAATGGCAACTGATAGAAAGCAAATTAGGAAAAGATGAGAATGTTGAAGTTACGATAGATGAGATTAAAAACCATATCCGCAACTTCTATTATCAAAACTATTTCATGCAATTTAATTTGGCGGACGTGGAAGAGCGCTTAAATCAGTTGGTAGAAGAAGCCGTGAAAGATAAAAAACAAGTGAAACAGTTGTACGACCAATTATTTGATCATAAAATGATGCAGCTGCTTCAATCGAAAATGAATATAGAAGAACTCACCGGAGATTTCAATCAGTTTGTGGCGTTTATGACGGGGAAAGAAGTAGAAGGGAAAAAGCAGAAGGCGGACAAGAAGGAGAAAGGAGAAGAGAAAAAGGAGAAGGGAGAAAAACCCTTAGTAACGGAAAGCGCAGAAGCAGAGGAAAAACCCAAAAAGACAAGACGTTCGCCAACGAAGAAGAAAACGGAATAATTGAATGAGATCCCTCGCTCTGCTCGGAATGACATCAACCTCTTTTTTTAGAAGCCTCGTGTCATTCCGAGCGAAGCGAGGAATCTCGAACCTATAAACCATTAAACCTATAAACCACATGAAAAACGAATTTCAAAAATACGCCGTAAAACACCACGGCATAAGCAGCTTAAGATTAGAGCAATATCAGTCTATTGCTAAAAATTATTTAACGCCGAATATTATTGAAGAACGCCAGATGAACATTGCCGTAATGGATGTTTTTTCAAGATTAATGAAAGATCGCATCATCTTTTTAGGCGTTCCTATTTACGATGATGTGGCGAATATTATTCAAGCGCAGTTGTTGTTTTTAGAGTCGCAAAATGCAGAGCAAGACATTCAAATTTACATTAACTCTCCGGGCGGCAGTGTATATGCCGGCTTGGGCATTTATGATACCATTCAATATTTAAAGCCTGATATTCATACCATTTGCACAGGCATTGCAGCGTCTATGGCAGCAGTGTTATTGTGTGCCGGCGCAAAAGGAAAACGTTTTGCCTTACCCCATTCCCGCATCATGATTCACCAACCGATGGGTGGCACCCAAGGCCAAGCATCCGATATTGAAATTGAAGCCCGCGAAATTCAAAAACTCAAGAAAGAGCTGTACGAAATCATTGCGCAACACAGCGGCAAAACCTACGAAGAAGTATGGAAAGACAGTGACCGCGATTATTGGATGATTGCTGCCGAAGCGAAGGAGTATGGGATGATTGATGAGGTGTTGGTAAGACGATAAAAAGAAATAAAACACAATGGAAATTTCAACGAAATACGATCCTAAAGAGATTGAAAATAAATGGTATACATTTTGGGAAGAACATCAATTTTTTGCTTCTACTCCCGATGAACGCCCGCCTTATACTATTGTGATTCCGCCGCCGAATGTAACCGGCGTATTGCACATGGGACACATGTTGAACAACACTATTCAGGATGTGTTGATTCGCCGTGCGCGCATGTTGGGTTTCAATGCGTTGTGGGTACCCGGCACCGATCACGCCTCAATTGCTACCGAAGCGAAAGTAGTGGCGTTGTTAAAAGAAAAAGGAATTGATAAAAACTCACTTACACGCGAGCAGTTTTTGGAACATGCGTGGGAATGGAAAGAAAAACATGGCGGCATTATTTTGCAACAACTCAGAAAATTGGGCGCTTCGTGCGACTGGAACCGCACCAAATTTACTATGGATGAAGATTTATCCGAATCGGTGGTAGATGTGTTTATTGATTTGTACGAAAAAGGTAAAATTTACCGCGGCGTACGCATGGTAAATTGGGATCCGAAGGCATTAACCGCCGTTTCCGATGAAGAGGTAATCTACCAAGAAGTGCAATCGAAACTGTATCATATTCGCTATAAAATTGAAGGCACTGAAAATGAGTATGTAACCATTGCTACCACACGTCCGGAAACCATTTTGGGCGATGTTGCCGTGTGTATGCATCCGGAAGATGAACGTTTTCAACATTTAAAAGGCAAACGCTGTTTGGTACCGTTAGTAAATCGCTCTATTCCTTTAATTTTTGATGAATATGTAGAGCGCGAATTTGGTACCGGTGCATTGAAAATTACTCCTGCGCACGATATCAACGACTATCATATCGGAATTACGCATAAATTGCCTTCCATCAATGTTTTTAATGATAATGGAACGTTGAATGAAAATGCGGAAATTTTGATTGGAGTGGATAGGTTTGAAGCACGTAAGCAAATTATTCCTTTGTTGGAAGCTGCCGGGAATTTGGTAAAAATTGAAGATTACGTAAATAAAGTGGGTTTTTCGGAGCGTACCAATGAAGTGATTGAACCGAAGTTATCGCTACAATGGTTCTGCGAAATGACAGCAATGGCAAAACCGGCATTAGATGTGGTAATGAACGATACCATTCGTTTTTTCCCTGAAAAATTGAAAAATACCTACTCGCATTGGATGGAAAATGTGAAAGATTGGTGCATCAGTCGCCAATTATGGTGGGGGCATCGCATTCCCGCCTATTACCTTCCTAATAGCGAGGTTATTGTGGCAAAAACCAAAGAAGCCGCTTACGAAAAAGCTGTCTCGCTTTTTGGCGCCCAGTTTTCAATAGACGATTTGAAGCAAGACGAAGATGTAATGGACACATGGTTTTCTTCCTGGTTGTGGCCACTTTCGGTATTCGATGGCATACGTTACCCTGATAATAAAGACATTAAATATTATTATCCAACAGCAGTATTGGTAACCGCTCCCGAAATTATTTTCTTTTGGGTGGCGCGTATGATCATGGCAGGTTTAGAGTGGCATCACGAAATTCCATTCCGCGATGTGTATTTTACGGGCATTGTGCGCGATAAACTACGCCGCAAAATGTCAAAATCGCTTGGGAACTCCCCCGATCCGATTGAGTTGATGGAAAAGTACGGCGCTGATGGCGTGCGCGTAGGCATGTTGTTCAGTTCGCCCG